>JAPLNQ010000141.1:0-40639 GCA_026401075.1 Planctomycetia bacterium
AGGCATCACTGCTCAGACTCGTGTCGGCAGTCCTCAGCGAGATCAGCGACGACTGGGAAACAGAAAGGTCTTACCTGAACATGAAAGCCAGATGACCCGCCTGCTCATCCCGGCATTTACAGAAGAGGGGTTGCTTTATCATAAACGCAGAGGATACACTGCCCGGTTTCGGCCCGCGGCGCGAGACGCAACCGGCCGCATTGAACGCATGCTTGCGGTGATGGTTCCCTCGCGCCGGCCGAGACAATGTGCTAATCGACGGAAGCGTCAGCAGGAATTCGGTGGGTAGATGGTCACACACACTATAAGCGTGGTCGAGAGAATCTCATGAGTGATAAATTCATCGATTATAGAACAGGGTTTCTGCCTCGCCTCAACCTTGCTGACCTTGAGCGGTATATTCCGATAATCGAACACGCAGTGCTCTGCGACAATGAGCAAATGACGAGGCATCTTGTAATCACCAGCGATCAGCTCAGATTTGAGCAACGGGCGGGAACAATTGGGCGCGAGCGGCTCCGCAGACTTATTGATGGAATCAATAGCGGTCGTGGTCCTTATCAGTATCGTGACGGCACTCATCCAGTGGAAGACCTGCAGCTTCGCGCAGCAGGGCGTCCTGCGCCTCGACCCCGTGCGCCCATGACCATCGAAACGGCATTTAGATTATTTCTGGACTGGCTCGCCAGGTCTGGGTACAGATACGTACAATCCGAATCCATGGCTCGTTTATTAGCGGCCGACGAAGATTTTAATACAAAGCTCTTCGGAGGAGGCAACGTCAACGTCCTCTACAACCCGATGGAATCGATTGGCAATTGCTCCAACGTGGCGCACGGTTTCGCCATGATGCTCGTGTGCGTGGGAGTTCCGATAACATCCCTTAGTATGGCTTTTATCGAACCCGTCAAACAAAAGAGGGCTTCCGTATTCGCCTACGTAGGTGAGAGGGCCACCCGCTTTGGAGCCGTCCCTTATGTGCCTGCAGCGAGCAATCGAAACGAATATCGGTCGCGCGTAATGCACGCCGATGGCGAGCGTTTTGTGGCTGTGCCCGGCAGCGAAATAGACAACCCGTTTGGAAATCACTGGGTAGTCAAGGCGAGGGGTGCCCTGTGGGACGGCAACTACGCCTGTCGCTATGACGAGCCATCGCAGGTGTGTGAGGCATATTCCAGCGTGTATCTCAGAGGCAGGTTTATAGACGATGCCCCTGATCACAAGGGCAGAATCAACTCAACACAATGGTGTTTACTTTCGCCGCTGGACGGTTCCATGGAACAGTTCGTTGAGGTTGGGCAATCGCAAGGCGCATTCAAAGATGAGGTCAAAAGGGTGACGGGATTTGACAATGGAGCCGCGTACGTCGTGTTGAAGCCTGGTGATCCCTGGTGCCAAGTTGATATGCCTTCCAGCGAAGGACCCAAAACGGTGCCCTTGCGTTTGGCACGGGAAGCGGGTTACGTCGTTCCAGCTAATTGGAGTACGAATCAGGAGTCTCAGGCATTCGTCAAGAACGCGGTGGCAACTGCCATCGGAAACTACCGCAACGACACAAGTTTCTGGAATTCAAAGTCCGCCGATACGGACGCGTTCCTCAAGAGCGCGGTTAAGTGGATCGGCACCGACGATGTTCGGTGCAAGTCGGTAAAGGCGAAGTTTTTTGAAAAGGATGATTTGACTAAGGTTTATGCGTTGCCGGAACATCCCATCTACCAGAATCTTTACTATGTGCTCGGCTTCGATCCGACGGGCGAGCACGCGGTGCCAAAGAGTGTCGTCGGGCAGCGGCTCCGTGGATTTCTTCTGAACGCATTTAAGGTACCGGCACAGATCAAGGCGGCGGCAGGTGCGTAGGAGTACAAGTTGCGACGCAACGGGAGGCACCATGATGTCAAAGCAGAGAGCAATCACGTTTCTCGGAGTCACGCATGCCCTCGGTGGAGATGCTCTCTCCGTGGGCGAGCCCGCGCCCGACTTTCGGCTCTGGTACTTCAACAAGGGCGAGGGGGGGGGGGCGATCGGCCGAGATGACCTCCTCGAACGTGGCCGGCCACTGCTGTTGAGTGTGATCACCTCGGTCGACACGCCGGTCGGCAAGATCCAGGCCCGCACGTTCGAGAAGTATCTGCGGCCGATTCACGAAGACGTGACTGCGGTACTCGTGAGCTCCGATCTGCCGTTCACTTTGAACCGGTTCAAGGAGACTGAGCGACTCAAGCACCTCATGGGCTTGAGCGACTATTTCGACCAGAGCTTCGGCCGGGCCTTCGGCGTAGTGATCGAGGAGCCGCTCATCCTCGCTCGGGCCGTCTTCGTGGTCGATGCAGCAGGGGTGGTGCAGTACGAGGAAGTGGTCCCCGAGATCACCAACGAGCCCGACTACGCAGCCGCCATAGCGGCGCTGAAATCACTCCTGCCGCAGAAGCCGGCGGTGCAGAAGCGTCGGGCGGCTCCGAAGCGGGCGGCTGTGGCTCCGAAACGAACGCTTGCGGCTCCGAAGCGGCCGGCCGCGCGGGCGAAGAAAGCTGCCGCAGGCCGTCGTCGACGGTAGCGTTATCTCACCATGTCTCTTCCGGCGATCGGGCTGGAGTGGGGCCGGTTTCGGCGGAGTGCCGCGGCTGGTATGCTCTTCGCGATTATGAAGTGTCTTCCGGAGCCTCCGGATGTTACGACACGCGATCACCGCAGACGTGAGGGAACCGCAGCATGGCCGGACTCGATCTCAAGGGACTCATCGGGAAGCTGAACCCCGTCTGCCAGCGGGCGCTTGAAGGGGCAGCCGGGCTGTGCCTCTCGCGGACGAATTACAACGTCGAGGTGGAGCACTGGCTCACGAAACTGCTGGAGCAGCCGGGCAACGACATCTGCTTGCTGCTCAAGCATTTCGACATCGATCAGGGTAGAGTGCTCACCGATCTCACCAAGGCGATCGACCGCCTCAAGACCGGCAACGCCCGCCCGCCACTGCTGTCGCCCGAGGTCTGTGACTTAATCAAGCAGGCCTGGCTGATCGCGAGCGTCGACTTCGGCGACGAGAAGGTCCGCGGCGCATGGCTGCTCGTGGCCCTGCTCTCCGATGAATCGCTCTCCCAGCGGCTGCTTGCCGCCTCGGATGAGTTTCGCCGGATCTCGCCCGACGTGCTCCGCCGCGAGGCGTCGCGCGTGTTTCCGCGATCGACCGAATCCGACTTCATGCCTGGCGGCGCGGCCTCAGGCGACGCGTCTGCGAATGACGCGGCCGTGGGGGCCGATGGCAAGCCTCGCGGGCCGACCAAGACGCCCAACCTCGATCAATACACGATCGACCTCACCGGCCGCGCGAAGGCCGGGAAGATCGATCCCGTGCGGGGCCGCGAGGCCGAAGTGCGGCAGATCATCGATATCCTCACGCGGCGGCGGCAGAACAACCCGATCCTCACCGGCGAGGCGGGCGTCGGCAAGACGGCGGTCGTCGAAGGATTCGCCCAGCGGATCGCCGATGGCGACGTGCCTGAGCCGCTGAAGAATGTCTCGCTCCGCACGCTCGACCTGAGCCTGTTGCAGGCGGGCGCTGGCGTGAAGGGGGAATTCGAAAACCGGCTCAAGGGCGTGATCGACGAGGTGAAGAAGTCGCCAACGCCGATCATCCTCTTTATAGACGAAGCCCACACGCTCATCGGTGCCGGCGGCCAGGCGGGGCAGGGGGATGCGGCCAACATGCTCAAGCCGGCGCTTGCCCGCGGTGAGCTGCGAACAATCGCCGCCACCACGTGGGCCGAATACAAGAAGTATTTCGAGAAGGACGCGGCACTGGCGCGACGGTTTCAGGTGGTGAAGGTGGAGGAGCCGACCGACGAGATGGCCTGTCGGATGCTCCGCGGCATGGTCGAAACGCTCGAAAAGCACCACAAGGTGTCGGTGCTCGACGAGGCGGTGGTGGAGGCCGTCAAACTCTCGCGGCGGTTCATCCCCGGCCGGCAACTGCCCGACAAGGGTGTGAGCCTGCTCGACACGGCCTGCGCCAAGGTGGCGATCGGTCAGGCGGCCACACCGCCGGCGATCGAGGATGCGCGGCGGACGATCGACGCCCTCACCATCGAGATCGATATTCTCAAGCGAGAGCAGGCTGCGGGCGCCGATCACGCCGCCACGATCACCGAACTCGCCGCAAAGAAGAATGAGATAGGCACGACGCTCGCCGCACTGGAGGCGAGATTTGGCGAGGAATCAAAACTCGTCGAGCAGATCCGGGCCGAGCGGGCCACGCTGATGGCGACGGTGCAGCCTGCCGACGGAGCCGCCCCGCTCCCGGAGGCCGAGCAGGAGAAACTGCGGGCCACGCTCGTGGGCCTTGAGCAGCAACTGAAGAAGGTGCAGGGGGAGACGCCGCTGGTGAGCCCCTGTGTTGACGGGCAGGCGATCGCGGAAGTGGTGGCCGGGTGGACCGGCATCCCGGTGGGCCGCATGGTATCGGACGAGATCCGCGGCGTGCTCGAACTGCAGAAGAGGCTGGAGGAGCGGGTCATTGGCCAGTCGCACGCGCTTGCGGTGATCGCCGAGCGAATTCGCACGTCGCGGGCCGGGCTCACCGATCCCAACCGTCCTACGGGTGTGTTCCTGCTGGCCGGCACCAGCGGCGTGGGAAAAACGGAGACGGCGCTGGCGCTTGCCGAACTGCTCTTCGGCGATGAATCAAACATGACCGTCATCAACATGAGCGAGTTTAAGGAGGAGCACAAAGTGTCGCTCCTGATGGGCTCGCCGCCGGGATATGTCGGCTACGGCGAGGGTGGCGTGCTCACGGAGGCGGTCCGCCGCAGGCCCTACGGCGTATTGCTGCTCGACGAGATGGAAAAGGCCCATCCTGGCGTGCAGGACATCTTCTATCAGGTGTTTGACAAGGGCGCTATGAAGGATGGCGAGGGCCGCGACATCAACTTCAAGAACACCGTCATCATCATGACCAGCAACGCCGGCACCGACACAGTCATGAAGCTCTGTGCCGATCCCGAGACGCGGCCCGAGCCCGCGGCCCTGGCCGACGCCCTCCACGACGACCTGCTCAAGGTCTTCAAGCCGGCGTTTCTGGGCCGGCTCAACGTGATCCCCTACTACCCGCTGGCCGACGACGTGATGCGGGGCATCTGCGAACTCAAGCTTAAGAGCATCCGCCGCCGGGTGGAAAACGCCTACAAGGCCCGGTTCACTTGGACGCCGGAGGTGGTTGGCGCGGTTGTCGACCGCTGCCACGAAGTCGATAGCGGTGCCCGCATCATCGACCGTGTGCTTTCCGGCTCGATGCTGCCAGAACTCTCCACGCGGCTACTGGCCCGAATGGCCGAAGGGGAGCCGGTGGAGACGATCGAGGTGGGCTGGGACCAGGCGGCGGGAGGATTTAGCTACGAAATAGGCTGACCCCTTGGGCTGCCCGCGGCCCTGGTTTTCCGGCCTAAAATCGCGTTTCTTCCGGGAACGCCAGGTGGGCTGAAAAATGTTTTTGGTGTTCACGCAACAAATCAGAAATTCGCACGACAACGTAACGTCGGCCCGAGGTTGTAGCGAGCAGCCCCGGGACGATGGAATGAGTCTCCGAGCACGTCGCTCGGGGCTGACCGAACAGCTCGCTGTGAGATGAAAGGGAGCATAATCATGGGACTCTTCATAAAGATCGACGGCATCGAGGGCGAAGCCTCCGATGCACAGCACAGCAAGTGGATTCTGGCCGATTCGGCCTCGTTGCCGGTGTTTCGCTCGATCCCGGGCGGCGCGGTGGACCAGCAGCGGACCAAGGGCGAGACCTCGCTGGGCGACATCACGTTCACCCGGCAACTCGATAAGTCATCGCCGAAGCTGATGGAAGCTTGTGCACTGGGCAAGTTTAACAAGGAAGTGCTGGTCGAGTTCACCACGACGACCGGTGGCAAGACCGAGACGTATCTGAAGTGGAAGCTGGAGAACGTGGTGTTTACCGGCTACTCGGTGCACGGCAATAGCTCGGGCGAGCCGCTGCCGAGTGAGCAGGCGAGCATGAACTTCTCGAAGATCACCTACACCTACACCGAGTTCGACAACGCCAAGGGGACGAAGAAGGGCAACGTTGAGGTGGCGTACGAAGTGGGCAAGAACGCCTAGTTGTCAGTCCTGACGACGTCCGGTGGCCGTCGCCCCGAGGCTTGCAGCCAGGGGTGACGGCCCCGCCGGCGGTTTGCAGTCCATTCTTGGGAGGAATCATCATGGCGAGCACTCGCAGCGGATTTGTGAAGTTTGGAGACTTCGAGGGCGAGGCCACCGACTCCAAGCACAAGGGCTGGAGCATCATGCACTCGCTGTCGGCTCCGCTCACGCGGGCGACCGGCGGCTTCGAGCAGAGCGAGCGAGGCGGCGGGGCGACTGCCGTCGGACAGATCACCGTGGTGAAGGACCTCGACGCCGCCACGGTGAAGATCCAGAAGGCCTGCGTGAGCGGGCAGAAGCTGGCGAAGGTGACGATCGAGCTGTGCACCATGACCGGCGGTGCGACGCAGCCCTATCTCGTTTACGAGTTAGAGGATGCGATCGTGACGGCCTACGACCTCGAGGACTCCACCGATCCCAAGAGTCTCCAGCCGACCGAGCGGGTGTCGTTGACCTACGGCAAGGCAACGTGGACCTACGGGAAATTCGGGACCGACGGAGCGAGCCAGGGCAAGGTCACCGACAACTACATCGTCGGGGCTGCCAAGAAATAGGAACAGGAAATAGGAACAGGAAATAGGAACCGAAAATAGGAACACGGTGCTCCCATGCCACCAAGCTATTCCCAAGACGGCCAGCCGCTTGCGATCGAGACGCCGCTTGGCAAGGACAAACTGCTGCTCGAGGCGTTTGACGGAGAGGAGCTTCTCGGCGAACTGTTCGTCTTTCGCCTGGAGTGCCTGAGCGTCGAGGAGACCTTGAGCGACACGGCGATCGTTGGCAAGCAGGTGAGCTTCCGGGTCAATGACTCAAGCAACGCGCCCCGCTGGTTCTCGGGCTATGTCAGCCGCTTTTCCTGGGTGGGCCGCGACGACGTGCTCACTCGCTGGCAGGTCGAGGTGGTGCCGAGCCTGTGGTTCGCCTCGCTCACAAGCGACTGCAAGATCTTTCAGCAACAGTCGGTGCCCGACATCGTCGAAGCGGTACTCGGCGATACGTCTGAGGTGACGCTTTCGAAGAAGATCTCGGGCAGCCACTCCCCCTGGGATTACTGCGTGCAATACCGGGAGACCGACTTCGTCTTCATGAGCCGCCTCATGGAGCATGAGGGAATCGGCTACCACTTCGAGCACGCGCAAGGATCGCTGAAGATGGTGGTCTCCGACTCCAACACCGCCTTTACCGACTGCAAGGACGCCGACGTCGAGACGGCCCAGGGGTTTGCTTCGCCGGCCACGGCCGGTGTGATCACGAGCTGGCGGCACGAATATGCCTTCCGGCCTGGGAAGTTCGTCCAGACCGACTACTCCTTCGAAGAGCCGACGACGAGTCTGTTGGCTACGGGCAATGGCAAGTCGGCTTACTCGGGCGCCAGTAAGGCGGAGCTCTTCAATTATCCGGGCCTCTACGAGAAGAAGCCCGACGGCGATACCTCGGCCAAGGTGCGGATCGAGGCGGAGGAGGCGACGGCCAGCATCGCCTCTGGCACGAGCACGTGCCGCAGTTTCTCGCCGGGCTACACGTTCAAGATCAAGTCGCACCCGAATTCGGCGGAGCGCGGTAAGAAATACCTGCTCACAAAGGTGATCCATCGGGCCAGCATCCGTGGAGCCTACGAGGCGTCGGCCCAGGCGGGATCGGGCTTTGAATATGAGAATTCGTTTGAGTCGGTGCCGAGTGAGACGGTGTGGCGGCCGATCCGCAATACGGCGTGGCCGGCGGGCACCGTGCAAACGGCTCTGGTCGTTGGGCCATCCGGCGAGGAGATCTACACAGACCAATACGGTCGCATCAAGGTGCAGTTCCACTGGGACCGCTACGGCAAGAAGAACGAGCAGAGTTCCTGCTGGATCCGGGTGTCGCAGTCGCTCGCCGGGCCCCAGTTCGGCACGCAGTTCATTCCCCGAGTCGGCATGGAGGTTGTCGTCTCGCACCTCGACGACGACCCCAACCGCCCGCTCGTGACAGGCGTGGTCTACAACGGCACGAACAAGCCGCCGTTTGAGCTACCGTCGAAGGCCGCCCAGAGTGGCCTGCAGACGCGGAGCACGAAAGACGGGGCCGTCGCAAACGCCAGTCAGCTCATCTTCGACGACACGAAGGACGCAGAACTGGTCACGCTGCACGCGGAACGAAACTTCACGCGGACGGTCGAGAATGACGACGCGCTCGAGATCGGGTTCGTCACGAAGGACAAGGGCGACCGCTCGGTCAAGGTCTACAACAACCTCACCGAGGAGATCGGGGCCAGTGGCTGTAGCGCAGGCAACCGGGCCCTGACTGTCTTCAAGGACAACAGCACGACCGTATCCACGGGAGACGAGACGTACACCGTCAGCAAGGGCAACGCCACGTTCGACGTGACCCAAGGCAACCACACCGTCACGGTGGGTGGCAAGCAGTCGAGCACGATCAAGCAAGGCCATTCGCTCACGGTCTCGTCGGGATCCCACTCCGTGGAGGTGAATAGCGGCAGCGGCACGATGAAGGCGATGTCGTGGACGATCGAGGGGCAGACCGGCATCACGCTGAAAGTTGGCAGCAATTCGATCGAAATCGGCCCGGCGGGTGTGACGATCAACGGGCTCACGGTGAGCGTCAAGGGCACGACATCGACGACAGTCGAGGGCCTACAGACGACCGTCAAGGGCACGGCCATGCTTCAGGCGCAAGGCGCCATCACGATGATCGGGTAGGAGAACGAAAACCATGGCAGCCACCACACTCGAACACTATCCAACACAGGAAGCCGCCCGGATGCGGCTGGCCAAGCTCGAACTCGCCGAGCCGGTCGTGGCTGTGGTCGAGCAGTCCGACGGCACGCTTGCGGGCGGCTCGCTTCTGGAAAGCGCCAGGGCGCTCGTGAAGGCCGGGCTGGCGGAGGATGCCGTGAGCGTGCTGGCTCAGTCGCTGTCGCGCCGCGGGGCGGCGTGGTGGGCCTGCCGAGTCGCGCGGCTGGAGGCCGGCGGGAGCCCCACGCCCAAGGAGCTGCGGGCGCTCGAGACGGCCGAGGCCTGGGTGCGGCAGCCCGAGCAGCTCAAGGCCTACGCGGCGCAAGACGCTGCTAACGTCGCGGGGCTGGCATCGCCGGCAGGCTGTGCGGCGCTCGCCGCATTTCTGGCTGGTGAATCGATCGCGCCGCCGCACCTCGATCCACTGCCGCCGCTGCCGCATCTGGCCGGCATGGCGGCGGCCGGGGCCGTGAAGCTGGCAGCGGCCAGGCGGGCCCCCGCGGAGCCAAAGCAGGAGCTTTTGCGATTGATCGATGCCGGGTTTGCGATTGCCTCAGGCAACGACACCTGGGAAAGGAGTTGAGCCATGGGACAGCCCGCCGCGAGAGTCGCCGATATGCAGGTCTGCCCGATGTTCACGGGGCCCGTGCCGCACGTCGGCGGCGTGCTGGCCGCCCCGGCGGCATTCACGGTGCTGATCGGCGGGATGCCGGCGGCCCAACTGGGCACGATGGGGATCTGCGTCGGCCCGCCCTGCACGGTGATCAAGGGGAGCGCCACGGTGATGGTGGGCGGCATGCCGGCGGCGAGGATGGGCGACAGCACGAGCCACGGCGGCGTGATCACGCTCGGCTGTATGACGGTGCTGATCGGCGGGTGAGGGCCCGGCCTGGCAGCGAAATCATGGGCTATTGTGACTGTTCTTCAATGTACGAAAGGACGTATGCACCATGGAAACTGCCGCCAAGAAACAGATCATGAGGGAGGCGGCCGTCGCTCCCCACTTGAACAATCATGCCTACTCCACGATTCCGACAGGTCAGGCGTTTAGTAGCGACATCGATCGTCGTGTCGGGCACTATCTGTCTAGTTCCGCACACAAAAACGCGTTGCTCAGCGTCTCTGCTCGTGGAATGGCGATCCATCCTGCGGCCCGAATCTCGTCGCGGGCCTATCATCAAGCCGAGATCCAACAGCTGACGGATCTTCTCATGTATTACACGCGCCACAGATGGCCTGATGATGTCTTTAGCCTCGCCGATAAATCAGTGTCGCTCCAAGGCATCTATCGACAATCGGGCCACATCATGCGGAGCGTCTCGCGGAACGTGACACACAGCACCGTCCGAGATTGCGTGGCATATCAATTTTCGAGGGCTGTGCACTGGGCCGCGGCCCAAGAACTCGAGCGGCTTATCGGGGCGAAGTCAGTCAGTCTCTCCGTGGGGAGAGACATCGGCGATCTCGCGATCAACCGATGCATCTTGAGCGGTCACGGAATAAGAGTGGACAACACCCCGGATACCCTTATCGCAGAACCAGAACTCAGTGATCGGCCAGATCTTCAACGCCATAGCATGGTGTGGTTGCGCGATGAAGAGGCGGCAAAACACAAGATTCTGATCCGCGGAGGGCAGTTGTATTTTGCAACACATGGCCAATTGGTTGACACCCAAGACATCTCATACTTCAATCACGGAGCTGGGCCCAACCCTAACATGGTAGGGGCGTTTCGCGAGCCCGGGCTCAATAGTGCGGGGTATGTTCTCTCGACAAATGGGGATCTTTATGCAGGAATCCATGCACCAGGGACCTTCCTCGAATGCATGGGGAAGAATCCATTTTTTCATTCGTCTTACATGGGAGGTGGGGATGTCCTGTGTGGCGGGAGGATTTTCGTCAAGAAGGGCGTGCTGGTTGGGATCGACAATTCAAGCGGTCACTACCAGCCGACGGCCGACCACCTACGGCAATGCATTCGAGAGCTCGAAAGGCAGGGCGTCTCTCTGAGGGGGCTCTACTGCGAAGATTTCTCCCGTACCGAGCGCGGAGAACCGTTTAGTCTCGTCATGCTGTGGCCTTCAGCAGATGATTTTCTGGCCGGGAGTGGAGACGGGGCGCCGATCAAGAACACCTGGCTTCAGGCGAACGAAGCCAGGCTTCATCGCACAGTCACCGATTACCAGAAGTCACGAGGTTTCTTCAGCAAAACCTCGACGCAGACTCAAGATGCGCTCAACGTCCTTCAAGCGGTTCAGACGAATAGCACGGTGTTTTGCGTGGCCTGTGTCTGGTACGCGTTCAGTCCCGAGACAATGGCTGACGATCAGCGGTGGTTGAAAAACGCGAAGGAGTTTGTCGAAGGGAAAGCGCAAGTTCGTCTGGAACCGCTCGAGGTGGGGCTGGCGGGCCGGCTCTCAGGGCAGAAGTTTAAGTCGGGACTGAGGTCCAAACTACGAGAGGTCATGGAAAGCAGATTGATTGAGATACGGGGGCTCTATGGTTGATCTTATAAATCCGTGTGAGTGAAACATTTCTTCGAAAAAGAGCTGCGTCCCCTTTTTCACTCCCAGTTCCCGATGGAATAGAAAGAGCTGCGTCCCCTTTTCCAGACCGATAACATGCCAAGAGACTTTTCAAAAAGAGGCCTTCAATGAGCATCGACAACTACCAGCAGTTCAGCAGCTTGCCAACGATTCCGCTCGGGATGATGCAGCCTTCGGATTTATTGATCAAGAAGATTTTTCCTGAGACAGAAAAACACTTCATTGAGAAAGCGATCACCTGGGCTCAGCATGCGACAAAAAAAGACGACGTCGTGAAAGTTGATAATGGATTTTTGTCTCGCGAGAAGCACATTTTCAAGAACCTCGGAAGTTCAACCTCGGAGCACGCGGCGATCGTCATCGCGAACGGCAATATGGCCGAAGCCGTTGGAGAGGGCGTTATCACGGCGACTCTGCAGAGCCGCGCACACGAAAGGTACATCGTGTACCGCTGCCGCAATCCTCAGTTGAGTAAAGCTGTCGTCGCGGTGGCAACGGCTCTGGCAACGAACCGACCCGGCACAATGGGCGGGGGTTATGACCTCCCCGGCGCCGCCAAGTCGTCGTTTCGGGATCCCCAGTTCCAGAGCAATTCGCTGAGGAACCAATTGACGTCTACGCCGACCGAAAAATTCTTGAACGATATTCTTGATTACTGCCACGACGTCTCCAACGTGCGGCCCAACATGTTTTGTTCGGAATTTGCCGTCGCCTGCTACGAAGCCGCTTCGGTGGCCGCATTCGGCAAGACGGCCTTCGGCTCCAGCCCCCGGGCGATGTCCCCGATGGAAATGGAAAACCTTATCAATCATCGGCCAGATCTGATGCAGTTGGTAGGCCGATTCGAATCGCCAATCGACATCGTCTTCGAGGCTGTTGCGGAGGGCGTGAAGGAATATGCAGATTCCCTGCAAGGGGCATTGAGCTTTTTCCGCAGGCCCAGCACGGATTCTTTGCAAGCTTTAAGCGTGCTGAAATCGCTCTTAGCGATGGGCCCGACCGATTATCTCTTTTCCGCCGCTGAGCATTACGCCTGCGTGGTCTCGAAGGTGCCGTACGATCCCTCCTACCGGATGGATCTGATCACGCATCCGCTCAAAAGGGATTCAAAATTCTTTGGTATTCTTCAAACCAAGCTGAAAGAAACGAACTTGTTTCATTCATGAAATAAAAAGAGCTGCGTCCCCTTTGACATGCAAGGTAGGGAACCAATGCCACGCGGAAAGAAGGAACTCCTACGACGAAGAGCCTTCGGGATGCGTGTAGAGGCGGTAGAGGGCCTGTGTGCCTTCGTCGCCCCAGCCACGGGCCATGACCTCGTCGAAAAGCCGCTCCGCCATGGCCAGGCCGGGGAGTTCGAGGCCGCTCTCTTCCGCGCAGGCCCGGGCGATGCGAATGTCCTTCACCAGATGCCTGACGAGAAACCCGGGAGCGAAGTCGCCGGCGAGGCTGCGGGGCGCGAGATTCGTCAGCGCCCAGCTGCCTGCGGCACCACCGGCGATCACCTGCTGCACCGCCGCCGGATCGAGCCCGCCAGCACACGCATGAGCCAGCGCCTCGCACCACGCCACCATCCCAACGGCGACGGCGATCTGATTGGCAAGCTTGCACCGCTGGCCGGCGCCGGCCGGCCCCAGCAGCGTGACAGACTTGCCCAGGCGATCGAGCACCGGCCGGGCCCGCGCAAAGGCTGCGGCATCGCCACCGGCCATGATCACAAGCGTGGCGTTTCTCGCTCCCACGTCGCCTCCGGAGACCGGCGCGTCGATCGCGGCGAGACCACGGGACGTGGCCTCAGCGGCGATCCGTTGGGCGAGTGCCGGGCTCGATGTCGTCATGTCGATCAAGAGCGTTCCTGGACGGGCACAATCGAGCAGGCCGGCCACGTGGGCCTTCGTTCCGGCATCGCTCCTACCGAAATAGACCTCCTCCACGTCCGTCGGCAGTCCAAGCATCGTGATCACCACGTCACTGGCCGCGGCGACGCTTCCGGGATCGTCGTGCCACACGGCACCGGCTGCGAGGAGCGGCTGGGCCTTCTCGCGAGTGCGGTTGAAGACGTGCAGTTGGTGGCCGGCGGCAAGCAGATGGCCAGCCATGCTGCGGCCCATGATGCCGGTGCCGACAAAGCCTATGCGTGGCAGCGACGCAGACACGACGGCGGGTAGATGGTCTGTCATGGCCACCATCCTCGGCAAGAAAGGTGGTGTCGTCCAGCGGGTTGCACCAGTGGCCCGATCAACGCCTGCCGCCGGTCAGAAATTTCGGAAGTTAAGGTCGTCGCCGTCAGCCACATTCCGCTCGTCAGGCATCACGATGCTCGCCTCCCGTCGCCGGGCGTCGGCCACGCTGCTGTCAGCTCCATCATGACGGCCTCTCGAAATACCTTTGCTCCGCGACACCGGCCGCTGGGCGACGGCGCGTGGCGGCCTTCTCGCGCCAGCCTCGTCGCCTCCTGACCGCGAGGTGCTGGCGATCAGCTCCTGCAGTTGCTCGACGTTTTCCTGCAGCAGCTTGGCCTGACTGTTGAGTTCCTCAGCGGCGCTCGAGGTCTGTTCGGCGCTCGACGCGTTGCCCTGAGTCACCTTGTCCATCTGGGTCATGGCCACGCCCACCTGCCTGATGCCCTGGGCCTGTTCCTTGGCGGCGGAGGCGATTTCGGCGACGAGCACGTCAGCCTCAGTCACCTTGCCGACGATCTCTTCCAGCGCGTCGCCGACGTTCATGCAGCTCTTCGAGCCGCGCTGCGTGCTGGCGATGGCGGCCTCGATCTTGTCGGCCGTCTCCTTGGCCGCGGCGGCGCTCCGCTGGGCGAGCGAGCGAACCTCGTCGGCAACGACGGCGAAGCCGGCGCCGGCCTCACCGGCGCGGGCCGCTTCCACCGCTGCGTTGAGGGCGAGAATATTGGTCTGAAACGCGATCTCATCGATGTTCTTGACGATCTTGGAGATATCGAGGCTCGATGTCTCGATCGACTGCATGGCGACGGTCATGTCCGACATCGTCTGCTTGCCCAGCAGGGCTGCGGCGCGGGCCTGATTGGCAAACTCCTTCGCCTTCGTGGCGTTGTCGGCCGTGGCCCGGATCATTGCGGAGATTTCCTCCAGCGACGCGCTGGTCTCCGTCACCGATGCCCCCTGCTCGCTACACCCGGTGGCCAGCGACCGGCTGGCCGACGACAACTGTGACGAACTCGACGCGGTCTGATCGGCTCCCTGCTGCAGTGAGTCCGAGATCGCCGCCAGAGCGTTGTTGGTCTTGTCGATGCCGGCCTGGATCGCGTCGTTGATCGACTCCAGTGCGGCCTTCGTCGACCGCACCGTATTCCAGCCGATGAGACCGCCGATCAGTCCCACCCCGACCAGGAGCGGGAGGATCGAATACAGGCTGTTTGCCACCTTGTTGCTGGCAAACTGCGTCTCCTTGCCCGCCAGCATGATGTTGTAGTCGATGTCCTTGTTGAAGCCGTCGATGGCGCGGTCGAGGAGCGGCTCGACCTGTTCGACCATGCAGGCTTCGGCGGCGGCCTGCTTCTGATCCCGGGCCAGTTCGATCGCCTTCACCGCAGCGGCGAGATAGGCCTCACGGAAAGACTTGGCGTCGTTGAACAGCCGGGTGTCCTCGGCGTCGGATAAGAGCGCTGCATATTCCGCACAGAGTTCGTCCCCCTTGCTTCTGGCGGACGTGAAGGCCGCCTCTTCAGCAGACGCCTGCTTTGAGCTGCCGAGCGCCCGGACGAGGTTCAGCGCGGTCTTCGACGCCGCCGCATTGGCCTGGATGATCTTGTTGAGCGTGACGACCGATGGCACCGCATTGGTCGCCAGGTTGACGACGTTGCGGTTGATGCCCAGGATCTGCCAGACCGCCCAGAGGCCCAGAAGAACTGAGAGGAGGATCACGACGGCGAAGCCGATTGTGATGCGGCGGGGCGTGGCGGACGTATTCATGATGTGAACGATGGAGCCAGAGGAGGGGGCGGAGGCAATCGTCCGGCATGGGCAGCCGGGAAGGTTTTCCCAGGCGGCAGGGTTTACCGGAATGCTCCGAATCCTACCTCCGGTTTCCACGCGCTCCAAATTTTTCCGCCCGAGCCCCCGCCCAACCGTCACAACCGGAGCGGCCCACCGTCAGACGGGCTTCTTCTCTGCCACGTCCATGATCGCGTCGGCAATCCGGGGCAGCGGGAGCACCATGTCGACGACGCCCAGTGCGACCGCGGCCTTGGGCATCCCATAGACGACGCAGGTCTGCTCGGCCTCCGCGATGTTCGTACCGCCCGCTTTGCGGATCGCCTGCATGCCCAGCGCCCCGTCGCTCCCCATGCCGGTGAGCAGCGCGGCCACCACGTGTCTCCCGGCCGTCTCCGCCGCCGACCGAAACAGCACGTCGACCGACGGCCTGCAGTGGTGGATGGGTGGACTCTGCAGGAGCCGCGCGCGGTACCCATCGCCCTGCCAGCCGATGGCCAGATGGTGCTCCCCGGGGGCGATCACGCACATGCCGCGCCGCAGCACCATGCCATCTTCCGCCTCGCACACGTCCATGGCACAGACGGCGTTGAGCCGTTCGGCCACCACCTTCGAAAAGTAGGCGGAGATGTGCTGGACGACCACGACCGGCGGCATGTTGCCGGGAAACCGTGGCAGCACCGTCCGCAGGGCCTCGATGCCGCCAGTGGACGATCCGATCACGATCAGCTGCCGAGGATCGACCCGCCCCAGCAGGGGCCGGACCGGAACGAGGGGCGCCGCCGCGGGGAACGGCGTCACAGACGCGGCCGGGGCCGGGGAGGTGGGCACCGCAGCAGGGCCGCGAACGGGGATGGGGGTATGGTTGGGGGTGGGGGCGGAGCCTGGTGCCACCACACGCCGATTACGAAAGCGGGTCGACGCCGCGGCAGCCTTGACATGGAAGGCGAGTTTTTCAGCCAGGTCACCGACCGTCGTGCTGCCGCCCGGCTTGGCCAGCACGTCGACCGCGCCGGCCTCGATGGCGTCCATCGCCAGCTGCGACCCGGCCTGCGTGAGCGAACTGACCACGACCACCGGCAGCGGATGCTGCGCCATCAGAATCTTCAGGAAGGTCAGCCCGTCCATCCTCGGCATCTCCATGTCGAGCGTGAGGATGTCGGGGTGGAGCCGGAGGATCTTCTCGCGGGCCACATAGGGATCGCAGGCGGACCCAACCACCTCGATCTCCGGATCCTTGTTGAGCGCGTCGCTGATCGCCTTGCGGACCAACGCCGAATCGTCGACGACGAGAACGCGAAGTTTCCGGGCGGGCGGTGTTGGGAATGGACATGCGTGACCTTCTTAGCACGTTCGGCAGTAAACGCTCGGCCAGACCGACTTCAGGGAATGGCTGATACCGATCAGGCTCTCGGAATGGCCCACGAACAGATAGCCGCCAGGCGCGAGCTGCTCCGTGAGCCGATTGACCAACAGCTCCCGCGACGGCACGTCGAAGTAGATCATCACGTTTCTGCAGAAGATGACGTCCAGCCCCTTGGGCAGCGGGTAGTGCGGCTGGAACAGGTTGATGTACTGCACCCCCACATGCCGCCGCAACTCGGCCTTCACCCGATAATACCCTTCGCGTTCGCCGAATCCGCGCTGGAAGTACCGCTCGAGAAGTTCCGGCGAGGGCAACTCCACCTTCTCGGCGGCGTAAATGCCGCGGCGGCAGCGGTCGAGCATCCGCTGGGAGATGTCGGAGGCATCGATCTGCCAGGTGAACGCCGGCCGCACCCGGGCGAATTCCGCCAGCACGATGGCCAGCGAGTAGACCTCCTCGCCTGACGAAGCCGCCGCCGACCAAAACCGCAACGGCCGCTGGGCAAAACCGAGCCGGCCGGTGAGGGCCGGCAGGACGTCTCGCTGCAAGACGTCGAAGTGGGCCGTTTCACGAAAGAAATGGGTGTGGTTGGTGGAGATCAGGTCGATCAGTTCACTGATCTCGTCTTCTGCGTGGGGCGATCGCAGGAGGCTGCAATACTGCTCGTAATTGCTCAGGCCCAGGGCCCGCAGCCGCTGCCCAAGCCGGCCCGACACCAGCGACTGCTTGTCGAATCCCAGACGGATACGGCTCCGCTCATACACCAGCTGGGCGAGAAACTCGTATGCCTGTGCCGTGAGCGTGGCGTCTACAGGAAACTCCATGGTCGTGACGAACTCCCCACTCCGTTGGTGTCAGTCGGTGTTGTGACAGGAACCGCAGGCCGGTCGAGAAGACTCAGAAATTGGCGAAGTGCCGATCGTCCTGATCGCTGGAAACCTTGTCGTCGGGCATCTGGATCTGCGGCACCGACCGCCTCGCCTCTGACAGATTCACCATGGCAGCGGCCGGCCGCCGCAACTGGCCGCGAGGTGCCGGTCCACGTTGCACCGCTCCGCCGAACGGGCTGCTTTCACGGCGGACCAGCGACCGCAGCAACCGCACGGTGTCTTGCATCGCGTGGGCCTGGCTGTTGAGCTCTTCCGCGGCCGACGCGCTCTCCTCGGCGTTGGAGGCGTTACCCTGCGTGACCTTGTCCATCTGCGTCATCGCCACGCCGACCTGCTGAATCCCCTGCGACTGCTCCTTGGCCGCCGTGGCGATCTCCGCCACCAGGCCGTCGGCAGCTGCTACTTTCTGCACGATCTCTTCGAGCGATTCGCCCACCTTGCTGCAGCTCATCGAGCCGCGCTTGCTGTTGGCGATGGCGGCCTCGATCTTTTCTGCAGTCTCCTTGGCCGCCGCGGCACTCCGCTGGGCGAGCGATCGCACTTCGTCAGCCACCACGGCGAACCCCGCCCCGGCCTCACCGGCCCGGGCGGCCTCCACCGCAGCATTGAGGGCGAGAATGTTGGTCTGGAAGGCGATCTCATCGATGTTCTTCACGATCTTGGCCACCTCGGCACTCGAGGACTCGATCGCGTGCATCGCCGTATTCATCTCCTGCATGGTCTGGGCACCAGACTGGGCGGCGGTCCGCGCCTGCTGCGCGAAGGCCTTCGCCTTTTCAGCGTTGTCGGCGGTGCTGCGGATCATCACCGACATCTCCTCCAAGGCGGCGCTCGTCTCGGCGACGCTCGAGCCCTGCTCGCTGCAGCCGGCGGCCAGCGAGTTGCTCGCCGCGGCGAGCTGACCGGAGGCGGTCGAGGTCTGGGTGGCCCCTTCCTGGAGCGCATTTGAGATCATCCCCAGGGCACTCGATACAGTCCGGATGATGCCCCAACCGATGAGGGCGCCGAGTAAGGCTGAAATGGCCACCACCACGGGAATCAGGAACGACGCGAGGCTGGCATTCGCCTTGGCCTTCACTCCCTCATCGTTGGCGAGCTTGATATTGTAGGTGATGTCGTCGTCAAACCCTTTGATCGTGCGATCGAGCTGCGACTCCGAATCACTGGCCATCAGCTCCCGGGCCTCCTTCGCCTTCCCGCCGGCCGCCAGTTCGATCACCTTGGCGGCGGTGGCGAGATACTGGGTACGGGCGGCGAACGCCGCGGTGAAGAGCCGCTCATCCTCCTTGTCGGAGAAGAGCTTCGAGTAGCCTGAGCACAACTCGCTCCCCTTGTCCACCGCAGCGCGGAAAGCGGCGTCGTTGACAGTGACCGCACCATCAGCTTCCGCGCCCCGGACGATCTGCCGAATCTGCTTAGCCGTGTCGGCATTGGCCTTGATGATCTCGTTGAGTGTGACGACCGAGGGAACCGAGTTGTCGGCCAGCACGAGGACGTTTTGCTTGAGGCCCAAGAGCTGCCAGAGCGAAAGGCCGCCGATGAGCAGCGACAGGAGAACCAATAGCAGGAAGCCGAGCGTGATGCGGCGGGGAATGGTCATGGTGCTCATGGGTCGATTTTCGGGTGCGAGGAGGTGACGATGATGATGGATCAGGGGCAAATGGAAGCGGTGCGAACCGCTACGAATGCAGCTCCTTGAGTTCTCGGATGGGGATCGTGCCGTCTTCCGAGGAAATCTTGTCGAGGTCGATGAGAGTTTTGACGGAGTTGCCAGACTTCGCCATGCCGGTGATAAAGTGAGCGTCGAGGGCGCCGCCAAAATCGGGGGTGGGTTCGATGTCCTCGGCGACGAAGTTGGCCACCTCTTCGACGCCGTCCACGACGATGCCGTAGAGCCGCGTGCCACCGGAGGGGGCGGCGATCTGTGTGACCACGATGCAGTTCCGCTCGTTGTTTGCACTGATCGGAAGCCGAAACTTCGCCCGCAGGTCGACGAGCGGGATCACCTTGCCGCGGAGGTTGATCACCCCCTTCACGTGTTCGGGCATGTTGGCGACGGCCGTGACCGGGCAGAGCCGGATGATCTCCCGGACCTTGAGCACCGGAATGCCATACGACTCGTCGCCGAGCGTGAACGTCAGGTATTTGCCGGGCAGGGCGGCCGCGGCCGACTGGGAGGTGGCGTGCTGGTGAGTGGTGGGTTTCATGAGTCTGTCCGGGGAGGATCCTTGCAACACACGGCGGGCGGATCGGCTAGGCAGCCGTGTCACCGTTCTTGGATTTCAGTTTGACCAGCGAGTTGATGTCAAGAATCAGACCGACGCGGCCGTCGCCCAGGATCGCGGCGCCCGCAAACTCGGTCTGGTTGCGAAACATGTCGCCAAGACTCTTGATCACCACTTCCTGCTTGCCGATTAGTTCGTCGACAAACAGGCAGCGGGATTCCTGGCCCGACTCCACGACCACGACGATGCCCTGGGTCGGGTCCACCGCCCGGCTTGGCGTGTTGAGATGGCGACCGAGCCGCAGCATCGGCGTGAGCCGTCCGCGAACGCTCACCATCTCTCCGCGGCCCTGCACGGTCGACACCATGCCCGGCAGCGGGCGAAACGACTCTCGCACCGAGAGCGTCGGCACGATGTACCGCTGATCGCCAACGCCCACCAGCAGTCCCTCGAT
Organism: Planctomycetia bacterium; assembly: GCA_026401075.1. GTDB lineage: Bacteria > Planctomycetota > Planctomycetia > Pirellulales > UBA1268 > CAMCQY01. The sequence continues at coordinate 20,338 of JAPLNQ010000141.1, forward strand.
GATCGCCAGCGTGAGGGGCAAGGAGATGGTGAAGGTGGTGCCGCGGTCGACCACCGACTGGATCTCGACCGTGCCCCGCATCTTCTCGATGTTTCGGCGAACCACATCCATGCCGACACCGCGACCTGACAGGTCGGTGACCTGTTCCGCCGTGGAGAAACCCGGCGCAAAGATCAGTTCGAAGATCGACTCTTCGTCGAGGCTCTCATCGTCGCGGATCAGGCCTCGTTCAATAGCCTTGGCGCGGATGCGGTCGGGGTTGAGCCCCCGGCCGTCGTCCTTGATCTCGATGACGATCAAGCCACCCTGGTGGAAGGCCCGCAGCGTGATCGTGCCGGCGGCAGCTTTTCCCTTGGCGAGACGCTGATCGGCCGGCTCGATGCCGTGGTCGGCCGAGTTGCGGATCATGTGGATCAGCGGATCCCCGAGCTCCTCGACGATCGTGCGGTCGAGCTCCGTGTCTTCCCCCTGGAGCACGAGCTGGATGTCTTTGCCCTGCTGGAGAGCCAGGTCGCGGACGAGCCTCGCCATCTTCTGGAATGTGTTGCGGATCGGCACCATCCGCAACGACATCGCGGTCCGCTGCAGATCGGACGTGATGCCGCGGAGTTGGCCAAGGCTGCGGGAGAGGTGGCCGTCATTGACCGTGGTCACCTCCGTGTTTTGCACCACCATCGACTGCGCGATGACCAGTTCGCCAACCAGATCGATGAGGCTGTCGAGCTTGAGCGTGTCGACGCGGACGATCCCTGAGGCCGTGCTGGCGGACGACCGTTGCTGGGCCTTGGGGGCCGCGGCGGCACTGGCAGAGTCTGCCGATACCGGTTCCAGTGGAGCGGACAGCGGCGCAGCTGGCACTGGCGCAACTGCAGCCGGAGTGGGAGCCGGAGCAACAGCTGGCTGCGGCGGCTTGACTGGAGCGGGAGCAACTTTCTCGGTCGCAACGGGGGCCGGCACAGCGGCGGTCGACGGTGCAGCCACCGGCTGCGGCTTAGCGGCAGCCGGAGCGGCAGGTTTGGCTGGCGGAGTGGGAGCGGCAGCCGGGGCGGCCGAGCGTCCCTCGGCCAAGAGGCCGCGGACCTTGGCAGTCAGCTTAGGAATCGGCAGCGGAATCGTTGTTTTTTGATCTGGGCTGCCGAGCAGCTTCGACAATTCCTCGACGTACCGCTTGAGCACATCTTCTCCGGCCAGAATCACGTCGAACGATTCACGGCCCAGCTGAAACGTGCCGCGTCGGGCAGCATCGAGCAGCGATTCCAATTCGTGCGTGAGTTGCTGGAGCACGACCAGTTTCATCACGCCCAAGTTGCCCTTGAACGTGTGGAACGCACGAAACAGTGTGTTGATCGTGGTGGCATTGCTGGGATCGGTCTCCAGCACGAGCACACCCTGTTCGATGTCCTGCAGCAGGTCCTGCGCCTCCGCGCAAAACAACTGCACGAGTTCGTCATCGCCAGCCGTAATCGATATGTCGACCTGCTGGTCCTTGAACTGGTCGTCCGCCTCGGCGATGGCCGGGGCCTTGGCTGGGGCCGGAGCTTGGGCCTTGGCCGGGGCAGGGGCAGCAGCGGCTGCTGGCGGTGCGGCTTGAGCAGCAGCCGCGACAGCCCAGCCGGCGGGAACAGCGGCGCACGGCTGACCGTGAGCCCAGGCCGCTAGCGCCGTGCCGAGCCACGGATGCCATTCGTTGAACGAGGCGATGGTCTCCTCGGTAAACCGGGCATCGGCCGCGGACCGTTCGTCGAGCCAGGAGCGGGCGGCGGCCACAGCCTGTCGAATCGGCTCGGGCACTTGCGCCGCTGAGTCGAGTGCCGCGGCGAGCGCCTGCACCTGCTCATGCATGCCGGCGATGCCGTTTTCCTGCGCGACATCGACGAACGCCAGTTCCAGTCCAATCTGCTGGAGCAACGAGTCGAGGGTGGCGTGGAGATCGCCCTGTGAGCTGGTCATGGAGTGGTGACGGCGGCAGAGGGATCGATGGAGTCGGAGGGCACGCTGATCAGAAAACTGCGGGAGTTGGACAAACCGATGGAGTGGACCGGCGTATCCGCCAGGACGCCCGCAGACCACTGATTCCGCACGCCCCTCTCGGGCGTCATAGAGAACCTAGCTTGCATTATCGCGCAAGGCAAATAAGTCAGCCCCGCCGACACACATTTTCCCACCTTTGGCCAGCACAACCCGCAGCATCGTCACGACCTGAACAGCATGCTCGCCTCGGCCTCTCGATCGCTCCCCACCATCGCTTCGAGGTCAGCCACGACGTCACGCAGCGCGACGGCCTGGGCAGTCATCTGCTCGGCCGCCACCGAGCCCTGCTCGGCGCCCGCCGCCGCGTGGTGGGTGACCTGCTCGATCTGGCCGATCGCCGCCCCGATCCGCGCCACCGCATCGTGCTGAGCGCGGCTGCCATCGCGGACTTCGTCCATCAGGGTGCGAACTTCAGTCGCCATTGTTGCCAGCGTGCGGATCGCCTCCGACAGTTGCGTCATTTTCCCGTGGCCGGCGTGGGTGCGGGCGATCGACTCCTCGATCAGGGCGGTGGACTCGCGAGCAGCACCGGCGCACCGCTGCGCCAGTCGCCGCACCTCGTCCGCCACGACGGCGAACCCCTGGCCCGCCGCCCCCGCACGAGCCGCCTCCACGGCGGCATTGAGCGCAAGAATGTTCGTCTGAAAGGCGATCTCATCGACCAGTTTGTTGATCGTGGAAATCCGCCCGCCTGCCTCTGCGATCTTCTCGATGGCCGTCACCATCTCGCCGAGCAGGGCCGTGGCACCGGCAAACTCCTGCTGCTCGCGGGCCACGAGTTCGCTGGCCGACTGCGTCCGCCGGGCGTTGTTGGTCGCCCCTGCAGCCATCTGCCGGGCGGAGGCCGATATCTCTTCGAGCGCGGCGACCTGCTCGGTGGCGCCATGGGCCAGGTGCCGGCTCGACGAGGCGACCTCCGTCGCACCGCTGGCCACATGTTCGGAACTGTCAGAGAGCGTGCCGATGGCCTGCCGCAGGGCGGCGGCATGGCGACGAATGCCGAGCCAGGCGGTCACCAGCGCGATCGCCGTCAGGATGAGGCCTGCCACCTGCAGCAGGTCGCCCCACCTGCGGTAACGCAGCGTCGCCTCCTCCGTGCGGTCGTCCAGGAGCGTCGCGAACTCACCGATTGGCCCCATGATGATGCCCTTGTCGGAGTGATACTTGTCGTCGTGCATGATGCGGCGGGCCAACTCGGGATCGGGTGCCCCCTTCCGCGTGTAGCCGCCGCGGCCGTCGTCAAACTCCCCCTTCATCGCGTGCATGGCGATCGTCTCGGTCGTCACGAGGGCGTTGGAATTGTCCTCGGCCTCTTGGAGCTTGGCGAACTCCTCGCTCGTGAAGCCCTGCTGCTGCATGAGCGTGCGCAGCGGCACCGTGCGGCCATCTGGCCGTGTTTTTTTGCCGTTCCGAACATCGAGCACGTGCCAGAACTCTCGCTCATACGTCGGATCGCCTGTCACGACGTAGGTACGGGCCAGCCGTGTGAGTTCGTCAGAACTGGCACGCAGTTCGCTGGCCAGCCGCAACGACTCATGCCTGTTGGTATGGCTGCGGTTTAAATCCCGCTGGTTCAGAAACATCAGCCACGACAACACCATCAGGCCGATGACGGGGCCGAGCGACGTGAGCAGGAGACGCTGTGTGGTGTTCATGGGGTCGGAAGCGGGAGGGGCTAGCCAATAAAATCAGTGTAGTTCCGATTTCTTGACAGCCGCGGGAAGGGGCTACAACCCGCACAACCGCTGCGAACCGACCCAGCCAAGCCTCATACTCAGTCTCTCTCTGGAGTCAGCCTATTTCTGCAGGTAGGCCAGCGTGTCGGTGTGGTGGCCGATCACCATCCACTTCCCGTTTTCCTTGCGGAGCGTGGTCGTCGTCCGGATCGACACGGGCTGCGGCTTGCCATCAATGACGTTCTCGCCCTTCTCGTAGTAGTGGGCGACGGCAAGCTGCGGGCTGGCCACCACGTGCATATCGGTCGCGTCGACCTTGCCACCCAGTTTTTTAGCAGCCTGCCTGTCCCAGTAGGGCTCGATCTGCGCCCAGCCGACCTGCATACCGCCCACCGGACCCATGTAGGTCACGTCATCGGCATGCGACCAGACGGCCTTGATGGGCCCCGCTTCCCCGGTGAACAGCAGATTGAGTGCCTCGTGAAACTTCCCCACGGCGGCCTTGGCCCCCTGCACATCGTCTTCAGCCGCCCGTGCATGGGACATCGGCATGAACGAAACGGCTGCCACAACCAGCAGTGCCACGGTGAGTCGATTGCGCATGACGGATGTCCCCGGGAAGGCGAGAGGTTCGTGGTCCTCTCCATCGAGGACGCACCCGCGGCCATGCTAGCAGGTGCCGGTCAAAGCAGCATGCTCCGCGCGCTTGCGGGGCCACGGCCCTCGCCGGGCAGCGCTTTCAGGACGCGGTGGCGGCCTCGATGACCTGCCGACGGGCCCTGGCACGCCATCGCGCCCATGTGCTCCAACCAAACATCGCCATGCCGATCCCGGCGAAGACGATCGTGGACGGCTCGGGCACCACGGTCAGCGTGCCGCTCGACTGGGAGAACTTCAGTTGCTGGTTGTTGGCGGTCCAGCCGGTGTACCAGTCGCCACTTGCATCCGGACTGCTGAAAGACATCCCGTTGAAGTCGGTGCCGACAGCACTCAGCGAGATCGAACTGAAGCTGCCAGTTTGGCTCGTGAACCCGCTGAACAAGCCGAACGATGTCTGGTCGGCATAGCTGCCAGACAACGTCAGGTTGAGCAGGCCGCCATAAGTCACGGAGGGTGAACCACCAGTGAATGCAACCTGATCGAACAGGCTGCCGGCGGTCGTGCCGGTGACTGAGAGATTCGTCGTTGCGCCGGAATTGAGGTTAAGGCTGCCGACAGTGAGAGTCGCGATGGTGTCGGTCAGGGTGGAGCCCGCCGAGGTGCCGCCCGGGGCAAACGTGCCACCAGAGAGCACGGTCACCGCGCCACGAAGCCGGCCGGAGCCTCCGAGATAGCCGGTGCTGTTGACCGTGACGGTCGGGCTGGCCAGCGTGCCGTTCACCAACACGTTGGCAGTGACCGAGGTGGTTCCGGTGTAGGTACTGCTGTTCGTGAGCACATAGTCGTTTTTCCCGAGGAACGCGACGTTCACGATTCCGTTGGTCGAGTTGTCGCGAATGACACCGTCGATGGTCACGGTCTGCAGATTGCCCGTACCACCGCCCGTGAAGGTCAACGTCTTGGCGGTCGTGACGGCGGCATTGGCGACGTTGAAGTCGGCGGCCGTGAACTGCAGGCTGTTGGAGTTGTTGTTCGTAAGCTGGATGGTGGCGTCGTTGCCCATCTGGAAGTTGGCGGTCGAGGTGCCCGAGTAGCCGACGGTATTGCCCAAGCTAAAATTCAAGGTCGCCGCCGTGGCCCCACCGATCTTCACCGTCCGGCCATCGAGCGACGTGACCTTGTCGGTTCCCACAAGCGTGACCGTTCCAGAGTCGATCGTCATGCCGCCGAAGCCGCCAGCAATCGTGGCCACGGACGTGATGGAGAGATCCGCCCCCCCTTGCTTGACGAGCGTACCGCCACCCGAGATTGAACCAGTCAACTGTAGATTGTGGTTCGTGCCGAGGTTGAAGGTGCTGGTGCCCGACAGTGCGAGGGGCGCGGAGATGGTGTCCTGGAGCGTGGTTCCTGAAACGACAGTGGTCGTAATCGTGGCCCCATTGATCAGTGTCAGGATATTCGTCGACGAACTGCTGCGAACGGTAAACGCTGATGCCTGACTGGCTGACCCGTCGTTGCTGAAGAGAATGGAGTCGATGTTCACCACGCCGACGTTATTGTTACTGGTCGTGTTCGCCGGCGTACCCGAGAACACAAGGGAATAAGTGCCGGAGGTGCTCGGCTTGTTTGGTGCGCCGCCGACCCAATTCAAGTTCGCGCCCCACACCTGGGAACTGGCGCCGCTCCACGACGAGATCGTGCCGGCAGACGCGGTGCTGGCAGGAGCCAGACCGAGGAGGGCAACCAAGGCAACGTGGATCGCAGTCGTTACGGAAAAACTCTTCATGGATCGCGAAGACTCTTGAGGAACATGTGACCGAACGCTCGACACCACGAAGAGGCGCCAAATGAGTTTTTATTTCGTCAAGTTTTTATCTGCTCTTTTTTTGATTCCATATATGTGCCCGCAAATAGCCTGCCAGACGACTTGCCGCCCGCCCTCGGCCGACGGGCGTTGCGTGCCTCAAACTGATAGCCTTCAGCCGTTGCGTGAGCGTCACCCCACCCCAATGAGCGGTCATCGCATGCTTCACCTCGCCCTGTCTCGTCTCTCACTGGCCTTGTGTCTGTGCCTCCCGTTCGCGGCCGCTGCGGCTGCGGGGCCGGCGGCCCGCCCGAACGTGCTGTTCATCATCGCCGACGATGCGTCTTGCCATTTCGGCGCCTACGGCTGTTCCTGGGCCAAGACTCCCAACATCGACGCCCTCGCCGCCAGCGGCATCGTCTTCGACAACGCGTACGTGCCAACATCCAAATGTTCGCCCTGCCGAGCCGGCCTGCTCACCGGCCGCAACCCGTGGCAGCTTGAGGAGGCGGCTAATCACTGGCCCACGTTCCCGCCGAAATTCATGGCGTTCACCGAGGTGCTCGCGGCTGACGGAATCAGTTGCGGCGCGAGCGGGAAGTTCTGGGGACCGGGCGTCGCGAAAACCGCCGACGGAGCACCACGCTCGTGGGGCCTGCGGAACTCCAGCTTCAAGAAGTTCCTCGAGTCAGCACCGGCCGACCGCCCGTTCTTCTACTGGTTTGGCAGTGCGAATCCCCATCGGAAATATCAGCCCGATGCCGGCATGGCCGCCGGCAAGAAACCCGCCGATATCGACCGCGTGCCGGCCTACTGGCCCGACAAAGACGTCGTCCGCCGCGACATGCTCGACTACGCGACCGAGATCGAGGCGTATGACCGCGAGGTGGGCGAACTGATCGCGACGCTCCGCGAGAGCGGCCGCGCCGAGAACACGCTCGTGATCGTGACGTCCGACCACGGCATGCCATTCCCGCGAGTGAAGGGGCACACGTATGACATGGCCCACCGCGTGCCGTTGGTCGCCTGCTGGCCCGCCGGGATCGTGCACCCGGGCCGCCGAGCGGAGCAGCTGGTCAGCATCATCGACTTGGCGCCGACGTTTCTCGAGCTCTTCGGCGTCGACGGCATGAAAGCCGGCATGGCGACGATCACGGGTGGGAGCGTTGCGGACCTCTTGCGGGACAGCCCGCAAGCTGAGCGACCGTTTGTGATCGTGGGCCGGGAGCGAAACGACGTCCGCTGCCGGCCGGGGACTGAATCGGGGCTTGGCTACCCGGCGCGGGCCATCCGGCAGAGCACGCTCTTCTACGTTCACAACTTTGCCCCGGACCGCTGGCCCTGCGGCAACGTGGAACTGGGCCTGCTCGACACCGACGACGGTCCGACCAAGTCGCTCATCGCAGCGGCAGGGCCAGATGACCGCCATTGGCAGCTCTGCTTCGGCAAGCGGCCGGCCGACGAACTCTACGACCTCGCGACCGATCCCGACTGCGTGCAGAACCTCGCGGAGGAGCGACCTGAGAAGACCGCCGCCCTGCGGGACACGCTCTTCGCCGAACTACGACGGCAGGCCGACCCCCGGATCCTCGGGCAGGGCGACGTCTTCGACGCGTATTCGTCGCCCAAGGCGCCGTAGGATCGAGCCGCTCGCGGCTTGCGAACGGCAGGAGCCAGTTACCGCACGAATATTTCCCGCACGATCTCCTTGGCGGTCGCCGCGAAACTATTGTGCTCGTCGATTTCCGAGCGGATCAGCTGGATCTGCATTTCACGACGGTCGAGTTCGGCCCGCAGTCGCTTGATCTCGGTCCCGCAATCCGGAGGGGGACTTCGAAGCACGACCACCTCTCGGGGCTTCGGCACCGAAAGCCCACCCGCAAAGCAGGCAATCCCGATCACAACCACCGTTGCACCAACCATCAGACGGGTCATGCTTGGCACTCCGTTACAGGGCCTCCAGGGCCGGACTCCGATCCTCACGCAATCCTAACAATTCTTTTTTGGTCGCAGCAAGATCACTTTGAGGGACTGAGTTCGGGCTGGCCTGCCCGCGCGACCGGTGGTATTGGCGGCGGCCGCCCGTCATCTGGGAATGCCGATCCGGCAACGCCTCACAGCTTCGGATCGATGCGGAGCGTGCCGCTGCCCGAGCGCTGGTGGATCTCCTGGCCGGCGGCCTGCACGATCACCTCGCAGGCGAGCCCCTTGACCGCGCCCATCAGCGCCTCGTTGCTCGCCTCGATCTCGAAGGCCACGTCTTTCGAGTCCTTCGTGATCACCGGCAGCGGCTCGACGACGCTCACTCCCTTGGGCAGGCCGACGAGCTTCACGCTCGCAGTTCCCTCGAACGGGCTCTTCTGCCGCACCGTCCAAGTAAACCGCTTTCGCTCACCACGGCGGACGCTCTCCGGCTCGCTGGCCAGTTCGACGAAGGTCTCCGCCGTGACGATCTCGACGATCTCCGTCGAGACCCGCACGCGGCCGGCGCCGAAATACCAGCCCGCTTCGAAGCCCTGCGTGGTCGTCGCCGTGACGACGAGCGGCTGGCTGCCGAGCGCCGCGTCGACAGCGGCGGAGAGCTTGAGTTCGCCCTCGCTCTGCCCCGATTCGATCGTCACCTTCGGCTGTGGCGAGAGTCCCTTAGGCACCCAGTCGCAGAGGAATTCGACCGGCTCGTCAAAGCCGTCGCGCCGCATGATCTTCACCGGAATGGAGAGCTCGCCGCCGCGGACGATCGGCGCCCGCGGCTTTTCGATGTCGATCGAAAACGGGGCTGGCTCCGTGACGGCCAAAACGTATGTGTCGAGCCGCACCGTCCGCCATGCGTCGCCGTTGTACCAGCTGCAGAAGGGGAGATTCTGCTGAGACGGGCTGATGATCTTCTTCGCGGGATCCACCGGCCGGGCCTCCAGCGTGATGAGCGCGGCAGCGAGGGGGGCCGTTGCGTCGGCAACAAACTGGACGGGCCACATCTTCTGGCCGGCAGGAATCTTCGGCGACACGAGCCGCACGCCCGCCGGCAGACCGTGGGCCACGATTTCGAGATCACCCTTAAACACGCTCCCTTGGCCCTGCGGCAGCGTGACGTTCACCGTCCAGCGGCCGCCCTGCGGCACGGCCAGGCTGGTCGCGCGGACCCGCTCCTGCCAATAGAAGGCCGTGCTCGCCAACAGCGTGTAGACGGCGTCGGGCGGCTGCTCGATCTCGATGCGGTAGACGCCGGTGGGGCAGCCGAACCCGGTCGTGTCGCTGATCTCAAGTGCATAATCGCCGTCGGCCTTGGGCTCCCAGACCACCGACGGATCGAGCGTGTCTTTCAGCACCGACGCCGAGTAGGCGGTGGTGCCGAACACCTCACGATCCGCCATCGTGGAGTCGTCGGCCTGCACTTCGACCGGGCCGGGGTTGCCCTCGGCATCGAGCGGTCGGATGCGGAGCGAGACGTCGAGCGGCGTGCCGATGGCGGCGGCGAAGACCCGTAGCCGGTAGCGATCCCCCTTCTTCACCGTCACGCGGAAGGAGTCGGTGTCGCTAGGAGCGTCTAGGATGCCGTTGGCCGCGGCAGGCAGGCTCTCGATGCGGGTCTCCGCGGCAACCGTGTCTTCGAGCAGGTTGGGGAACGGGCTCGACCGCAGCATGAGCCCCGAGGGGCCGTCGCCGAAATGCTCGAACGTGCCGGGCGTCTCGGGCACCTGAACCGTCTCGTCAAAGTCGCCGAGCGGATCGCCAATGAACCTCACGGCCAGCGGCTTTCCCGCCGGCCCGCCGGCCGGATAGGCAGCGAGCGGACGCCGGTTGGTACCGATGTGGACACAGTAGGGGTGGTCCGCAGCCATGAAGACCGTTCGCTTCACCTCGACGAACACCGCACCGTCTCGCGGCAGCTTGACCGACAGAAGCGGGTCCTGGATGTGCAGCGGGTTGTCGTCGTTGGCGGCTAGTTCGCGGCCCTCCTCGTCGAGGATCCGCATCGCAACGTCGAACGACGTGTCGCCAAACCGCTGGTCGGTGTTGCGGACCGCGTCTACTTCGACCGAGAGCCGCTGGCCGGCGACCGCAGGAACCTTGTAGAGATCGATGTCCCCGGCCGAGCTGTTGCCCACCCGCCCGCGGACCGTCACGTTGGGCGTCACCGCCATCGCGGTCGCGCACGTGTCGTTGGAGTTGGCCGTCTTTTCGTCTTCGTCAACGACAGGGAACGGCGTGACGTGGAACGTCGACACGGTCGAGAGTTCCCTGGCGGTCCGCACACGAAACGGAAACTCTCCCAGCGGACAATCGGCCGCGATCTCGAACCTGCACGTGAGCGTGCTCTGGTAGTCCTTCGCGGTCTCGGTCTTGATGTCCACTGCCCGGATGCCGGGCCGGTAGAAGACCACCTCCTGCGGGTTTTCCAGGCAGTAGCCCCGCATCGTCACTCTGACCTCCGTACCGCGCTGGCCGCAGCGGGGTTCGACAGAGTCGATGTGGTAGTGGTAGGCGATGTTCTGGGCGACGGCGACGGGAGCCATCCCGATCGCCATGCACACCACACCGAACATCGCGACAGTCACACCGGAAAACCGGTGCAACGGCCAGAAAGGCAGACGCCCTGACGACTCACTGCGCCCACACTGCGTCATTGAAAAGTCCCCGTCAACCTTCACACGTCAGTAGTTGAAGAGAAACTCGGTGGAGTTGAGCAGGCTCCAGAAGATGTCCTCGTAGACGGCCTGGTCCTTGACCTTTTCGCCGACGAGCGCCCGTAAGGCGGTCATCTCCTTCGGGGTGGGCCGCCGCGAGAGGCTGCGAATGAAGAGCTCGTCGATGATGTCCTCAGGGGTGGACTTGGTCTCGATGAGTTTCTTGACCACGCCACCCGATGCGAGCCGATCGCGAACGCTGTCGCCGACGGCCATGTGCAGAGCCTGCGAGAGCGTCGGCTCGCTCTTCGTCTCTCGAGCCGCCACAGTCGACCGGCTGGCACGGCCGAACGTGTGAAAGAAGGAATCGCCGTGATACGGACCGAATTCCACCTCCGTGGTGCCGCTCGCCTTGGGATAGACGTCGATGGCCCGCGTGCCATCGACGAAGCCGTCGAACCGGCGAGAAACATTGGTCACCGCCACGATCGAGTCGATCAGCGTGTCGGCGCGAAGCCGCCGCAGGTGGGCGTGCGAGAATTGCCGCGTGTCGGCGGCGTTGGAGGCGTTGGGCTTGCTGGAGAGCTGGTAGACGCGGGAATTGCAGATGTCGCGAACGAGGCTGCGGAGGTCGAACTTTGCCTCCACGAGCCGCCTGGAAACGGCGTCGAGGAGCGCGGGATTGACCGGCGGATTGCTGACGCGGATATCGTCGACCGGGTCGATGACGCCGCGGCCGAGCAACTGGGCCCAGATCCGATTGGCGAGGTTGATGCTGAAGAGTTCGTTGTCGGGCGACGTCAGCCACTGGGCCAGTGCCTTCCGCGGATCATCGCCTCCCGGCACGGGCTCGATCGCACCGAGCACCTTCGCCGGCATCGGCCGACCGTCGACGAGGTGCTTGGCCGGCTCGACGGAGGTGTCGAAATAGATGCGGCGCTCGCGAGGCTCGATGCCGTTCTTCCGCTTGATGCCGGTGAAGAAACTCACGAAGCCGTAGTAGTCGTCCATCGTCCAGCGGTCGAACGGATGGTTGTGGCACTCCGCGCACTGGATCTGCACGCCGAGGAAGAGCTGCGAAAAGTCGGCCGCCAGCGGCTTCGGCTCCATCCGCGGCTTGTGCAGCAGCATCGTGTAGAGGTTGACCGGACCGTTCGAGATGTTGCTGCCCGAGGCGGTCACCATGTCGGCGACGAACTCGTTGAGCGGCCGGCCCGACCGCATCTGCTTGCGGACCCATTCCTGAAACGCCTCGGCCGCCTTCACGTGCGTCGCGACAGGAGCGTAGTTGCCTCCGATGATTCGCAGGTGCTCGGACCAGATCGTGGTCCAGATGTCGGCGAAGGTGTCGGACGCCAGCAGTTCGTCGATCTTCTTCGCCCGCTTGTCGGGAGCGGCGTCCGACATGAACGCATGGTATTCCTCGGTCGTCGGCGGCCGCGCCGCGAGGTCGAGCGTGATGCGCCGAAGGAAGGTCTCGTCGTCGCAGACGTCGGAGGGAATGATGCGGAGCTTGTGGAGCCGATCGAAGACGAGCGTGTCGATGAAGTTGTTCGCCAGCGGGTTGGGCCAGACAAAGCCCTCGGCGGAGGGAAGGACGATCACCTCGGCACCGACGTTGAACCGGCTGAATCGGGCGAAGACGTTGGTGTCGCCCGGGCCAGTGGCCTTGACGACGCCGTCGGCATCGATGGTGGCGACACTGGGGTTGTTGGAGAAGAAGCGGGCGAGGCTGGTGACGTCACGCGAGGTGCCGTCGGTCAGCTTGGCGGTGACACGGAGGCTGTCGCCGGCACCGGCCTTTTCGAACACGATGCTCTCCTTGGACAGCGTGACATCAGCGACCTGCGGCACGACACCCTCGTCGTCGGGGGCGTCGGCCTCGATCCAGCGGAGGAGCGTCTGATAGAGGTCGCTGTCCTTGTCGAAGAGCTTGCCGCCCGTGTGTGGCACCGCACCGATCGCCTTAAGGAGGAGCAGGCTCTGCTCAGGCACGGCCGTGTTGACGCGGCGGCCCGGTATCTCCGTGACGATGCGCTCGTAGTCGCCCTTGGCGTCGTAGCCGAAGAGCGAGAGCATGAAGCCGTCCTTGCCGCGGGCCGAGCCGTGGCAGGTGCCGGCGTTGCAGCCGGCCCGGAACAGCACCGGCATCACATCCTGACGGAAGCTGGGCACCTCGGTAGCCGCACTCTCGGCGGAAGCCGCGGTGGCCAGCACCGCGACGAGAAGCCACGGGCGGATGGGAAGAGACAGGGCCATGGGTGAGTTCTCCTCGGCGGTGGCCTTAGGCGAGGATGGCCGTCACGATAGTGCCGTCCTTGATGATCTCGATCGGCCGCGTGCCGAACGCCACGAGTTCCTTGTTGGCATCGATGCCCAGCAGGTTGTAGACCGTGGACTGGATGTCCTCCAGCGGCACGGCATCCCGCGCGGGCTCGCCCCCCGTCGAGTCGCTGGCGCCGTGGATGACGCCCCTGGCAATCCCGCCGCCGGCCAGCATCATCGAATAGTTGCGGGCCCAGTGGTCGCGGCCGCTGTCGCCATTCACCTTCGGCGTGCGGCCGAATTCGCTCGTCACCCAGAACAGCGTGGTGTCGAGCAGGCCACGCTGATCGAGGTCGTTCACCAGCCCCGCAATCGCCTGGTCGAGCGGAGCCATCTGGTCGAGGCAGTTTTTCCTGACGTCGACGTGCGAATCCCACGAGCCGTAGGTCACCGTCACGAACCGGGTGCCGGCCTCGACGAGCCGACGGGCCATGATGAGCCGCTCGGCGAGCCCCTTCTTGTGATACTGGTTGTCGGGGCCTTTCACCGAGCCGGTCGTGTCGCTGCCGTAGAGCTTGAACGTGTTCTCCGACTCGCCGTCGAACGTGAACGCCTTCTGGGCGTCCTTCGAGGTGAGGAGGGTGTAGGCCTGGCTGTAGAACTCGTCCATCGTGTCGAGCGTGGAAGGATCGGCCTCCAAATCGCGGATCCGCTCCTGAATGATTGCCCGCGCCTGCCTGCGGCGGTCGAAGCGGTCGAGTGGCACACCATCGGGGATCGAAAAATCGCGGACCTTAAAGCCCTTATTCCCCGGGTCGGCATTGAGCTCGAACGGGCCGAAGCTGCTGCTCAGGAATCCGGTCCCGCCGACGGCGCCGGGGTTGTTCGGGATCGCGATGTAGGGGGGCAGTTCGCCGCGGCGGCCCAGTTCGTGGGACACGATCGATCCCATCGCCGGGTAGTCGATGACGGCGGTCGGCGTGTAGCCCTTGAAGAGGTGGTAGGTGGCCAGTCCGTGGTCGGGAACCTTGCCAACCACGCTGCGGACAACCGCGATCTTGTCGGCGATCTCCGCCGTCTTGGGCAGATTGTCGCTGAACACGTCACCGTTCTTTGTCTTCACCACGCCGAAGGAGCCGCGGTATTCCACCGGCGCCTCAGGCTTGGGATCGAACGATTCATGCTGGGGAAACCCGCCGCCGAGGTGGAGCTGGATCACGCTGAGCGCCTTGGCGGGCCCAGTGGCCCCGGCCTTCGTCGTCTGAAACGCCTCGGTGCTGGCCTCGCCCCGGGCCTCCAGCCGCAACATGTCGGCGAGCGAGATTCCCAGCCCGCCGAACGTGCCGGCTTGCACGGCCTGACGGCGGGTCAGCGCTCGGTATCCCACGCAGCCGCGGTGATCAGCACGGCCGGAACGAGACGAAGAGCTGGAAGCCATGATGCTGCTCCTGAAACGAGGGAGGAGTGTGGCCCCCCGAATAGAACCACGTCCAGAACCACACCAGCAAAAAGGCTATCGACATTTCGCTTGCGGGAAGAACTGCTGACCTGACAGAATTTCTACCACGCTGCCATATTCCGGTCAATTTCCAGACTTCGCACGGAGTAGACTGGACGCGAGTGACCTACGCTTGGAGGAGCACCATGATCACAAACACACGTGTGATGGCACTAGTCTGGGCCGCCGTGGCGTGCTGCGTCGCTTGTGCACCATCCGCGGTCGTCGCCGGTCCGATGACCTATCACATCACGGCGGTGAGTCCGCGAGTCGGTCAGCGCGGTACCACGGTCGAAGTGACCATGAGCGGCCACTGCCTGGAGAACCCGCAGGAAGTGGCCTTCTATAAGTCTGGCATCCGGGCGATCGACCTGTCGTGCGACCAGAAACCGGGCCAGTACGGGGCGCCACTCAAGTGCAGGTTCGTGATCGCGGCCGACTGTCCGCTCGGCGAGCATCCATTCCGCGTCCGCACGTCCACGCAGCTCACGACCGTCGCGACATTTCATGTCACCCCCTTTCCCGTCGTCGACGAGAGCGAGGGGAAGCCCAACGCCAACGACACGCTCGAGACCGCCATGGCCGTCGCGCCCAACGTGACCGTCCGTGGCCGGCTGGGCAACGGGGCCGCCGGCGACATCGATCTCTACAAGGTGCCGGCGGTGGCCGGCCAGAGGCTGTCGGTCGAGGTCGACTCTGTCTGGCTCACCGACCAGAACCAGGGGCAGGGGGAGTTTGACACCGCGGTCCGCATCATCGACGAGACGGGCAAACAGTTGGCAGCCAACGACGACAGCGCCCTGCACGTCCAAGACCCGGTGGTCTCCGTGAAGCTACCGCGGGATGGACATGCCTTCGTGGAGGTCCGCCGGCCGATCTTCACGCCCCGCGAATCTACCTACTGTGTGCACATCGGCACGAACCGCCGCCCGCTCGCGGCCTATCCTCCCGGTGGCCCCGCCGGCAAACCGCTGGCGGCGAAGCTGCTGGGTGATCCGCTGGGCGACGTCGACGAGACGATCGTCGTGCCTGAAGCGACGGGGACGTTTGAATATTTCGGTGAAGCGCCCTCCGCGCTCGTGTTGCGTTCGAGCCCGTTCCCCAACGTGCTCGAAGAGGCGGCCACCGCGGAGACGCGTGTCGCGGGCCTGCCGGTGGCCCTCAACGGGATCATCGAGAAGCCTGGTGACGTCGATGCCTTCCGCGTGTCTGTCAAGAAGGGGGAACGCTATCGCGTTCGCGTCTGGGCCGCTGCCCTCGGCTCATCTCTCGATCCCACGATTCGCATCCTGCCCATTGACGCCGCTGCCGCCGGAAAGCCCGAGCTGACGGCCGACGATTCGACGCTCGTCGATCGAGACCTGTTCGGCATGTTCGCCCATGGCGGTTCGACGCTGAAAGACTCACTCGACCCGACGGTGATCTGGGAGCCGAAGGCCGACGGCGACTATTGTGTCGAAATGACCGACGTCAACGGGGCGGGCATGCCGACGGCGGTCTACCGCATCGAGATCGAGCCCGCTCCCGACGCCGTGCACACGTTCCTCAATAGCACAGCCTTCTATTGGCAGGAGTGCACGCGGACGAGCGGCCTCGCCCTGCCGCAGGGCAACCGCTGGACCGTAAACGTGAGCCTCCCGCCCGGACAGGGCAATACCTACACCGGCGAACTCGAGTTCGTGGCCCACGGCCTGCCGGCGGGCGTGCGGCTCGTGTCGCCGAAGGTGCGGGGCGGCGAAAAGCTCTGGCCCGTGCAGTTCGTCGCCGATGCGACGGCGGCTCCGGGCGCCGCCTTGATCACGCTCGAAGCGCGGCCCACCGATCCGGCAAAGAAAATCGCCAGCAGCTCACAGCAGAATCTCCCGTTCTGCAGCCACTCCGGTGGCGACGCCTGGCGGACGATCCGCCTCGACAGATACATCCTGGCGGTCACCGATCCCGCACCGTTTTCCATCGACATTCAGCCACCGACGGCGGCCATCGTCCGCGGCGGTGAACTCGCGATCCCGGTGAAGATCACCCGGCGGGAAGGCTTCAACGAGCCGGTCGAGTTTCAACTGGGCTGGGTGCCGGCCGGGCTCACCCCCGAGCCGAAGGTGACGATCCCGAGTGGCGAGAGCGAGTCGGTGCTGCGGATCTCCGCCGCCGGCAATGCGCCGCTGGGCAATCAGCCGCTCGTCGTCACCGCCACCACGACGGAAGGCCTCGAGCATGGCTGGTATCTCGGCGCCGGCCGTGTCCGCGTATCGAGCGAGATCGCCTCGCTGGCGGTGGCTGAGCCATTCGTGGAACTGGCCGCCAAACCGGAGAGCATCCGCCGCGGCGAGAAGAAGCGGTTCGCCTGGAGCGTCAAGCACAAGAGCGAGTTCGAGGGGAAGGCCAGTGTCAGGCTCCTTGGTCTGCCCAAGGGCGTGAGCATGGCTGGCCCCGCGCCCGAGATCGACAAGGATTCGACGGAACTCGTGTTCGAAGTCGAGGCCACCGACGAGGCGCTGATGGGCGCGGCCGGCGGGCTGTCGTGCGAGCTGACGGTGCGGGCCGCCGGCCAGGAAATCCACCAGCGGACCGGCAACGGCACGCTGCGGATCGACCCACGGCTGTGATATCAATTGCGTAGCAACCGCCAAGCCAGTTCCACCGGTTCCACGGGGGGGCACCGGTTGCCCCACTATACTGGCCGGCATTCCTCTGGAGACAAACCGATGCCCACACGCCCGCACGCTCCACTTTCCATCGGCAGCGGCACCACGCGCCGCGGATTCCTCGGCACCACCGGCCGGGTCGCCGCGGCCACGTCGCTCGCCGCCTTCGCCGGCACGATGCCCGCCGCCCATGCGGCTGGAAGCGACGAGATCCGTGTCGCCTTGATCGGCTGCGGAGGGCGGGGGGGCGGCGCGGCCGCCGACGCGTTGTCCGTGCCGGGTGCGAACCTCAAGCTCGTGGCGATGGCCGACCTCTTTCTCGGCTCGATCGACTCCCGCCGCCGGGGCCTCGGCGAACAGTTCAAGGAGCACGTCGACGTGCCCGAGGAGCGGTGCTTCGTCGGCATCAACGCCTACAAGGCCGCCATCGACTGCCTCCGGCCCGGCGACATCGCGATCTGCGCGACACCGGTCGGCTTCCGTGCGGCACACTTCGCCTACGCCATCGAGAAGGGCGTTCACGCGTTTCTGGAAAAGCCGATTTCGATCGACGGGCCGAGCACGAAGCGGATCATCGAACTGGCTGCCAAGGCCGACGCCAAGAACCTCAAGGTCGGCGTGGGGCTGATGTGCCGCCATAGCGAGGCCCGCCGCGAACTCTTCGACCGGCTGCACAACGGCGAGGCGGGCGACCTGATCGCCTTCCACGGCTACCGCGAACATGGACCGGTGCAGCCGATGGACCTCTATCCCGGCCCGCCCGAGGGCATGAGCGAACTCTTCTGGCAGGCCAAGCGGTTCCATAGCTTCCTCTGGGCCAGCGGCGGCGTGTTCAGCGACTTCTACGTGCACCACGTGGACGAGGTCTGCTGGATGAAGAACGCCTGGCCTGTGAAGGTCGAGGCGACCGGCGGCCGTCATTTCCGCGGCAAGCTCGACGACCAAAACTTCGACAGCTACGGCGTCGAATGGACCTTCGCCGACGGCACGAAGTTCTTCTATTCGGGCCGCACGATGAAAGACTGCGAGCAGAAGTTCGGTGTTTTTGGTCAGGGCTCGAAGGGAGCGTTCGCGATCTCCGCCAGCGGCCACGCGCCCGCCAAGTCGACGATCTATAAAGGCCAGCAGATGTCAAAGGACAACATCCTCTGGACCGCATCGCAGCCGGAGAAAAACCCCTACCGCCTGGAATGGGAACACCTCGTGGCGGCGATCCACTCAGGCGGAAACTATAACGAGGCGGTCCGTGGCGCCGAGGCAAGCCTCGTCACCGCCATGGGGCGTGTCGCGGCGCATACCGGCAGGACGGTCACGTTCGACGAATTGCTCAACAGCCCCGACGATCTCACCGCGGGTGTCGCCGAGCTGACCGACGATTCCCCGGCGTTGCTGCAGCGGAATGCCGACGGCCTCTATCCCGTGCCGATGCCGGGGCGATACAAATTCGAGTTCCGCGGGTGAGGCCGCGGTACCACTTCAACCATCACTGACGAGGTTTCCCATGCATCTGCGTAGCGTTATGACTGTGGCCCTGATCGCCTCATACCTGGCTCTGCAGCCGCAGACCGGCCGCAGCTGCACGCGGTGCGTCTACCTTGGCCCGAGCGACACCGTGCTCGTCGCCCGCTCGATGGACTGGGTCGAGGATCCGAGTACCGAGATCTACTGTTTCCCCCGCGGCATGAACCGCAACGGCGCCACCGGTCCGAACACGCTTACCTGGACGAGCAAGTATGGCTCACTGATCTGCTCCTTCTATAAGGTGGCCACCGTCGACGGCATCAACGAAAAGGGGCTGGTCGCCAACACGCTCTATCTCGTTGAGAGCGACTACGGCCGGCCCATCGCCGGCAGGCCGACGATGTCGATCGCCACCTGGACGCAGTACGTGCTCGACAGCTACGCGACCGTCAAGGAGGCTGTCGATGCCTTGGAGAAGGAGCCGTTCACGATTATCGCTCCCACGCTGCCCAACGGCGTTCCCGGAGTCGGGCACATGGCGATCTCCGACCCCTCCGGCGACTCGGCGATCCTCGAGTATGTGAAGGGGAAACTCGTCATCCACCACGACCGGAAATACCAGGTGATGACCAACTCGCCGACGTTCGACCAGCAGCTGGCTCTCGACGCCTACTGGAAGGGGATCGGCGGCCTGACGATGCTTCCCGGCACGAACCGGGCCTCCGACCGCTTCGTCCGCACGTCGTTCTATCTCAGCACGCTCCCGCAGACCGACGATGCCCACCTCGCCGTGGCGCAGCTATTCAGCGTGATCCGGAATGCGTCGGTGCCGCTGGGGCTGAAGACCGCCGCACCGAACGTCGGCAGCACGATCTGGCGGACGGTCTACAACCACAAGACGAAGACCATGTACTTCGACTCGGCGACGAGCCCCACCGTGTTCTGGATTCCGCTCGCCGATCTCGATTTCACCGCGGGAGCCCCGGTGAAAAAACTCGCCCTCATCGGCGGCGAGACCTACAACGGCAACGCCGCCAAGCAGTTCGCACCGGTGGAGCCGTTTGCCTTCCTGCCGGCCAAGGCCGAATAACGGCCGCTTGCAGGCGGCGGCTTCGGTATCATGCGGCCGTCGCGTGTATGACGGTTCTTCACGCCCAGCCTCGAACATGGAGTGTTTCTCGTGCCTGCAACCTCCCCGCGTCGTCTCGTCGTTCATGGTGCCGCCGGCCGCATGGGGCAACGGATCATCGCCTGTGCCGCAGCTGCAACGGCCAGCTCGTCGGCGCCGGCCTGGCAGCTCGTCGCCGCTGTGGAGAGGGCAGGGCACCCGCGGCTGGGTGACGACGCCGGGGCGATTGCCGGCATCACCGCCGCAGGCGTGCCCGTCAGCGAAACCTGGACCTGCCCGGCCGACGTGGCGATCGACTTTTCGCTCCCGGGCGCCGTGGCGAGCATCGCGAGTGCCTGCGTGCGGGCAGGCGTGCCCTTGGTCGTGGCCACGACGGGGCTCGAGGCCGCCGATCGGCGGGCGATCGAGGATGCCGCGCGAACGATCGCGGTGCTCCAGTCGCCGAGCATGAGCCTCGCCGTGAACATCGCGATGGACCTGGTCGGCCGCGCGAGCAACCTGCTCAAGCGGGTGGGCAGCCGCAGCGATGTCGAGATCATCGAGTGCCACCATCGGCACAAGGAGGATTCCC
>JAPLNQ010000141.1:40657-50986 GCA_026401075.1 Planctomycetia bacterium
GATCGTGCAGGACGCCTTCGGGTTCACCCGCGTGGCCCACGGCCGCGAGGGCCGGCCGGGCGCCCGTCCGGCCGACGAGATCGGCTACCACGCCGTTCGTGCCGGCGACAATCCCGGCGAGCACACAATCCTCTTTGGCCTCGAAGGTGAGTCGCTCTCGGTCAATGTCCGCGCCACCAGCCGTGACTGCTACGCCAGCGGGGCGCTCGCCGCGGCGGCATTTCTGATCGGCAAGCCAGCGGGGCTCTATTCGATGCGCGACGTGCTGGGGCTGTCCTGACATGCCTGACATGCCTGACATGCCCACCCCGTCGACGCCCAGCAACTTGAACCCGCTGACTGCAGTCTGGACCGGCCCCTACGGCGGTGTGCCGCCGTTCGATGCGGCGCGGGTGGCCGACCTCGGGCCTGCGCTCGAGGCCGGGATGGCCGACCAGCTCGCGGCGATCGACCGGATCGCCGCCGATCCCGCCCCGCCCACGTTCGACAACACGATTCTCCCGATGGAACGCTCCGGCCGGATGCTCAGCCGCGTGGAGACGGTCTACGGCGTCTATGGGTCGGCCCTCAGTGATGACGCCGTGCAGGAGGTCGAACGCACGATGGCGCCCAAGCTCGCCGCCTGCAGCGACCAGATCACGCAGAACGAGCGGCTCTTTGCCAGGATCGCCGCGGTCTACGAGGCACGAAAAGAAGCAATCCTGTCGCCCGAGCAGCAGCGGGTCGTCTGGCTGACCTACACCCATTTCGTTCGCCACGGCGCGCGGCTCGATGCCGCAGCGAAGGCGGAGCTGTCGTCACTCAACC
Source organism: Planctomycetia bacterium (assembly GCA_026401075.1). Taxonomy (GTDB): domain Bacteria; phylum Planctomycetota; class Planctomycetia; order Pirellulales; family UBA1268; genus CAMCQY01. The sequence goes on from JAPLNQ010000141.1 coordinate 41,465, forward strand.
AACGATTGGCGACGCTGGCCACCACCTTCAGCCAGAACCTGCTTCGCGATGAAAACGATGGAGCGGTGTTTCTCGCCGATGCCGCCGATCTGGCCGGCCTGTCGGAGGGCCTGCGTGAGGCCGCCGCCGAGGCCGCAGAGGCCCGTGGCCAGAAGGGCCGCTGGGCCATCCCCAACACGCGGTCGAGCGTCGAGCCCTTCCTCACGCATGCCGAGTGCCGCGACGCGCGGGAGCGGGTCTGGCGGATGTTCGTCGATCGCGGCGCCAGCGGCGGTGCCACCGACAACCACGGCACTGTCGCCACGATCCTCGCACTGCGGGCCCGCCGCGCCCAGTTGCTCGGCCATCCGACCCACGCCCACTGGCGGCTGGAAGACTCGATGGCCAAGACGCCCGAACGTGCCATGGAGCTGATGGAGGCGGTCTGGAAGCCCGCCGTGGCGAGAGTCCGCGAGGAGGTGGCCGACATGCAGGCCATCGCCGATGCGGAGGGGGCCCGGATCAAGATCGCCCCGTGGGACTACCGCTTCTACGCTGAAAAAGTCCGGCGGGCGAAGTACGACCTCAACGAGAGCGAGATCACGCCCTACCTGCAGCTCGACAACCTCCGCGAGGCGATGTTCTTCACGGCCCGGAAGCTGTTCGGACTCGAGTTCCAACCCGCCGATTCGCAGACGGTGCCCGCCTACCATCCCGACGTGCGGGTCTGGGAAGTCCGCGACTCAGCCGGCGCGGTGGTGGGGCTGTGGTACTTCGACCCCTTTGCCCGAAAGGGGAAGCAGTCGGGCGCCTGGATGAGCGGCTATCGATCCCAGGAAGACTTCGACGGCGCCGTCCCGGCGATCGTCTCCAATAATTGCAACTTCACGAAGCCGCTGGCGGGCGAGCCGGCACTCATCAGCTGGGACGACGCCACCACGCTGTTCCACGAGTTTGGCCACGCGCTGCATGGCCTCTGCTCTCGCGTTCGCTATCCGTCCGTCTCCGGTACGAACGTGGCCAACGACTACGTCGAATTCCCGTCGCAGGTGCTGGAGCACTGGCTCTCTACGCCGGAGGTGCTCGATCGCTTTGCGTTGCACCACGCGACCGGCCGGCCGATTCCACGGGAACTCGCGGCGAAGATCGAGCATGCCGCCACGTTCAACGCGGGTTTCAAGACGGTCGAGTTTCTCGCCAGCGCGCTGATTGACATGAAACTCCACCTGCTGAAGCTCAATCTGGTGAACCTCGACGTGGCGGGTGCCATGCCGATCGATCCGGCGCGGTTCGAACGCGACACGCTCAGCAGCCTCGGCATGCCCGACGAGATCGTGATGCGGCATCGCACGCCGCAGTTCGGCCACATCTTTTCCGGCGACGGCTACTCGGCTGGTTACTACAGCTACCTCTGGGCCGACACACTCACGGCCGACGCCTGGGAGGCGTTCACAGAGGCGGGCGGCCCGTGGGACGAGGCGGTGGCCCAGAGACTTCACGACCACGTCTTCAGTGTCGGCAACACGATCGACCCGGCCGACGGCTACCGGGCGTTCCGCGGCCGCGACGCCGGTATCGGGGCGCTGATGCGGAAACGCGGCTTTTCCGCCTGAGCGGTCGGCGACGCTCAAGCCATTTCCCTCGTCAGCCGTCGATTGTGTGAAATCGATGTGCCGGCCCAAATCGGCGGATTTTGCCAAAAACCGGCATCCGCGCAGAGGCGGCCCGCAGGGTACATTTTCTCCCGTTGACTCTGGTCACGGATGGCCCTCGGGAGGCTTTACCTGCATGAAGGACTCACTGCCCAAGCTCTTCGTCCTCGACACCAACGTCATCCTCCACGACAGCGGCTGCATCCGCAATTTCGAGGAGAACGACATCGCGATTCCGATCACGGTGCTCGAGGAACTCGACCAGTTCAAGCGCGGTAACGAAGATATCCACTTCCAAGCCCGCGAGTTTCTCCGCCGCCTCGATGCGCTCACCGGCGACGTGCTCTCCGCCGCCGGACAGCCGGCTGAACGAATCCTTTCTGCAAGACACACCCGACCACCGCATCCTACGGGCCACCCTCGGCCTCCAGCAGCAGTCAACGCCGCGGCCCGTGATCCTCGTCTCCAAGGATACGAACCTGCGGATGAAGGCCAAGTCGCTCGGCCTCCGCGCCCAGGACTACACCTCCGACAAAGTCCAGGGCTTCGACACGCTCTACACCGGCAAGCGGACGATCGAAGGAATCGACTCCGAGGTGATCAATCGGCTCTACGCGCAGGGTGGCAGGCTGCCCGCCGCCGATCTGCCGATCGAGGAGCCGCCGCGGGCCAACGAGAACTTCGTGCTCCGCAACGGCAGCAAGTCGGCGCTGGCGACCTACCGCCGCGCTGATGCGTCGTTCGTCCGCATCGAGAAGCAGACCTGCTATGGCATCAGCCCGCGGAATGCCGAACAGTCGTTCGCCCTGCAGGCCCTGATGGACGACGACATCAAGCTCGTCACCCTTTCCGGCACCGCCGGCACCGGCAAGACCCTGCTCGCGCTGGCCGCCGCCCTCGAATGCCGGCAGCGCTACCGGCAGATCATGCTGGCCCGTCCGGTGGTGCCACTGTCCAACCGCGACCTCGGCTTCCTGCCTGGCGACATCGGCGACAAGCTCGACCCCTACATGCAGCCGCTCTACGACAACCTCACGGTGATCCGCCACCAGTGCGGCGAAGACTCGCAGGCCGCCCACAAAATCCTGGAGATGCGTGAGTCGGAGAAGCTGATGATCACGCCGCTGGCCTACATCCGTGGCCGCTCCCTGCAGCGAATGTTCTTCATCATCGACGAGGCGCAGAACCTCACGCCCCACGAGGTGAAGACGATCATCACCCGGGCCGGCGAGGGGACGAAGATCGTCTTCACGGGAGACGTCGCCCAGATCGACCAGCCTTATCTCGACGCCCTCTCCAATGGCCTGAGCTACCTGATCCATCGGATGATGGGCCAGCCGCTTTACGCCCACGTGACGCTCGAGAAGGGGGAACGCTCGGCGCTCGCCGATCTGGCCAGCGAGCTGCTATAGAAATGTCGTCGGTCACGGCATGGGCGGGAGCGGTTCCCCTGTTCGGCTGCGGTGTTTGGCGACCCATTCCGGCGACACAGGCTTCACCTCGGCCCGCCAGGTATGGCGTTCCACGCGGCGTCGGCCAAGCACGGCGCCGACCGACTCACCAACACCCCACGCCATCGCCAGGGGGATCGCCGCGAGCAGACGCCGGATCGTTGTCCGCGCCGGACCGCCGCTGCGGATCTGCTGACGGCAAGCCCGCAGCCAGTGCGCTGCCGCGACGGCCGGAAACGCCAGGGCGTAGAGTCCTCGAGCCGGCCACGGCCACCGCTCCGCTCGAACCGCGCCAAAGCCGAGACCGCTGGCCCCCAAAACGATCAGCGACCGGCCGAATCGAGGTGGGTCGTAATGGGTCATCATCGCGTCTGCTTCCAGAAAGAAACGCAACCCCTCAGCCCGCAGACGGCGCAGCAAAAACGCGTTGATGAGCAGCGCGTCAGAAAGCTGGTCGCCCTGTTCGAGCAGGTGGCTCCGCCGCATCACGTAGTTGTGTCCCGGCAGGTGCGCGACCGGTCCGGACGTCACCGGCGGCATCCACTGGCCATAGCCCAGCACGAACGATGCCTCGGCGAACGCCGTCGCGGTCCCGGGTTGCAGCGACGCGCCCACAACGTCCCAGCCTTCGGCCAGTCGGGCGAACAGCCGTTCCGCACAGTCTGGCTCCGGCAGGCAATGGTCCTCGGCCATGAAGACGACGTCGGCTGTCGCAGCCCTGACACCGGCCGCGCGGGCCTTGTGAACATCCAGCGATTCCGTGCGGACAACGAGGCATTCCGGCCCAAGGTCGCGGTTCGCCTCCTCCACGTCTGGGCAGAGCACGACGATTTCGAGCCTCTCCCGGAAGTTCTGCGCCTGCCAGGCCTCGATCGCCGCCTGCACCGACCGATGCCCTCGCATGGCGGGCAGGATGACTGACAGATCAGGTTTCATAACAGCCGTCGCTCCCACATGAATCGCTCGCACGGATAGCACCAATTTCTCAGCATGCGGTCATACAGGCTAACCAGCGAGTCTCGCATGGTGCGATGCTGCGTGGGCAGGCGGTCGACCACCCGCGCAAGCACCCGCGCATACGGATCGGCAAACCGGCCGGCGATCCGCATCCGCCAGGGCTTCATCCGGCCGGCAAAGTGCACGATGGCCGGCGCGGCGGCGGCCTCGACGAAGGTCTGATCAAACCGTCGACCCGCGGTCGCGGGAAGGTTCCACCGCGGGTCGAGCGGCGTCCAGTCGTTCCACGCAGTCGCGTTGAGCGCCTCCTGATGCAGAAAATCAACGCGGTCCGCAATGCGACTGATGAAGTCCAATGCCCGCTCGGCCACGCCACGCTGGCGCCAGGCTTCTACATCGATGAGCATGACGCCGGCATTGCAGTAAGGGGCGTCCGCGGGGATACCGCTCGCGATGCTCAACGGCACCCCGCGGGGAGATCGGCACAGCGGGATCGCCGGGTCGACCGTGGCGGCCCAGGACCGACCGGCGAGATCGTGACTCCAGAGCGGCCCGATGTCGTCGAGCACGAGCATGTCGGCGTCGAGGAAGAGCACACGGCCGATGCCCGCCGGCAGCAAATCGGGAAGAAACAGCGGCGCGGCAGCCTCGAGCGGATACCGGTGATCACGCGGAAGCAGGTCGAGGCATGGGCCCGAAAGCGTGATGGGATGGAGATCGACAAGCGAGGCGATGCCGTCGCGGGCAGGCTGCGACAGGTTTCGATGGAGGAGATACACCCTCATCTGCCACGGCGGCGGCAGGCATGCCGCGAGCGACTCGAGCATCACCGCCAGCGGCAGCGCATACCGGTCATCGATGCTGCAGGCGACTGCGATGGTCTGGCTGGCGATGGGTGATTCTCGTGGCTGGGGGGCTGTTACCGTCGCCGCTTGAGAAACCACCAGCCGGCGGCGATCTGCACCAGCAGAATGACGAGGCCGGCCCGCGGCAGCCCCGATGCCGCCAGCACCGCCCCGAACAGCAGACTGGCCACGAACCCGGAGAGCTTGGTGCCCACCTGCATCAGGCCGAAGGTGGCCCCGAAGCGGCCGCGCGGCGCCATTTCGGCCACGAGCGCACGGATCACGCTCTGCACTCCCCCCAAGACAAGCGCCAAGAGCGCCGCCAGCCAATGGAGCTGCGTGGGCGTCTGCACCAGGCATGCCAAAGCCAGCACGATCATCCAGCCGAGCAGGCATACGGCCATCGCGCCATCGCGACTCCATCGTGCCGACAGCCAGCCGATGATGAGCGCCCCGGGCAGTGCCACCGCCTGCACGAGGAGCACAAGCCAGACGAGCGCCGTCCCATCGAGGTGGAACTCTTCGAGGGCGACGCTCGAAAACTGCGCGATCGCAGTCTGCACCGCGCCCAACACGAGCACGCACCCGAGGAGCACCCGACCGAGCGAGCGACCATCCTCGCCGGCTCCAGCGTTTTCCACGTCGCCATTCTCACGACCGACGGTCTGCCCCGCCAGCGACCGTGCGAAGGCGAGCAGTTCGCCGGTTGACGAACTGGCGTGCACTTCCTGTCCGTCGCCATCGGCTCTCCCATCAGCTCTCCCATCGACGCCAAACCGCGCCCAGGCCGCCGGCAGTGAAAACAGGAGCCACCAGCAGCCTGTGAAGACAAAGGCCACCCGCAGTGCCTCCGGCGCGGTCAGGCCCAGGCGATCGTGCGCCGCGACGACCGCCGTGGCGATCAGCAGTGCGACCGCGCCACCGGCATAGCCCGCGGCAAAGCCACTGGCGGAGAGTCGGTCGGCGGCCCGTCCCGAGGCGATCCGGGGCAGCAGGCTGCCGGTGAAAATCGCCGCCATGTCGAAGCCGACGACGGCGACGATGATGCTCGCGGCCACCGCCAGCCGTGCCACCGGTGGCACGGCGCCGAGCGTGAGCAGCGCCAGGCTGCCTGCGGCCACGCTTGCCAGCAGGGCGGTCTTATGCCGCCGCGTGCGATCGGCCCAGGCCGAGAGGAAGGGGGCGGCCGCAGCCGACACGAGCATCGCCACCGCCATCGTCCACGCCCAGACAACGCCGCCGGAGAGGCCCCACGCCTTGTCGGCAAACACGACACGTTCAACGTAGGCCACGATGAGCGTGATCTGCATCGTTGAAAAGGCGCTGGCCGCCCAATCGAGCATCACCCAGGCAACGGCTGCAGAGCAGCGTGGCGGTCCTGACACCGCCACCGCGATGGCCGGTTGCCGTTTCATTCAATGACTCCCTGCGAAAGTGCGGTTGAGCGAATGCCCGTGGACGATGGTATCATGAAAGCATGCAAACCAGTATCACATCGACACGGCGGGGACAGCCGAAGGGGGCGAAGCCGCCCGCCTCGGGCACGTTCGTGCTGCGGCTCGATCCGCAGGTCCATGAAGTATTGCGAAACGATGCGGCGGCGGCCGGCACGTCGCTCAATGACTGGTGCGGCCGCGTGCTCGCCGCGCCCGGTTGTGGTGGCCTCGAATCAGCCTCGAACGTCATCCGTGCCATCCGCTCGCATCAGGAGGCGAATCTGCTGGGGGTCGTGGCTTACGGATCGTTCGCACGCGGCGAACTGGCAGCCGGTTCGGATGTCGATCTCCTAGTGGTGCTCGCAGGGCGGGTGCCGATCACGCGGGCCCTCTACCGGGAGTGGGAGGGTGTGGTGCCGGATTGGGACGGCCGCGAGGTCGATCTGCATTTCGTGCATCTGCCGGAAGCCGGCGATCCCGTGACAGGCACCTGGGCCGAAGCCGCCGTGGGCGGGATCGTGCTTCATGACCGTGACCTGACCCTGTCGCGGCGGCTCATCGACATTCGCAGCCGGATCGCAGCCGGGGAACTTGTCCGCCGGATGGCTCAAGGACAACCCTATTGGATCCACGAGTGCCATGATGAGAAGTCATGAACTGTCCGCCGATTATGTCCGCAGGGCGAAGGCCCGGCTGGCTGCGGTCGACGCGCTCTTCGTCGAACAGAGCTGGGCCGACGTCGTGCGGGAATCGCAGGAGGTCGTGGAACTCGCTCTCAAGGGGCTCCTGCGGGCGGTAGGAATCGAGCCGCCGAGAATCCATGACGTGTCCGACGTCCTGATGGCCGATCTCGACATGCTCGCGGCAGGCTCTCGGACGCTCCGCCGCGACCGCGAACTCGCCTTCTACGGCGCAGAGGATCTCACACCCTCTGGGTTTTACACGCAGGAAGACGCCGTCTCCGCCCGCGATATCGCCCGCAAGACGGTCGCCACCGTCGAGCCGCATGTGCCCACGCCATGCCCTTGACGCCCACGGCGCAAGCCATGGGAGTGCGGAGCGTATCAACCGTAGAGATCGATCGCCTGCACGATCTCGTCGAGCCGGTTGCTCACGCTCACGGCGCGGTTGGCAAAGCTCGCCCGGCTCACGCCCCGGCTGCCAAGCACCTCGTTGAAGAGCTTCTGATCGGTGGTGTGGTAGGCCACCGTGGCCGTCGGATCCTTGAGCTGGTGGCCCGTGAGGATGCAGACGACCCGCTCGTCCCGGCCGATCACGCCTTCGGCCACGAGCTGCTTCGCGCCGGCCACACTCGCGGCGCTGGCCGGCGCGCAGCCAAGACCGCCGGCTCCCACCTGGGCCTTGGCGTCGAGAATCTCCTGCTCCGAGACTTCGCGGACCACGCCATCGCAGACTTCGAGCGCCCGCAGGCACTTGTTGAGATTCACGGGCCGGTTGATCTCGATGGCGCTGGCAATCGTGTCGGCCCGTTTCTTGTCGCGGTCGAGCTCGTCGTAGTAGTGGCAGGCGGGCGAGAGATCGGCCCGGCCGCCTTCCCAGCGGAGGCCACGGTTGTGATAGAGCTCGTAGAGGGTATTGGCGCCGGCGGCGTTGATCACGGCCAGCCGGGGAATGCGGTCGATCAGGCCGAGCTTGCGAAGTTCGGCGAAGGCCTTGCCGAAGGCGCTCGAGTTGCCGAGGTTGCCGCCCGGCACCACGATCCAGTCGGGCACCTCCCACCCCATCGACTCGAGCACCCGATACATGATCGTCTTCTGGCCTTCGAGTCGGAACGGGTTGACGCTGTTGACGAGATAGATGCCGAGCTTGCCGGCCACTTCCTTGACGCGGGCCATGGCGTCGTCGAAGTCGCCTGCGATCTGAATCGTCAGCGCACCGTAGTCGAGCGCCTGCGAGAGTTTTCCGTAGGAGATCTTTCCGGAGCCGATGAAGATGATGCCGCGCATCAGGCGGGTGACGGCGCAGTAGACAGCCAGCGAGGCGCTCGTGTTGCCCGTCGACGCACAGGCGGCGCGACGGGCCCCGATCATGCGGGCGTGCGTGAAGGCCGCCGACATGCCGTTGTCTTTGAAAGAGCCCGAGGGATTGAGCCCTTCGTATTCGAGAAAGAGCCGGCCGGGGTTCATGCCGATGTAGCTGCCCACGCCATCAGACGCGGCCAGGAGTGTCTGTCCCTCGCCGATCGTCACCACGGATTCGCGTGGCGCGTAGGGAAGCAGTTCGTGAAACCGCCAGACACCGCTATAGGCGAGCGGGTCGCTCCGCCGCATCCACTTTCGCTCGAACACCTCGAACGACGTGGGGGGCCGGATCCGTTCCCAGTCATACTCCACGTCGAGCAGGTTGCCGCAGGAAGGGCAGGAGGTCAGCACCTCGTCAACCGAAAACGTGGCGCCGCAGGCAGGCGAGATGCACTGCTGAAACGCGAGATCGGTGCGAGAGGCGACAGCCACGGCGTGGGACTCCGGGGAAACCACAAAGCTATGAAGTGCAGTCCCTTACGCACATTGTCGGCATGGGCATACCGATGGCTGTGGAAAGAGTTTTCGCGGCGGATCGGCATGGCAGCCGACACCCGCAGAGCTCAAGCCTAGGTCAAGGTTTTCCGGCCAGCAAGAGTTTTCGGGGGTAGTTGGGCGGTTGCTCGTCGTACCGAAGGCACCTGATCACGGCCTAAAGGCCTGCCAGTTTGACAGCCCGTGGCATCGCGCGTTAGACTAAGGGGTTTGGCTGAAAGGAAAGCCGGTTCCGAGCTACAGGCGGCGCAGGACGGCTCCATCAGAAGACAGCGGGGTATACCCTCATGAAGTCGGCGGAAACCAAGGCGTTCAAGGCATCGCTCCAGGCCATGAGGGCCCGGCTGCGAGGTGATGTTACCACGATGGCCGACGCGGCCCTGCGGAAAACCCGTTCGGAATCGAGCGGGGACCTTTCCAGCATGCCGATCCACATGGCCGATATCGGCTCCGACGCCTACGAGCAGGAGTTTACGCTCACCCTGATGGCGACCGAGGAAGACACGCTCGACCTCGTCGAACAGGCCCTCGAAAGAATCCGCACCCGACGCTTCGGCACCTGCGAGGAGTGTGGCGGCGTGATCGCCAAGAAGCGGTTGGAGGCGATTCCGTTTGCCCCGACATGCATCCGCTGCGCCGAGAAACTGGAGAACGGCGGGTTTGGC
>JAPLNQ010000141.1:51004-60138 GCA_026401075.1 Planctomycetia bacterium
GGCGGCCCGGCCGGTCGGCCGCGGCAGCCTCGCTAACTGGCCAACTGGTTTCATGCCCCACCACCGCGGTTGGTTCACATTCGTCGCCATTGGGGTCGTGGCCGCGGTCGCTGATCTGGCGACGAAGGCTTCGATTTTTGCCCGGCTCGGCATGCCCGGTGAACAACCCGGCATCGTGCTGGTGCCCGGCATGCTGTCGCTCGAGACCAATCTCAACGAGGGCGCCCTCTTTGGCATGGGTCAGGGGCTGGGCGTTGTGTTCGCGGCCGTCTCGCTCTGCGCCATCGGCGGCATCCTCTGGATGGTCTCCCGCCCGGCCACGCGGAGCGATCGCTGGCTGCTCGTGGCCCTCGCCCTGATCACCGGCGGCATCATCGGCAACCTCTACGACCGTGTCGGCCTGCCCGGCCTCGAGCGGCAGGGCGAAGCGGTGCTGGCGGTTCGCGACTGGATCCATTTCAAGCTCGAGGGAATCATCGACTGGCCGATCTTCAACCTCGCCGACTCGTGGCTCGTGATCGGGGCCGGCCTGATGCTGCTGCTCTCGCTGCGGCCCGAGCCGGCCGGAGACGGAGAGCCTGCATCATGACAAGCACAACGAGCACGACGAGCACGCCCATCCAGCCACTCCATCCGCTGCTTGCCGGCGACATATCCAAGAGGCTTGAGACGGCGATTGCCGCGGTGCGGCTGGCGGCACCAACGACGCTCCGCTGGTTCAACGTCGCCGATCTCGCCGTCATCGAGAAGGAGGACCGCTCACCGGTCACGGAGGCCGACCGCGCCGCCGAGGCGATGCTCCGCAGCCACCTGCTGGCCGCCTTTCCGCACGACGCGTTTCTCGGCGAGGAGACCGGCGTGTCGTCGGGCACGTCGGGCTTCGAGTGGGTGGTCGATCCGATCGACGGCACAAAATCGTTCATTCGAGGCGTGCCGCTCTACGCGATGCTCGTAGGCTGTCGGCACGAGGGCAGGGGAGTGGTCGGCGTGATCGCGATCCCGGCGCTCGACGAACTGGCCTATGCCGGTGCGGGCGGCGGGGCATGGCACGTGGCCGGCGGGGCCGAGCCGGTGAAGGCCCGCGTCTCGCGCCGCAGCCGGCTCGCCGAGTCGCTCCTCTGCACCAGCGACTTCACATCCTTTCGCCGCCGGCCCAACGGCGCCACTCGCGGACAGGAAGCCCGTCGCCGGCTCGAAGAGGCCTGCCTGCTGAACCGAACCTGGGGCGACGGCTACGGCTATCTCTTGGTGGCCACGGGCCGTGCCGAGGTGATGATCGACCCGATCATGAATGCCTGGGACGCCGCGGCGGTGGAAACCGTCGTCACCGAGGCGGGCGGGCGGTTCTCCGATTGGGAGGGCCGGCCACGGATCGATTCCGGCGACGGCGTGGCCACCAACGGTCTGGTGCACGAGGACGTGCTGCGGTTGATCGCGGGCCTCCACAGTTCCCAGACAAGTTGAAAACTTGTCCCCACGGGGAAGCCGGGATCGGCGGAAGCTCGACGAGCGTTGGAATTTCGCCCTCTGGAGGATTGAACTACCAAACCGCCCCACGGCGAAAGTCCCCGCGAAGGAGACTTCTGCCGTCCCGGCGGCGGCCTAGCACTGGTCACGGTTTTGAAAGCGTCACAAGCCGTTCTGCCGGCTCATCTTGCGAAAAACGGCCAAATGGCTATCCTCTGGGCTTCGGTTCCAGACAGTTCCCCCTCTTTCAACGAGTTGTTCCCGTGGCACGTTCCTGTCAGGTCTGCGGCAAGGGTTTTTCGGTCGGCAACCAGGTCACCATTCGCGGTAAGGCGAAGTACCTCGGCGGCGTCGGCACGAAGGTCACGGGCATCACCCGCCGGAAGTTCAAGCCGAACCTGCAGCGACTCCGCGTCACGCTCGCTGGCACCAACATGAGCTTGCTGGTCTGCACGCAGTGCATGAAGGGCGGCAAGGTTGCGAAACTCGTCCGTCAGAAGCCCTTCCGTCTTCCGACCGTCGAGAAGGCGAAGCCGTCTGCCGAGGAAGCGGTGCCATCGGGTCCGCGGGCACGACCCTGATCGAGCACGGCCTGAGCCGCGGGCGGCAATCGTGTCGTCCTGTCGGGCCTTGGTAATCTCCACCAGCCACGTTCCACACGACTGCGAAAGAACCGAGCGCACGCGTGACCACTCCACCGCAGCCGCTGACGGCGAAGGATGTCGCAAAGGTCGGCCTGCTCGCGCGGCTGGCGCTCTCGGAATCCGATCTCGAGCGGATGACCGGCGAACTCTCGAAGATCGTCGGCTTCGTGTCGATGCTCGGCGAAGTCGACACTTCCGACGTGGCCCCGCTGGCTCATCCGCTCGATACGCAAAACGTTTTCCGTGACGATGTGCCGGCCGCCTCGCTCTCCACGGCAGAGGCGCTGCAATCGGCACCGCGGCACGACGGCGCATGCTTCCTCGTGCCGGCCGTGCTGGGCGACTCGGGAGCGGCGTAGCCGCCGACCGTTCCGCCCGTCACCGTCGCCCGCTGCTCCGTCCCTCGCAACGTTTCCTTCGTTTTCGCCGTCGCACGAGCATCCATGCAACCTCTCGAAATGTCTGCCGTCGATCTGGTCGCCGCCCTGCGGCAGGGCGACATCACGGCCGTGCAATGCACAACGGTGTTTCTTGACCGGATCGAGGCCACCAATGGCACGATCAACGCTTTCCTGACCGTCGACCGCGAGGGATCGCTCGTGCGGGCGGCCGACATCGACGCCCGACGGAAGGCGGGTAAACCACTCGGGGCCCTGGCCGGCCTGCCGGTGGCACTCAAGGACGTGCTCTGCACCAACGACATGCCCACCACCTGCGCGTCGAAGATGCTGAAGGGCTTTCGGCCGCCCTACGATGCCGACGTGGTCGCCCGGCTGCGGCAGGCCGACGCGGTGTTCGTGGGCAAGACCAACATGGACGAGTTCGCGATGGGCGGCTCGAACGAGAATTCCGCCTTCGGCCCGGTGCGCAACCCGTGGGACCTCTCGCGGGCTCCGGGTGGCTCGAGCGGCGGTTCGGCAGCCTGCGTGGCGGCCGATATGGCCCCCGTGGCGATCGGCTCCGACACCGGCGGCTCGATCCGTCAGCCTGCCGGCCTCTGCGGCATCACCGGACTCAAGCCGACCTACGGTCGCGTCAGCCGCCGTGGCCTGGTCGCGTTTGCGTCGAGCCTCGACCAGATCGGCCCGATGGCCCGCAGCGCCGCCGACTGCGCCCTGATCATGGAAACAATCGCTGGTCACGATCCGGGCGACTCCACCTCGCTGTCCGTCGACGTGCCTCGCTACACCGACCTGCTCGACAAGCCGCTGTCCGGCGTGCGGATCGGCCGCGTGCCCGAGCACTATGCCGAGGGCCTCGATCCCGAGGTGGCCAAGGGCGTGGAGGAAGCGTTTGCCGTGCTCAAGGCGGCTGGTGCCACGGTCCACGACGTGCAGTTGCCGCACGCAAAGTATGGCATCCCCACCTACTATCTGATCGCGCCGTGCGAGGCGTCGAGCAATCTCGCCCGCTATGACGGAGCTCACTATGGACACCGGGCCGAGCCCGGGGGGCATGCCAAAAAAGCCGGCGGCTTCGAATCACCGCTCGTCGAAATGTATTGCCGCAGCCGCGCCGAGGGATTTGGACCCGAAGTAAAACGGCGAATCATGCTCGGCACCTACGCCCTCTCGGCCGGTTACTACGACGCCTACTACGCCAAGGCCCTCCGGGTGCGGCGACTGATCCGGCAGGACTACCTCGATGCCTTCCAGTCGGTCGACCTCGTCGGCGGCCCGGTCTCGGCCACGCCCGCCTTCAAGCTCGGTGAGAAGACCGACGACCCACTGGCGATGTATCTCGTCGATCTCTATACGGTAGGCACGAATCTGGCCGGCGTGGGGGGCATCTCGTTCCCGTGCGGCTTCACGAAGTCGGGCCTGCCAATCGGTTTCCAGCTGCAGGCGCCGCCGCTGGCCGAGCCGCTGCTGCTTCAGGCGGCCGACCGCTTCCAACGGCTCACCGACTGGCATCGCCGCCGGCCCAAGGCCGCAGGGGAGGTGAAGGCATGAGCACCGCCGCACCCTACACCACGATCATCGGCCTCGAAGTGCACGTGCAGCTGATGACCCGCACGAAGCTTTTCTGCGGCTGCTCCACGAAGTTTGGCGGCGCACCGAATACACAGGTCTGCCCGACCTGCCTCGGCCTGCCAGGATCGCTGCCGGTGATGAACCGGCAGGCCTTTGACCTGGCCTTGCGGGCGGCCTTGGCGCTCGACTGCACGATCGCGCCGTTCACGAAGTGGGACCGCAAGAACTATTTCTATCCCGACCTGCCCAAGGGCTATCAGATCAGCCAGTTTGATCTGCCGTTTTCGAGCGACGGCACGCTCGAGGTCGTCGATCCGAAGGGGGCCTTCGAGCCGCGCCGCGTGGGCATCATCCGCGTGCACCTCGAAGAAGATGCGGGCAAGAGCATGCACGATGAGGCGGCCGGCACGGGCGACACCCGCATCGACTTGAATCGCGCCGGCACGCCGCTGTGCGAGATCGTCACCCAGCCCGACCTGCGGAGTCCGCAGGAGTCGAGGGCATGGCTCAACGAACTGAAGCTTCTGCTTGTCTATCTCGGGGTGAGCGACTGCAACATGCAGGAGGGGAGCCTCCGCGTCGACGCCAACGTCAACCTACATATTCCGCAGGCCGATGGCCGCGTCGCCAAGACGCCGATCGTCGAAATCAAGAACATGAACAGTTTTCGCTCCGTCGAGCGGGCCCTCGTCTACGAGGCCGCCCGGCAGTGGGAGGAGTGGCAGGCGACGAAGGCCGAGATGGGCAAGACGCCGAAACAGACCCGCGGCTGGGACGATCCAGCCGGCATCACGCGGGCCCAGCGTCACAAGGAGGAGTCGAGCGACTACCGCTACTTCCCCGAGCCCGACCTCGTGCCGGTGACAGTGACCGCGGAGCAGATAGCATCGATCCGTGGTGAAATGCGCGAACCGCCCGTGTCGCTCCGCAAGTCGCTCGCGTCGAAGTGGACGATCTCGGCCTACGATGCCGACGTGCTCGTGAACCAGGGCCGCGAACTGGTCGACTACTTCGAGGACCTCGCCACCCGAGTGGGCGAGGGCAAGGTGGCCAGCAACTGGATGCAGCAGGACGTGCTCCGCATCCTCAATGACACCAACAGCACCGTCACCGCCTTCCCGATCCGACCGGCGGGCCTGGCCGACCTGATTGGCCGCGTGGTGAAGGGCGACTTCGACACCAGCCGCGGCCGCGAGATCTTCGCCGAGATGGTGACCAGCGGTCGGCCGGTGGACGAGGTGGTGGCGAGCATGGGCATTTCGGCCGTCAGCGATGACGACGTGCTCGCGCTGTGCCGCGAATTGCTGGCGGCCAACCCGAAAATCGTGGCCGACGTGAAGAGCGGCAAGGAACAGGCCGCCGCCGGCCTGATCGGGCAGGCGAAGAAGAAAAACCCCAACGTCAATCCCGGCAAGGTGCGGGCCACCTGCATCGACCTGATCCGGGCGATGGAGTGACGGCCGCAGTGGGTGGACTGGAAGAGGGCAGCGGACGGCAAGCGGCATGACTCGCGTCGTCACGCTCACCACCGACTTTGGCTCCGGCAGCGGGTATGTGGCCGAGCTGAAGGGCCGGCTCCTGCACGCGAAGTCTCCGTTCACGCTCGTCGACATCGCCCACGACGTTCCGCCGCACGACATTCGCGCCGCCGCGTGGCTCGTGGGGCAGGGCTGCCCGGCGTTTCCGTCCGGCACGCTCCACATCGTGGTCGTCGATCCCGGCGTGGGCACAGACCGCAGCCTCATCTGGGCCCGGTTGGGCGCTCCCGAATCGCACCATGAATTTCTCTGCCCCGACAACGGCGTGCTGACGCTCGCGCTTCAGCGGCTGCCGCTGATGGCAGCACGCAGGCTCGACGTGCCGCCCGACGCGGCGGCGACGTTCCACGGCCGCGACGTGCTCGCGCCCCTGGCTGCGCGGCTCGTGGATGGACTCGATCCAGAGTCACTGGGGCTACCGCTCGCCACTCTCGCGGGGCTGCCGTGGCCCGTGCCGCAGGAAACGCCCACAGGCATCCACGGTGAAATCATCCACAGCAATCTGGTGACAAACCTCCCGTCCTCACTCCTGCCGCAGCTCCAAGCAGCCGGCCGGCTCAGCGTGGGCCAGCACGAGATCACAACCATCGTGCGCACCTATGGCGAGGCTGTCCCGGGCACGGTCGTGGCGCTCGTCGGCTCGCAGGGCTTCATCGAGGCGGCAATCGTGGAGGGCCGTGCCGACGAACGGCTGAACGCCCGCCTCGGCACACCGGTAAACTTCGATGCAGAAGCCCCCCGATCGCTCCGGAGCTAGGGCAAGAGCGAGCCGAGCGTGAGCTTCCCATCCACCGACCGGAAGTGCTTTCGCTGAAGGGCATCCTCGCCGGACACTCTCCAAAGGACCTCGCGTAGTTGGCACTCAATGCATCTCGACGGCGCAGGTGCCAAGGCCCGCCGCGTAATAGTTGAACTGCACGTTCGGATGATCGGCGAGCAGCGACATGGGAACGGCCGAGTCAACGATGCGTTTCGAAATCATCAGGGCGGTGAGACGCTGTCCTAGCGGGTTGTCGTGCACGCCCGCCTGCCAGATCGAGACTTTCTCCGCCTTCCAGGTCTGCACGGGCCCCACCGTGATCGCCTTTTGCGGAACCATCGTGATGTTGCCGCCACCGCTCGTGCGGGCATTCTGCGCCAGCGTCACGGGGTGGAGATCGACGACTCGAGTCCCCAGTCTTCGATACTCTTCCGCGGACGGCGGGTGGTCCGCGTATTTTCCGTCACGGCGGACGGGGTCGTTGAACGCCCAGTGCTTGATGTCCCCCTGGCCGCCCTGCATCACGGCACAGCGGGCGGTCTGCCAGCTCGCCTCATAGGAATCCACGTCGCCCTTTGGAAAATGCAGGTTTGCCTCAGGCATCCGCAGCTCTGGCCGGATCCGATCGAAACACAATTCGCGGTCGGCCCGTTCAAACGAAAGCGGGTGCGTGACCGGCACCTCGCGGCTATCTTCATACCACTCGTCCATGCCCCAGAAATGGGCGTGCCGCAGGTCGACGCCGAGTTCGTTGACGAGCCGCGCCACCAGCGGCAACTGCTCGGTGGGGCCGACAGGCCCGCAGATGCCGACGGGATCATCGGCGGTCGCCTGCTGCCAGGCGGTGATGTATTCGAGGGCTTCGGCGAGATAAAAGTCTTCGAGGGTGTCGTAGAAGACCACGCGAAACCCAGGCCGAGAGAGCCTGCTGAGGCTGTCTACCGTGAGGGCCGCGGCATCGCGGATGATCTCGGCGTCGAGCGTCGTGTAATCCCACCAATCAGGGGCGATGCGACTTAGCGGACGGGACATCGAGCGTTTCCTTCGGAGAGGTGGTGGGGGTCAACGAGGGCGATGAAGACAGACAGGCTCGAGAGCCATAGCGATCGGAAGTTCATCAGGTTTGTCTGGTGATCGGAAAGTGTTCACTGCCGGCATCGCGCCGCATGGCGGCAGGCGTCGTACCGCGATGGCGGCGGAAGAGCGTGGTCATGTAGGAGACCGAAAGAAAACCAGCCCGGGGCGCGATCACTTTCAAGGGAAGGTCGGTCATGGTCACGAGTCGCTGCGCCTCCGCGAGCCTCACTCGCAGGATCTCGTCGTGGATCGAGTGCCCCACCGCCCGACGGAAGCGGTCTTCGAGCACCCAACGAGAGAGGCCACTTTCGCGGACGACATCTCGAATCCCCACTCGTCCGCACGCCCTTTCACCGACGAAACGGATCACTGAGGCAATCACCGGATCGGCAACGGCGACGGTCTGCGTCGAACGGCGAGCGATCACGCCGATCGGAGGCATCTTGATTCGCTCGGGGTGGCTTCGTGATCCAGGGCGGATCTTGCCGCCAGACCGCCTCATCAATCGATCGAGTACACGGGCCGCCTCGAGCCCGATCCGTCGCGCCGCCTGCCGTACGCTCGACAGCGTCGGGTCGGAAAACTCGCAGAGCAGGTCGTCGTCGTCCACTCCGATCACGGCCACGTCGTGCGGCACGCAAAAACCTGCCGTTCGGCAGGCCTCCAGGACATGCCTTGCGCGAATGTCGTCACAGGCCATGATTCCGACCGGCATGGGGAGCGAGGCAATCCACTGGACAAGTTCATTCTGCATCGCCTGCCACTGCGTGGCCTCGTGCCCCGCGATAAACGTCTGACACGATTTTCCCGCAGCACTGACCCGGGCCGTGAACGAGCGGGCTCGTGCCTGCGACCAGACCGCTGTCGGCGATGGAGGCAGGCCGTAAAAGCCACACGATTGCAGTCCCCGGTCCAACAGATGCTCGGCTGCGATCTCCGCAATCCGTTCATTATCGGTTTCAACGTAGGGAATTCGGGAGGCCGGGTCGTAGTATCCGGCTCCACCGCCCACGGCGACGACGGGCACGCCCGCGGCCTCAACCGCGCGGGCCACCCGTTGGTCGTCGAACGAGGCGATCAGGCCGTGCCCCGCCCATGTCCGGAAGTCGGGCATCCGACGAGGCTCTTCCTCCTCGATGTAGAGTCTCCAGTCGCCGGCCTCGCGGGCATACTGGGCCACCCCTCGGGCGATTTCGCGATCGTAGGGTAGCGACGGATCGACGATCACGCCCACCAAGAGATCGCTGCCAGCGGTCTGGCGAAGTCGCTTCTGTGATGCCGGTGCAGCCTTGCCCATGGAAGCATTGTGATTCACCCGGTGAGAGGCCGCAACGCGAAACGCCGACTCCCTTGCCACGCCCCCCGCCACAGGTCTTCACGGGATCAAAAGCCTCGCCACACAAATCAAAACAAATTGGCAGCACCGCCGACTTCCTGCCCGACGAAACTGTTCCTATAGTTGAGAAACGTGTGAGGGGCCGTGCGGAACGGAATTCATTCCCTCGCTAGAGCTTATCGCGTGGGCTAACGCCAAGGATAAAGCAACCCCTCTTCTGTAAATGCCGGGATGAGCAGGCGGGTCATCTGGCTTTCATGTTCAGGTAAGACCTTTCTGTTTCCCAGTCGTCGCTGATCTCGCTGAGGACTGCCGACACGAGTCTGAGCAGTGATGCCT
>JAPLNQ010000085.1:0-17813 GCA_026401075.1 Planctomycetia bacterium
CGAACACGTGCGTGATCCGTTCGAGGCCGCCCAGGAAGAGCACGTCGGGCGGCAGCGGACGAACGTCATCGGCTGCCTTCACGGCCGCGACGATCTTCGCGAGGGATACCTTGCGGAGTTTTACCGCCGCGCCGCGGTCGGCTGCGCCGGTGGCAAGCGCCTGACGTCGTTCCTTGGCCAGTGATTCGACCGCCCGGGGATCGAGATTCCGCACGATGCCGTCGGCGTCGATCGAGATGCCGCCCACGGCGCCCATGCCCATACCCATGCCACCCATTTGGGCGCTGGCTTCGTCCTGCCATGCCAGGGCAAGCACGGTGACCGCACAGGCACACCATATCGCCGCTCGGCGTCTGGAGATACGGGCAGTTGGTGACTGGAGTTTCATGCCGAAGTTCATGGGGCAACCTTTCGTGTCAGGTCATGTCCAGCCAGACATGACAGGCCGACTTGGCGATCATGTCGAGCACGGCGTGGCCTCCCGAGGGAAACCGGCGCAGGGGCGACCGTGAAGGGGATGCTAGTCGCGGAGGGTCGGTTGCGGCAAACCCGTTTCTGTCGGGAAAGAGTGGCTTTTTTGCCCGTGAAAGCCGGCCTCGGACCGGTTGGACGCCGGCAGCCCGGTTCCAAGCCCTCCCAAAACAGCTGCCGCTGAGTCATGATGCAGGAAAGAAAAGCTGCACGCCATGCCCTCCCCACCCACCACGCCCTCCTCACTCCCCACCTATCTGCTCGTTCGTGATCCCGTTTCCGGCCAGGCTGTGGTTCCACTCCTGCCCGGGGAACGCGTGACGCTCGGCCGTGCTCCCAGCAACCGCGTGGTGCTGCACGACGAGCAGGCCAGCCGGTTTCATGCCGAGATTTTCGGAGCGCCGTCGGGCTGGTCGATCCGGGATCTTAAAAGCCGCAACGGCACACTGGTCGGCGGGGAGCCGGTCTCCGCCGACAGGCTGCTGGTCACGGGGGATATCGTGGCCATCGGCCGAGTCGAGATCGTCGCCTGCGCCGGGGAACCGCTGGCCGATTCGACGGGCGAGGCTGAACTGCTCGGCGGCACGGCCACCGGGGAGATGCCGGCGGAACTGGAGGCGTGGCATGCCTCGATCACGCATCGCCGCGCCAAGAGCCGACTGCTCGACGACATCCGCGAGGCAGCGGGAACGGCGCCCCGCGTGGGCCGCGCCGCCGCCGAACTCTGCCGGCTGGCATTTTCGCTGGGGCGGGCGAGTGACCTCAAAGCGGTGGCATCGCAGGCGCTGGAGTCGGCCATGCAGGGATCCGGCGCCGCCCGCGGAATCGTGCTGCTGCCCGAACAGATCGGCGAGCAGGCGGGGCAGGCGCGGCGGGACGAAACCGGTCCGGCCTCCGACTTCGCGCGGACAGTTGCCGTGCCGGCCGAATGGTCGTCGGCGGCCGTATCGCCCGGCGTGATCGCGGCCGTCCTCGGAACCGACGAGGCGGTGCTGGCGTGCGCGGCAACGCCGGGCGGCGGGAGGGTGGCGAGCATCTCGGCGCCGATCCGGCAGGGAGGCTATGCCGTGGGCGTGTTGCATCTGGAAGTGGATGCCCAGCAGCGGGAGGCCACGCCAGACGACCTGGAATTCGTAATGGCGGTCTGCGACGCCCTCGGCCTGGCAATCGACAATCTCGCCGCCCGCGAGGTGCTCTCGACGCGGCTGGCCCGGTCGGCCGATGAAAACGAACAGTTGCGGCGGCGACTGGGCGAGGAATGGCATATGATCGGTTCGAGCGCCGGCCTGAAGAACATCGTCGCCCAGATCGAACGGGTGGCGGCGACGAAGGCCACGGTGCTGATCAGGGGCGAAAGCGGCGCCGGCAAGGAACTCGTCGCACGGGCGATCCACGAGGCGAGCAGCCGACGGACTGCCCCGTTCGTCTGCATGAACTGCGCAGCGCTTTCAGAGACGCTCCTCGAGAGCGAACTTTTCGGCCACGAGAAGGGCGCCTTCACCGGTGCCACCGAGCGTAAGGCCGGCAAGTTCGAGGCCGCCCACAAGGGAACATTGTTTCTGGACGAGATCGGCGAGATGAGCCCGGCGATCCAGGCGAAGTTTCTGCGAGTGCTCGAGGGACATCCGTTCGAGCGGGTCGGTGGCAGTGCCCGCGTGCAGGTCGATGTTCGCGTGGTGGCAGCCACCAATCGCAATCTGGAGGAGGCGGTGGCTGCCGGCGACTTCCGCCGCGACCTCTACTTCCGACTCAAGGTCGTGGAAATCCTCGTGCCTCCGCTCCGCAAGCGACCGGAAGACATCGAGACCCTGGCGGCCCATTTCCTCAAGCGGTTCGCCGCGGAGGCGGCGCGGCGTGTGCGGGGCTTCACGCCCGACGCGCTTGCCGCGATGCAGGCCTACCACTGGCCAGGCAACATTCGTGAACTGCGCAACAGCGTCGAGCGGGCGGTCGTGCTCTCACAGGACGAGTGGATCGACGCCCACGAACTGGCGCTCTCCCATCTCTCCTCCGCCGGCGACACTGGCCAGATTTCGACAGGGCGGCCGGCACCTTTCACGCCGACGACGCTCGATGAGATGGAGCGGAAGCAGGTGCTGGCGACGCTCGAGGCCGTGGGGGGCAACAAGACGAAGGCGGCCGCGATGCTCGGGATCGAGCGGTCGACGCTCGACCGCAAGATGGCCCGCTGGGCGAAGGAGTAGCGGTGTTTCACGGCGGCTGGCGACATCCATTCGACACGTTGGATGGAGCCGAAGGAGTCGACCCGTGGCCACGAGTTTTTAACTTGTGGAATCGATGCCGGGGACACGGACAAGTTGAAAACTTGCCGCCACGGTGGAGACGGGACACGGACAAGTTGAAAACTTGCCGCCACGGTGGCCTGCCACACCATCACCCCTCACAGCCCGAAATACCGCTTCCAGCCCTCGACGTCGGCCGGGCCCGGCTCGGGAGGCTTCGTCTCAACCTGTCGGCGGCGTGCCCGGCGCTCTTCACGCTTCGTGGCCAGCCACTCGTCGCTCGAAACGGCGCCTGCCCGGCGGCGGCGGGCCGCGANNNTCGGTCGCCCGACACCACCAGCAGGCTCGAGGGGGCGTCGGCGTCCTCGACCAATTCCTCGATGAGGGAGTCGGCGTCGGGGTATTCCCTGGCGAACCAGACGCGAATGCCGCCATGCGTGATCCGCGCCGGCAGGCCGTCCGGGGCGCGAGCGGCGTCGAACACCACGATGGTGTCGGCCGCCGCCTCGCCCAGCAGATCAACCAGCATGTCGAGCAGCGCCAGCCGCGACTTCTCGAAGCCACGTGGGCCGCGCTCGTCGCCGAACACACCCGACGCATGCAACAGGTTGTAGCCGTCGATGATGAGCGTCATACGAGGGCAAGTTGTGGAAACGTGAGGAAAGTAAACGTCAAACCAGCCCCAGCCGATACTTCACACGGCCCGCCACGATGGTCGCCACCGCCCTGCCCTGGAGCGTCCAGCCGTCGAACGGCGAGTTCACGCTCTTTGATTGAAACGACTTCACGTCGACCTTCCACGACAGGTTGGGGTCGATCACCGTGATGTCGGCCACGGCGCCGGGCCGCAGGGTGCCGCGGTCCACGCCGAGGATCCGCGCGGGGAGCGTGCTCATCGCCTCGATCATCCGCGGCCAGCCGATCGTCCCCGGCGACACCAGCCGCGTGACGGTCAGCCCCACCGCCGTCTCCAGACCGAGGATGCCAAAGGGCGCGCGGTCGAGTTCGAGCATCTTCTTTTCGGGCGCGTGCGGCGCGTGGTCGGTGGCGATGCAGTCGATCGTGCCATCGACGATGCCGGCAATGATCCCCTCCACGTCGGAGGCCGTCCGTAGCGGCGGGCTCATCTTGTAGTTGGAATCGAAGCCGCGGAGCCCCTCGTCGGTGAGCGTGAAGTGATGGGGACAGGCTTCGGCGGTCACTCTGGCCCCGCGGGCCTTCGCGGCCCGGATCAGGGCCACGCCCCCGGCGGTCGAGACGTGCATCACGTGCAGGCGGCCTCCTGTCACCTCGGAAAGCGCGATGTCGCGGCCGATCATCACCTCCTCGGCGGCAGCCGGCATGCCCGTCAGGCCGAGCACCAGCGACACGATCCCCTCGTTCATGACGCCGCCACGAGACAGCTCCAGCACCTCTTCGTGGGCGAGGATCGGCTTGTCGAACATGCGGCAGTATTCGAACGCCCGCCGCATCAGTTCGGCGTCGTAAACGGGGGCGCCATCGTCGCTGAAGGCCACCGCGCCGGCTTCCACGAGCTGGCCGATCTCCGCCAGTTCCTTTCCCTCGCGGTTGCGACTCACACAGCCCACCACGAACACGTTGCAGGTGTCGGCGCGGGCGGCCTTCTGGTGGATGAACTCCACGGTCGCCTGCGTGTCGATCGGTGGCTCGGTATTGGGAAGGCAGGCGACGCTCGTGAACCCTCCGGTCAGCGCGGCCCGGGTGCCGGTCTCGATGGTCTCGTCCTCCTCGCGGCCCGGCTCGCGGAGGTGCACGTGCATATCGATGAGGCCCGGGCAGACCACCAGCCCCGTGGCGTCGATCGTTTCAGCGGCCTCCTCGGCGCTTCTGCCGACGGCAGCCACTCGGCCGTCGCGCACCAGCACGTCGTCGATCCGGTCGATGCCCTGCGCGGGATCAACCACCCGGCCACCGCGAATGAGAAGTGTGCCCATCAGTGGCTCCGGTGGGTGGTCGGGTGGGTGGTCGGGGAGTGAGTCGGGTAGTTGGCAGGCAAACCCGTGGTCGCGTCTGCGTGGACGGTCGCGCGGTCGGCCCGTGGCCCGCAGGTGAGCCAGAGCACGCCCATGCGGACGGCCAGCCCGTTGGTGACCTGGTCGAGGATGAGCGACTGCCGGCAGTCGGCCACCTCGGCGGTCATCTCCACGCCGCGGTTGATCGGTCCCGGGGCCAGGATCAACAGCTCGGGCCTGGCACGGGTGAGTCGATCGCTCGTCATCGCGTAGAGATGGGCGTATTCGCGGACCGACGGGAAGGGCCGCATGTTCTGTCGCTCGAATTGAATACGCAGCAGGTTGAGCACGTCGCACCGCGGCACGATCTCGTCGAGATTATGAGAGACCTCCACTCCCAGTTCGCGCCAACGCTCTGAGACGAGCGTGGGCGGCCCGCAGAGGATGACCTTCGCCCCGAGCTTCAGAAGCCCCCACAGGTTTGAACGGGCCGTTCGGCTGTGGGCGATGTCGCCGACGAGTCCGACCGTGATTCCGTTCAGATCACCGAGCCGTTCGCGGATCGAGAAGATGTCGAGCAGCCCCTGCGTCGGATGCTCGTGCGGCCCGTCGCCAGCGTTGATCACGCCGACGCCGAGGTGCTGGGCGAGGAGGTGCGGAGTGCCTGGGGTGCTGTGCCGCACGACGACGGCATCGATTCCCATCGCCTCCAGGTTACGAGCGGTGTCGATGAACGACTCCCCCTTGGAGAGGCTGCTGGTCGAGGCCGAGAAGTCGACGACGTCGGCGCCCAGCCGACGGGCGGCCAAAGAGAAGCTGGTACGCGTCCGGGTTGAATTCTCAAAGAACAGGTTCACGACCGTCGAGCCGGTCAGCACCGCGAGCTTGCGACGGCAGTGGCCGGTGGCCTCCTTGAAGAGGGCCGCCGTGTCGAGCAGCAGCCGAATTTCATCGCCCGTCAGCCGTTCGAGGTCGAGCAGGTGGCGGTGCTGCCAGCCGGCAGGAACGCGGTCGGGCTGGAATGGTGGTGGAGTCATGGGGGGATTGGGCTGTTTGGTGGCGGTCTACGGATCGCTGTGATCCGCGGGGCGGCGGGCGGAGTGTAGCAGTTTGGAGCGTTTTTTGCCGCTTCGTGCGGGCCGTGGCGAAGCTCGCGTGTCGCTGCGCGGCTGGTCTTGCCCCGTGACGAAGAAAAAAATTACCCTCCCGCTCGGAGCACGCCCTGCCCACGCGGGTTGCGGCAGATGTTCCTTGAGATCGGGGCTGCTAGGTCGGATGTCGGCAGCGACGAGAGATCGCATGAAAATCACCTCTGTCTTGCCCAGGAACACCTGGGTGCTACTGGCCGTCATGGCGTGCACGTCGGCATCTTCCGGCTGCACCTCGGTGATCAGTTCGGCCTACCTCCGCGAGACCTGGCTCGATGCCGTGGAGCATGCCTCCGAGTCGCGTGCCGATGCCAAGGCCAGCGACAAGGCAGCGGCGGACGACGAGAGCAATGTGGACAATGCCGAGGAGACTGCCGCCCTCCCTGCAGGCCGCGATGTGAATGCTCTCCCAGACACCGCCGCATGGTCTCCCGCCACGCTCGACGAGGCGGTCGACGAGGCTCGACGCCGTCTCGCGAAATCAGGCGGGCTGAACGATGCCGCCCGCGGCACGCTGATCGCAACGCTCAAGAGCACGCCGCGGCAGGACTGGCCGGTGGTTGTGGAAGAGTTCACCGCCGTCTTGGCGGCTGCCCAGATCGCCAACGCCCCGGAGGCGTCCGGTGCCGCCGAGGCGACCGACGAATCTCCCAGCGTGGCCGCTGCCGAACCGGTCGCCCCCATGCCGCCGGCCGAGTCGCCGCGGACTGCTGCCACGGAGCCGGACCAGCCCCCGGCACAGCCTGCACCCATCCAGCCTGTGTTTGCAGTGCAGAACGCCTGCTTCGCCTCGCGGGTGCGGGCCTGGGGCGTCGTCGACCGCTTCGAGACGGACCAGTTCCAGCCGGGGCAGGAAGTGATCGTCTATTTCGAGCTCGACCAACTCACGTCGCGAGAGTCGGCCGAAGGGCACACAACGCGGATCGACACGGTGCTCAGACTCGTCGACGCCAGCGGTCGCCGGGTGCATGAATGGACGTTCGAACCGCTCGAAGAGACCTGTGGAAGTCACCGTCGCGACTACTTCGCCCGCTATCTGGTGGCCGTACCCCCGGCGACTCCGGCCGGATCATGCCGGCTGGAGGTTGTCGTGACCGACACGATCGCGGGCCGGACGGCCCAGACGAGCATGCCGCTGGATGTCGCGCCTTGATGCACACTGTGTCCCCCGGCTTCCGCCGGGGGCTTCTTGGTGCATGCTTCCGCCAGGGGCTTCTTGGTGCGTGTGTGCACGCCGGGCTCGACGTTCCAAGTTGCCGCGGTGACGACGCGTCGGCGTCACGGCGCGGGCAGCTGTTGGAGCGGAGCCGCCACAGCGGGTAGACGAGCCGGCGGGGCAACGGGCTGGCCTGCTGGCGGGGCCAACTGGGCAGCGGGAGCTGCAGGCTGGTTCAGACGCTGCTGATTGAGCTCGTTGTCGGCGTCGGTCGTAGGAATCACGGCGGGCGCGTCTGCCTCCGGGGGAAACTGCTCCAGCTGCAACAGGCTGGCGATGGCGACGGCCCCATTCCAGCGGTCGGCCTGTGACTCGACAAACGCCAGTTCGGTCTCGGTGAGAATCCGTTGAGCCTGGAGCAGACTGAGAAACGTCACCTCGCCCCGGGCGTAGAGCGTCTGCGTGAGCTGCACCGTTTCGCGGGCCTTCGGCAGGATGTATTGCTCGTACCACTCCACCAGCCGCTGCGACGTGCGGTAGGTGGCGATCGCCTGGGCCGTCTGCGTCGCGAGATCGATTTCGATGGTGCGGAGGTCCGCCCGCGAGGAGGCGATGGAGGCGCGGGCCGAGCGGATGTTGCCCTGGTTCCGATCGAAGAGCGGGACCGCCATCATCACCTGCACGAGGCCCTGGTCCATGGCGGGGATGCCGACCTGCCGCTGGTAGCCGCCCGTCAGGTTGATGTTTGGAATTGGCTGCACGACGGCCCGCTCCAACGCCCACTGGGCGCGGGCGATGTCTGACTCCGCCACGCGTGGCCTGGCGTTGCTTCGCACCACCGCCTCTTGCAGCGTCTTCAAGTCGAAGTTCGGCAGTTTGCGAAACAGGTCGCCCTCGATGGTGCCGACGTCGGCACGCGGGAGACCGATCGCGGTGGCAACCTGCCGTCGACCGGTCTCGATGTAGACCGACGCATTGAGCAGGCGAACCTCGGCCCGATCACGCTCGATGCTCCAGAAGAGCACGTCAGCCTTCGTGCCCTCCCCCGCTTCGGCCAGTTGGCGGCCGATCTCGTAGGAACGTTTGGCGATGTCCATCAGGAGCTGATAGATCTCCACGCGTCGCTGCGACACGAGCAACGCATAGAAACTCTGCCGCACTTCGGAGAGGACGTCGTAGCGGGTACGGATGAGTTGATACTCCGCCATCTGCACCTCCCGCAGGGCTCCCTGCTGGGAAAGACGCAGCTTGCCGGCGGTCACGAGATCCTGGGCGACCGTGCCGCTCCACTGACTCTGATCGCCCGAAATCTGCGGCGAGAAGCCGGCGATGACGGGATTCGGATAGAGCCGCGCCTGCACCGCCTTGCCGCGGGCCGCCTCGACAGCGGCCTGCGCGTTCCGCATCTTCGGATGATTCTCGAGCGCCATCGCCACGAACTCGTCGAGTGTCTTGGGCGACGGCCCGTGGGCCGCGTCCTGCGTGGCGTTGTCGAGCAGCGGCACCGTGATGTTTTCGGGCATGCTGCCGAGCGGCACGCCTGGCTCCGGCAGCCGGAGGCTGCTGTTCGTCTTCGCCCAGTCTTCGCCGCGGCAGGCGTGCGGGGAGCTAAGACCAACGCCCAGCATGGCACCGACCTGCAAAACTGCGGCCAGCGCAACCGTCCAACGGGGCATCGCGGGCCTCGTGGTGGCAACTGGATACTGGTGGGGTGTGATCATGCTGGGCTCTCAGGGCGTTCCGCCATCCGGAGAATTCGGCAGACTTGCCCCAGTCGCTTCAGCCGGACTAAGCCGGTCATCCGTAATTCCCGGCACGCTTTCGCAACCCTCGTAAAAATGGGTACATTAGGCGAGGTAAACCAGTCACCGACGCCTTGGGAGTTGGCTTATCCTTGTCGATCCTCCGCGCAGAACATCTGCAGAAGACGTTTGGTGGCAGCGGTGCCGGTGCCGCCAGCGTGGCCGCCCTGGACGGGGTCGACCTCTCCATTGAGCAGGGTGAGTTCGTGGCGATCACCGGGGCCTCGGGCTCCGGCAAGAGCACGCTGCTCCACCTGCTCGGCGGGATCTCGCGGCCCACGGCGGGCAGCGTGTTTTTGGAGGGCGTCGATCTGGCGTCGCTCGACGACGATGCGTTGGCCCGCGTGCGGCGTCGGCGGATCGGATTCGTTTTCCAGCGATACAACCTTCTCCCAGAACTCTCACTGGTGGAAAACGTCTCGCTGCCGCTGGTGCTCGACGGTGTGGCAGATGCCCGTTCCGAGGCGGCCGCCCGCGCGGCATTGGAAACGGTCGGGCTCACGCCGCGTGCGGGACATCGACCCGACGAACTGTCGGGCGGCGAACAGCAACGTGGGGCGATCGCCCGAGCCCTCGTCGCCGAGCCGGCGATCGTGCTGGCGGACGAACCGACCGGGGCCCTTGATTCGGTCAACTCACGCCGCGTCATCGAACTGCTCATGCGACTGGTGACAGAACGCAGGCAGACGGTGATTCTCGTGACACACGATCCCAGCATCGCCGCCGTGGCCGGACGGACGATCCGCATGCGTGACGGCAGGATCGAATCGGATCACCGCAACGGGCCTGAGCGTGGCGTCGAGGCGGCAGCGCCGCCATCGGCCGCGTCAACCGGAGCACCCCGGGAATGACCATCAGTAGGCTCCTCCGCAGACAGTGGCGGAAGCGGCCGGGGCGGGCGCTGGCCACCGTTGCGAGCGTGGCGGTGGCGGTGGCCGCCGTGGTGGCAACATGGGTTGCGGCCGACGCCTCGCGGGCGGGCTACCGCCGGCTGGCCGAAACCGTTGAGGGCGTGCCCTCGATCGATATCTCGGCCCGCGGTGGAGGCCGCTTCGAGGCGACTGTGTTGCCCAAGTTGGCCGACATCCCCGGCGTGCGGGCCGTGGTGCCGCTATTTTTCCGTCCGACGCTCTTGCGAGTGGGCGAGAAGCGGGTTCGCGAGGTGGCTGTCGGAGTCGATGCCGCCGCGCTCGTGGAGGCTGGTCTGCTCACACTCACGTCGGGCAGGCCGTGCGAGGCGGCCGACGAGGTCGTGCTCGATGCCGCCCTCGCCGAGGGTCTTGCGAAGCGGATCGGCGACGAGGTGATCATGTTCGCCCGGCGGAGCATCCGGCGGATGACGGTTGTGGGCATCGCCGACAGCCAGTCGCTCAAGTGGTTTGCCGAGGGTGGCGGCGTGGTCGTGGACATCCAGCCGCTGGAGGAAATGTCGAACGCCTTCGGTCTCGTGGACCGTGTCCGCGTGGTGGTCGCCCCCGGCGGCTCGCGTCCGACCGTATTGGCGGCGGTCGCCAAGCGTCTGCCGGCGACGCTTGCGGCGGAGGTGCCCGCCGGTCGGGCGGGCATGGCGGAGGACGTGCTCCATTCCGCGAACCTGGGCCTCGATTTCGTCACGGGGCTCACGGTGGCGATGGCCTTCTTTCTCGTGGGCAACGCCATGCTGATGAATGTCACCGAGCGGCGGCGGTCGTTCGCGCTGCTGCGTGTGCTCGGTGCCACCGGCCGGCAGGTGGAGCGGTTCGTGATGGCGGAGGCGGCCCTGCTTGGCGCGGCGGGGTCGGTGGTCGGGGCCGCTGCGGGGCTGGCGGCGGCGGTGCCCATCTCAGCCGGCATCTCTCGCACGCTTCAGGCGCCGGCCGCGTCGCTCGTGGTGCATCCGCTCGTGATTCCGGCGGCGATCGCCTTGGGAACGCTCGTGGCCGTGGCAGCGGCATGGTGGCCGGCACGCGAGGCCGCCGATGTCGAGCCGCTGGCCGGGCTCGCGGATGCGCCGCCGCCGCCGCGGGGAGTGTCTGGTCGGTTTCTCGCAATGGCGGTGGTCATGTGGGCGGTGTCGGCGGTGGTCATGACGCTGGTCGTCTGGGAGTGGTTGCCCCCGCGGGCGGCGGTGCCCGCCGGCATCCTGATGATGCTCGCCTTCGTGGCCACGACGCCCATCGTGCTGCCCACGCTCTGCGCGGCGTGTGCGAGGCTGATCCCGGAGCGCTGGCGGATCGAACGCACCTTGGCAGTCGAACAGATCATCCGGCAACCGATCCGCACGGCGCTCACCACCGGCGTCTTGGTCGTGGCCGTGAGCAACGCCATCGGCCTGGGGCACGCCATCCGCGACAACGTCGATGATGTCCGCGGCTGGTATACGCGTCTCATGCGGGCCGACTGGATGCTGACGCATGCCGGGATGGTGAGTGGCGGCCTGGCCATGGCAGGACCGAAGATTCGCATGGCCGAGGAGGAAGTTCGTGCACTGACGGGAGTGAAGCGGGTCGAGGGGATCGGCGTGGCCGCCGGGCGGGTGGCCGGTGGCGCCTGTGTGGTGGTGGCCCGTGACATCCCCGCCGACACTCCGCTCCCGACCGATCCCGTGGGAACAACCGAGGCCGATCTGAGGGTGGCGCTCGACCGGGGCGAAGCGGCGGCCGGCACGGTGCTGGCCCGTCGGTCCGGCATCAAGCCGGGGGACGAAGTGGAGGTGGAGGTGTATGGGCGGACGGCCCGCGTGAAGATCGCGGCACTCGTCGTCGACTACACGTCGGGCGGCGCGTCGTTGCTGCTGCGGCGTGATGTGGCGGCGCGGCTCTTCGGCCTGGAAGCTGCCGACATCGTGCTGGTGACGGCCGAACCAGGAGCGATGGCGAGCCTTCGCGATCCCCTGCAACGAATCGCCGAATCGCACGGCATGCTGCTGCGTTCGTTTGAGAACGTGCAGGCGTTCATCAACGGGATCGTGGGCGGCGTGGTCAATTCGCTGTGGATGATCCTTGGACTGGGGTTCGTGGTCGGCAGTCTCGGCGTGGCCAACACCGTGACCATGAACGTGCTGGAGAAGACCCGCACGCTGGGCCTGTTACGGGCCGTCGGCATGACGAGCGGGCAGGTGACCCGTCTCGTGGTGCTCGAGAGCGTGCTCTTGGGTGTGTCGGGCGGACTGATCGGCGCTGTGGGAGGCATGTGCACGGCGCTGTTGATCCAACTCGCCAGCCAGCCGCTTTTGGGCCACCCGATCCGGGCATCGCTGCGGCCGACGGTGGTGGCCGTGAACCTCGTCGCAGCGGTGGCCGTGACGGTGCTCGCGGCCTGGATTCCCGCCCGGCGGGCGGTCCACCTCGACCTGCTCGAATCAATCTCGACGGAATAAAGGCCAGCGAAGCGGGCCTTCGGCGGGTGGCTGTCGCGGTGGGGAAGACTCTGCGGCCGTCCGAGCCTGCGGCCGGTGCGGGTCGTATCGGCCAATGCAGTCGTGCCCACGCGTGCGGTTCTGCGGGTCGATCCCATTCCAAGGGGTTGGGTCCTCGCGGGATCGGTCGCCACCCTTGAAAACGGATCGTTCAGCGGAGCCGTGTGATGCAGAAACTGCTACGGGGAATTGGGCTCGCGGTGTTGGCTACGGCAGCCACCCTACCCTGCGGACGGGCGGACGAGATCGACCTCGACGGGCAACCGTGGTCGAGCGGTGCGTCTGATGCCGACAACGAGTCCTGCGTGGAACCGGATCTGGGAGCAGGATGCTGCGATGATCTCGATACTGACTGCCCGTCGCGTCGGTTTTACATCACCGGCATCATCGGTGCGTCGTTTGGTGCGCTGCAGAGCGGCGGCATCAACACCGAGGGCAATTTCCCCAACACCGGCCGGGCCACTGACAGCCTGCTGACGGCCGGCGGCGCCATCGGCACGGCGTTCGACCGCAACAATGGCCTGCTGCGACTGGAGGTCGAGGGCCGCGGCCGCGACGCCCTGTCAGGCACGACCAACAGCTTCGAGCCGCCGACGCCCAGCTACTTCTACTCCGTCCGCGCCGCCGACGGCTGGTCGGTGATGACCAACGCGTGGCGGGATTGGAACCTCACCGAACGCCTGGGCGTCTACACCGGTGGCGGCATCGGGGCCGGCGGCTACCGTCTGACCGTGAACGACGGCGTGGTGTCGGGCTACGGCCACGTGGGCGGCTTCGCCTGGCAGGCGGGGACCGGCACGACCTATCAGCTCACAGAACGGACGACGATCGACCTGGGCTACCGGTTCTTCGACACGGTGTCGGACTCGTTGCCGCTGACCGCCATCGGGTCGGGGGGCGCCCCGGCGGGCAGTTACGTGTCGAATTTCTACGCCAGCGAACTGCTCCTCTCGGTCCGGATCTACGAGCCCTTCCGCAGCCGCCCCGTTCGCTAGGCGCCGGGCGGGAGTGTCCGACCAGGGCGGCTCCTGAAACGGGTGCGGGCTGCCGGCGACAGGGTGGCAAACGGCCGCTGTGGTGGCATGACGGGTGACGCTCACCCCTTGATCACGCCGAGCGGCCTGAGCCGCGCCACCTTCAGCGAGAGCCCGGCACGGTGGACGACGTCGACCACGATGTCGACATCTTTGTAGGCCAGCGGCTGTTCCTCCGCGAGGCCGTCGAGACTGCGGCACCGCGCGACCACACCGCCGCGCAGGAGTTCGTCCTGGATGTTCCGGCCCCGTGCGGCCTTCGTGGCAGCGGTGCGGCTCAGGCAGCGGCCGGCACCGTGGCAGGTGGTGCCGAAGGAGCGTTCCATCGACCGCGGGCCACCACGGAGCACCCAGCTCGCCCGCCCCATGTCTCCGGGAATGATCACCGGCTGGCCTGTAGCGCGGTAGCGGTCGGGGATGTCATGGTGGCCGGCGGGAAAGGCCCGCGTCGCCCCCTTGCGATGCACGCAGACATCCTTGCTCGTGTCGCCCACCTCGTGCTTCTCGATCTTCGCGATGTTGTGGGCCACGTCATAGAGAAGCTCCATGCCGAGCGAGTGCCACGGTTTCCCGAGCACCCGGGCAAACACCTCGCGCACCTGCCACATGAGCAGCTGCCGATTGCAGAAGGCGTAGTTGGCGGCGGCCCGCATGGCGCCGAGATAGTGCTGCCCCTCCGGGCTTTCGACGGGCGCACAGACCAGCTGCCGGTCGGGAAGGCTCATGCCGTATTTCGTCGGCGCGTCGCGGAGGGCCCGCAGGGAGTCGTCGCAGACCTGATAGCCCAGGCCGCGGGAGCCCGAGTGGATGAGCACACAGATCTGTCCGGCATGGAGGCCGAAGGCTGCGGCGGCGGCCGGATCTTCCACGCGATCGACCACCTGCACCTCGATGAAGTGATTGCCTGCGCCCACGGTGCCGCACTGATCGCTGCCGCGGGCGAGCGCCCGGTCGCTCACGAGTTCGGGCCGGGCATCGGGGATCCGGCCCTCGGCCTCGGTGAGGGCGACGTCGTCGTCGGTGGCCAGCCCGCGGGATTTCAGAAACGGCACGCCCTCCTGCATCAGCATGCGGAGTTCGGCTGGGGAGAAAATATGGTTGCCGCCCTGCCCCACTCCTACGGGCACATCCCGCAGCAGTTGGTTGATGAGCCTCACGAGCACAGGCTCGATATCGGCGAGACTGAGATTTGTCCGCATGAGGCGGACTGAGATTCGTTCGCATGAGGCGGACGCCGCAGTTGATGTCGTAGCCCACGCCCCCGGGCGAGACGACGCCGCCGCTCGCGGGGTCGGTGGCGCAGACGCCGCCGATGCAGAAGCCGTAGCCCCAGTGGATATCGGGCATGGCGAGGCTGGCGGTCTGGATACCGGGCAGGAACGCGACGTTGGCCACCTGCTCGGGCGCCCGATCGCTTCGCAGCTGCGACACGAGCCGCTCGTCGGCGAAGATCAGCCCGTCGACGAGCATGCCCGGCCTGTAGGACTTCGGGATCCGCCAGGTGCATTCGTCCACCGGTTCGAGCGGTCCGGCGAAGCCGCGGTCGGATGGAGTGTCGCGGATCGTGTCGGCCATGGGCGATGTGTTTTCCAGGAGCGATGGGGCGCGAGGCCATCATACGGCGACATTCCCGGCGACGATCAATCCGCCGCGTTCATATGTCGACGATCAGCGTGGCCTCCCAGCCGCCGGCCGTTTCCACGACAGCCAGTTCGTGCTGCGTGATCGCCTTGATCTCATGAGCGAGCGAGTGCCGGGCTGGGTCGTAGGGCTCGCCGTGGGCGGTGGCGTGGAGCCCGGTGGCGTCGATCGACACATCGAACCCGCAGAAGAGCACGCGGCGGAGTTCGAAGGCGGCGTGCAGTTCGCTCATCCAGTCGAAGAGCAGCCACGTGGGGTCGGTGCCAGCCACGTCGAATCGCTCAGTGTGGTCGGGCCGGGGCTGGATCTGGGCGAGGTCGCCGGCGATGATCTCGAACAGCCCGCGGGCGGCGTCGGCCATGAGCCGTTCCAGTGTCGGCGCGGTTGCCCGCAGCCCCAGGTCGGCGGTGTGTGCGAAGACTTCATGCATGGCGGCGGGGCTTCTGAAGAGTGTGCAGCCGCGGCATGCGTGCAGGTTCTTGTCACCGCTCCTGGCGAGGGGTAATCTCTTTCCCCGGGGCAGCACGCAGCAGGCATGCATGATGATATCCAGAGCCAAGCCCGGCCTCACGCTCGTCGAGGTCCTGGTCGTCATCGCCATCATAGGCGTCCTCGTCGGCCTGCTTCTGCCGGCAGTGCAGGCGTCCCGGGAGTCTGCCCGACAGACCCTGTGCGGCAATAATCTGAAGCAGCTGGGTCTCGCCCTCCATGGGTTTCATGACGCCCGCAGCGCGTTTCCACTGGCGAGACAGGCCACGCGAAGGTCTCTCGGTCCGTCCAGTTTCGCCGTGCTGCCGAAGCATTTGGTCGGTGTTGCTGACGACCCGGTCACGTTTCCGCTGCAGTCCGACCAGGTGGGCAGTTGGCTGTTGCGGATTCAGCCGTTCATGGAGGCGCGTGAAATCGTCTCGTTGTGGAGCCAGCCCGCCACGCTTGACGAGGCGTATGCGATGTTCTCGAAGGTGAGCGGCATCAGGGTGCCGTCTTATATCTGCCCTTCCGACGCGCAGGCCATGAAAGGCACCAACCCTTGGGGCTACGGGATGACGAGTTATCTGGCCGTGAGCGGCAACGATGAATTCATCGATGACAATGGCCATGCCAGCAATGCCCGCAACGGAGTGTTCCCCACGCAGAACTGGTCCTGGTCGCCGCGGCCGCAAATCACCATGAAGAAGATCACCGTCGGCCTGAGCAAGGTAACAATTGTCGGTGAACGCCCCCCCTCCTCCACGCTGTACTACGGCCGCTGGAACATGACCGACTTCGACACGGTCATGGGCAACCCCAACATGGAATTCTCCGTCGTGCCCACCGGACGGAATGGCCAGGCCTGTCCGTCGCCCGGCTACTATCAGGCCGACGAGCCCGACAACCCGTGCGCCGCGACGCACTTCTGGAGCTTTCATCCGGGGGGCGGCCGGTGGTTGCACGCGGATGGATCGGTGGCGTTCATCGGTTATGAAGCTGGCACGACCGTGTTGCCGGTGATGTCGAGCATCGACGGTTCAGGATCCAGTGGCCAGGCTTTGTCAACGCAGCCATGAAAAGCATCAATCTGTTGGGCATGCCCTTGGACGAGTATGTCGTGATGCACCTCCGCGAGATCGCGGCGGCGCTGCTCCTCGTCGTGGTTCTGTTGTGCTCTCTGCTGTTCGTCGAACTTCCCGGGGCCACAACGCTCACGGGACGCGTGACGTCGCAGGGGAAACCGGTCGTGTTCGGGACTGTCACCGTGATCACCTCCGACCATCGCACACACTCCGTGCCGATCAAGCCCGATGGCACCTATGTGCTCAAGGGCGTGCCGCGCGGTCCCGTGAAGGTGGCCGTATCGAGCCCAAACCCGCAGCCCGTCTTTGAACGGCAGGCCGTTGAGACGGGAGCGGTTGGAAGCGACACCCGGTCGCAATCGGCTCGACCGAAGTCGGCCAGTGGTGGTCCCATGCCCGGCCAACCGGCCGCCCGCCCGGGACAAGCCAAGGCCGTCGAAGGGGTGTCAATTGCCGCGACGAATGATCGGGGACCGGCGCCCCCCAATCCCGGCCGGAGTGACGCGGCCGATCGGGGCTGGTTTCGGATTCCTGGCCGCTATGCCAACCCCGCCAGCTCCGGCATCGGTACGGACGTCGGGCGTGGACGGACAACCTTGAATCTGTCGCTCGACTGAAGTTCCCGCGAGGGGGAGCCCACCCCCTACCATTGTGGTTGCTATACTTCCCCAACGAACTGTGGCACAGCTTGGGAGGAATCGTTCATGCGTTCTCAGGCAGATTTCCGCACTCTGAAGGCGACGGCGGTGCGTGCGTCGCTGTTTCTGTGCACGATGTGCGCGGCAGGCCTGCTGTATGCCGCCGAGCCCACGCCGCCACGCGCGGGCATGGCGCAGCCACGCTCTGGCACGACCAACCAGTTTGGCTCCGGGACCCTCACGCATCGGTCCGATGGCACGAGCAGCCAATCGCGGCCCTTTGGCTCGGGTTCGCTCACGACGGAGCGGGGTCGAGACGGCAAAAACGTGACGGGACATACGCAGAAATTTGGCAGCGGCACGATCACCCGCTGGTCCGACGGCACGACCACCGAGTCGCGGCCGTTTGGTTCCGGTTCGCTCACGACGGAGCGTGGCAGCAACGGTCAGACGGTGACCGGCCACACCCAGAAGTTTGGATCGGGCACGATCACGACCAGGTCGGATGGCTCGAGCAGCAGGAGCCAGCCGTTTGGCAGCGGCACGCTCCAGCGGGATCAGCCGGGGAGAAACTCGGGCAGCGGACGCAAATAACCGACTCACGTGCAAAGCGATTAAAAACAGATCCGCATCAGCAGCGATGCCCCGCTCAAAGAAA
Source organism: Planctomycetia bacterium (assembly GCA_026401075.1). Taxonomy (GTDB): domain Bacteria; phylum Planctomycetota; class Planctomycetia; order Pirellulales; family UBA1268; genus CAMCQY01. The sequence goes on from JAPLNQ010000085.1 coordinate 17,715, forward strand.
CAGCCGTATCGCCCGCGTTTGCGAACGATACGGCTGTGCTGTCCTGGCCTAAAAGTACCCCCACGGGGAGTCGAATTTCTGCATTTTTCTCGGGAGACA
>JAPLNQ010000085.1:17834-18834 GCA_026401075.1 Planctomycetia bacterium
CCAGTTGGGGTGGCCTCCGATCTCGATGAGATGGTTCGACTCCTCGGCGAACTGCCGGACGGACAGCGCCAGGCCCTGGTGAGTCTCTTCCGACGGGCGGCCGGTAGCGGAGCTCGCTGACTCTCAACGCTTTCTCCTCAGTGAACCGTCTACCAAACCTCGGATTGACCGCGATTCGGGAGGTTTCGCGTGCGCGGCCACAAAGTGCCTCGGCCTCCCCTGCCCCGTCTTTGATCGAGCGATTGGGAATATACCGACGGTATATTCCTGGCCTCCAAATCAAAGCGCTCGCTCACCGGGGCTTTTGCACCCGCTCGGGAAGCTGCTCTGCCCAGGTGGCAAGCGGGTCGTAGGCGTCGGCGACACCCATCGCCCACTCAATCCAGTCGGACGCTTCCTGCTGAGCTCCCTCTGGAAACGGCCGCTCCTCCGCGAGGTCGCGAACGGCGTGCACGAAATCGCGGAGTTCCTGGCACTTCTTCCACTGCCTGGCCCGCTCGAACAGGGCCTCCTCGCGACGCTTTTTTTCAGCCGCCTGCCGGGCCAACTCCTTGGCCCGCTCCTCCGCCTCCCATTTCGCGTGGAGTTCGGCCTGCCGCTTGCGTTCCTTCTCCTCCCGCTCGGCACATTCGCGGCGGGAACTATCGATCGCCTTGAGCATCTGTGCCGGCAGACTGCCGACCCGGTCCTCGATCGTGGACTGTTTGCCGTCGCGGATGAGCTTCGGCGACCAGGAGCCAAACCCCTCGACCTCGAGCTGGATTCGGCCGGACGGGTCATACTCCGTCCGCATCATGCCGAAATACTTGTCCGGTCGTTTGACGGCCATGGCCGGCTCGCGAATTCGGAGGCCAAACTCGTGGCCGTGGCAGCGGATCGACGTGGCAGTCGCCGCGTAATACCCCTCGCTCTCGATCGTGCAGCCCCGCTCGAGGAGCCCCTTGAGCAGTGCGTCCATGATCCGCATCGCCCGCTCGACGAGCGGCTTGCTCATAGACGC
>JAPLNQ010000020.1 GCA_026401075.1 Planctomycetia bacterium
ATAGAGTTCGAAGGTCTGGTTGTCCCACGTCCCATTCACATCGGCCAGCGTCAATTCGACCACGGCTTGTGTGATTCTGTCGTAACTGTCCATGCGCGTTGTCAGATCAAAGCGGATCAACCCGCGCGAGACCCCGTCGTTTGCCCCGACGGCCATCGTCGGCTCGGCCCCGTGCCGCGCATGCGGCTTCGCCTGACCAATCCACGTCGTTTCTCCTTCGCGAAGGGCGAGCTGTCTCTGGCCTGCGATGCCCTCCACGGCATGGGTCACACCGGCACTCAGGCAGAGCAGCAGCCCCAAGACTGCGTGGTTAATCAAGCGTTGCTTATTCATGGGTCGTCTTTTCCTTTTTTTTAGAGGTTCACATCCGTGTAGACATTCAGGTCGAAATTTTCTTCGAGTGTGTCCGAGATCAGCTCGGACTCCAGCTCGTCGTGATCGATGAAAGTCTCCAGCACCAGCTTCCCGCTTGTGCCCGGCGCCTGGGCCGCCAGCGGGGTCGGCTTGAGATCGATCATTCCCCATTGCGCCACGCGGATCGTCTTCGGCGCATAGGAGCCTTTGAGCACCTGCTTTACGCTGTATTCGTTCACGACCAGCACGTTGCGGTACGGGGCGATCGCCCCGGGCTGAGGCAGGGTGGAGGTCGCCACGAGCGTGGCCTGCAGTTCGATCCGTGGCAGCGGCTTGCGCTGGGCGAGGCTCGCGGCCACGACCGCCGCGTTCTTCGCCGCCTCGGGCTCTTCGATGAATCGGTTGTACATGGCGAGGTATTCGAACGTGCCACGCCAGATATTCTTGTGAGTATCGGGATAGTGGGCGGCCAACTGAATCGGGGGCGCCCCCACCTCCATGAACACCGCCGGAGAGGGATCGATCTCCTTCACCTTCCTGCCGTCGAGATAGAGCGCGAGCCGCTTGGCGGCGACACTCACGATCACGTGGTGTGGCTTGGTGTCGGGCAGCGTGGCCATCTCGAATACCTCCGGCTTGCCGTCGCCCCACGTCTTGGAGAGCCCCACCAGCAGTTTGTCTTTCTCCTGGAAGAGCCAGAAGATGCCGTTCCGCCAGCCATAGCCCCAGTCAACGATGGCGACGGGTTTGTCGTCCGTGCCCTTGGACTGCGCGAGATCGGCCGACGCCACCACGATCTCGAAACTGAACTGGTGCGTCTTATTGATGCCTTCGAAAATGCGGTCGTTGGAGCCCGGGCTGAGGTCGAACCCGCCGCCCGCGGCCACCGCGGCTCCGAAGCGATTGAAGCGTGCGGGCACCGACAGTTGATAATTGGAGGAACCGGTGATCGCGGTGGCGACCGGAAGTCCAATTCGTTCGTCGATGATCCGATGATCACATTGCGCGCCCGGGCGTTCTGCCACAGATAGGTCAAGCCAGCCCGATTCGATGGCCAGTCGGGCACGACGACCTGCGCCTGCGCCGCGGCCATCTCGTTGGGCACCTGGGCACAGTCGCTCACGCCCTTCACCGTCAGTGTTTCCTTCGCTACCAGAGGAGCGGCAAACTCGGCAATGATCCCGCTGCCTTCGCTGTCGAGGCTCAGCTTCGTGGCGGTCGGGCCGCTTGCCAGCGTCACCTGGGCCGCGGTCACCTGGATCGGTTCGCTGTACGTGAGGAGCACGCGCCGGTCGTCGAGCGCCAGCGCGTTGAGCAGCTTTGGCGCCGCCCGCTCGGCCACGCGGACCGTTCCCTCGAGCGTGCGGTCGCCTTGCTTCGACGTGAGCGCGTAGGTGCCGGCCTTGCCGTAGGTGTGTTTGCCTGTTGTTCCCGTCGTGCCGTCGCCATACGACCATCGCCAGTCGCCCGGTCCGGTGACGAACGCCGGCACCTCGAGCGTGTACGGCGCCTCACCCGCATACTCGCCCAGCCCGGGATCGACCCACACATAGGCCAACACATCCATAAACTCGTTGTCGGTCACCTGCACCCATGTCGCGATTGAGCTGCAATCGTCGGCAAACTGGCCGAGCCAGATGTCGGCGTGGTTGGGGCCCAGGTTGACGAACGGGCCGGCCACGGACATGTGGCGAGCATCCGAGGCCCATTTGGGGTTCCACATGCAGCCCCTGCTGCCGTCCGTCACGGGCTTGAGTCCGGGCGGGATCAGGCTGACGTCGCGGCTGCTGCCGTCGGGCTTGTAGAGCGTGACCAGGTCGTGCGAGCCGGCCATGATCGTGACGAAATAGGAGTTGTCGGGGGAGATGTAGGTGTTGCAGCCGGGGCGATAGTCTTTGCGGTCCAACTGGCCTGTGCGGGGGTAAAACATGCCGGTGGCTGGATGCGGAAACTCACTCACCGCGCGGGTGCCGTCGGCTGAAAGCGAGAAGTGGTTTGACAGGCGGCCCGTGTAAATCCTCTCCCTGGCTTCGGGCTTGTCGAACTGGAAGCGGTCGACGAACGTGCCCATGCCGCCGTCAACACTCGTATACACCCATTCGCTGCCCGTGGCCGGTTCGCGCCATGCCCACAACGCATAGCCCTCGCCCAGCACGCGGCTGTTCGCGCCGTTCCAGTCCACGCAATGCATCCGGAGCTTCCCGTCGGTCTTCGCGGTGTAGATCACGTGGCGGCCACTCGGGGAAATCAGCGGGTTGTAGAGTTCGCCCTCGGGCACGAGTTCCCGCTCGCCTTTGCCTTCCGTATCGAAGGCCATGATCGAACAGCCGACACCCCCGTCGACACTGCTCTTGTCCGTCTGCCATCGCTTGTTGCGGAGCCACACGATCCGCG
>JAPLNQ010000169.1 GCA_026401075.1 Planctomycetia bacterium
CGGCAGATGCTTCGTCGCTTCGGCGAGGATACGCCTGAGGCTCCTTCGCATCCGCCGATTCAGGCGGTCAGCCTTCGCCCGCCTCGCCGAGGCTCATCAGCAGTTCCGACATTTCGCCGGCGGCGTGGGCCTTGTCCTGACGCCTTGCCTCCTCGATCCCTTCGCGGAGTGTGCTGCGGGCCTCCTCGATTCGCTCGTGGGCCACGAGGTGTTGCGCGGCCATTTGGAAGGCGGGCACATAGGGGGGTGTTCCCCGGGCAAGCGATTCGAGGATCTCGAGACCGGCCTGCCATTCTCCGGCAGACTCCATCTCGAGCGCCAGGCTGTACCGCAGAAACACGTCGTCGGGATCGTCCCGCAGCAGGGCTTCGATCTTCTCGCGGCGGCTGGGCTGGGGCGACGGGTCGGGCTGGCTTGGCTGCATGGTCATGGCGTGCTCGCGGGTTGGGTGGGGTCGATCCGCGACACCGTGCGGGCCTCGCGTCCGTGTATCACGATGATCGCCTTGTCCGAAAGGCAGACCACGGACCGGGCGCCATTCAGGCGGGCCACGCAGACAGGTTGGACCGCCTGCCGACCGTTCCGCAGAATGGCGTCGATCCGCCACAGTCCTTCGGGGGAGGTGTCGCTTCCCGCTTCGCCACCGGCCACCCAAAGCGTGCCGTCAGTCCGGCAGAATGCGGCGTCGCGGACCTGCGGCAGCGACGTGTCGAGGTGCAGCAGCTGCCGCGGATCGGGAGGCAGATAGAACGAGACGAAAAAGCTCGCGGGCGTGCGGGCTGCCGGATCGGTGGCGAAGAGCACGAACTCCTCCGCCGTGCTGATCGTGGCTGCGGAGAGCCGCTGCCCCGGGGCCAGCGCCGGGCAGGCTCGCGATGACAGGCCGCCGATCCGTGCGCCGGCGATCGGCGCACGCAGCACCGCCGGCAGCGGGGCCGGCAGGCCACAGACCCCCAGCCAGTCACGCGAGGGGCTGACAATCAGGCATGCTCGCTCGTCCGCGTCCTGCCGAACGGCGTTCGACGCGGCCACCGGGGCCGGCCCGGGGCCACGTGGAGCCGCGGCCACCGACACCGTCTGCACCGGCTTGCCTGGCTCGGCGGCAGTGCCCGGCTGAAGCCGATGCGTCTGCAACGACCAGGCGTCTTGAGAACGGCAGAGCAGCGCGATCATGCTCGTGTCGATGCATGCCATCGAGAGCGTGACGGCACCGACGGCTGCCGGGCCCGCCGCCACGGCAGACCAACGCTTCGTGGGCTCGAACGGGTCGACGGCCACGACTTCGCCGCGTGTCGTATCGAGCACGTAGAGCGTCTGCCCGTTGGCTGGGGCAGCCAGGTCACCCGCTCCGGGGATATCCGTGACGAGGTCGGTGCGTTGGGGCTGCGGCGCGGCCGCCGCCGCGAACCGGCACCACAGGACACATGCCAATGCCAACCAGACGGTGGCAGGGACATCCTGTGCAAAGCGTCTGCCGACGCCGGAGAAGACCATGGCGTTCACTCCCCGGCCAATGCGGCATGGGCCGCCTCCCAGGCGGCGATCTTGTCGACATGCTGGAGCGACAGGCCAATGTCGTCGAGGCCTTCAAGGAGGCATCGCTTGCGGAACGGATCGACCGTGAATGACCGGGAGAATCCGGCATCGTCGCTCACGTTGCAGGACGGCAGGTCGACATGCAGCCGGTAGGGCCCGCCGGCCGCCTCCGCCGCCCTCGTCCGGCGGAAGAGTTCCTCCACGTCCGCCTCCGGGAGACGGATCGGAACCATGCCATTCTGGAAGCAGTTGTTGAAAAAGATGTCGGCGAAGGTGGGCGCGATCACGACCTTGAAGCCGTAGTCGGCGAGTGCCCAGGGAGCGTGCTCGCGGCTTGATCCACAGCCGAAATTGCGCCGGGCGAGGAGCACGCTCGCTCCCGCGACGATCGGCCGGTTGAGTTCGAAATCGGGGTTTGGCGCACCGTCGGGCAGAAATCGCCAGTCGAAGAACAGGAACTGGCCGAAGCCGGTCCGCTCGATCCGCTTGAGGAACTGTTTGGGAATGATCTGATCGGTGTCCACGTTGGCCCGGTCGAGCGAGGCGACGATGCCGGTGTGGGTGACGAATGATTGCATGGAGTGAGGCTCGCGTGCGGTGGTTTGTTCAACGGTAGAGCCAGTGGCGGATGTCGGTGAAATGGCCTGTGACGGCGGCGGCGGCCGCCATCGCTGGCGAGACGAGGTGCGTGCGGCCGCCCTTGCCCTGCCGGCCCTCAAAGTTGCGATTGCTCGTCGAGGCGCACCGTTGGCCGGGGGTGAGGGTGTCGGGGTTCATGCCCAGGCACATGCTGCAACCGGCCTCCCGCCATTCGAAGCCGGCATCACGAAACACGCGGTCGAGCCCCTCCTGCTCCGCCTGCCTCTTCACGCGGCCGCTGCCGGGCACGACCATCGCGTGCACGGTCGGCGCCACACGGTAGCCGCGGACCACGCTGGCGGCGGCGCGGAGGTCTTCGATCCGGCTGTTGGTGCAGGAGCCGATGAAGACACGGTCGAGTGGGATGTCGACGATCTTCGTGCCCCCCTTGAGCCCCATGTAGTCGAGAGCCCGGCTGCCGCTTTCCCGTTCGTTGGGATCGCCGAAGGCGGTTGGATCGGGGACGGTGGCATCGATGCCCACCACCTGGGCGGGATTGGTGCCCCAGGTGACCTGAGGCACGACATCGCCCCCCTGGAAGATCTCGACGCGGTCGAACACCGCGCCCGGGTCGCCTGGAAGGCGTTCCCACTCGGCCACGGCCCGGTCGAAGTTTCGCGGCGCGTAGTCTCGGCCCCGCAGGTAGTCGAAGGTGATCTGGTCCGGGGCGATCATGCCGGCTCGCGCTCCCGCCTCGATCGACATGTTGCAGACGGTCATCCGCTCCTCCATGCCGAGGCGGCGGATGCAGGGACCGGTGTATTCGATCACGTGGCCCGTGCCGCCCTCGGTGGAGAGTTTTCCGATCAGATAGAGCACGAGGTCCTTCGCCGTGACCCCGGGGTGCAGCGATCCCTCGACCCGCAGTTCGAGTGACTTCGGCTTGGCCTGCCGCAGCGTCTGCGTGGCGAGCACGTGCTCCACCTCACTCGTGCCGATGCCGAAGGCGAGCGCCCCCAGGGCGCCGTGCGTGGCGGTGTGGCTGTCGCCGCAGACGATCGTCATACCCGGCTGCGTGATTCCCAGTTCCGGGCCGATCACGTGCACGATGCCCTGATCGGCATCACCCAGATCGAACAGCCGCACGCCGAACTCGAGGCAGTTGTTGCGGAGCGTGTCGATCTGCTGCTTCGAGATCGGATCGGCGATCGGAAGCCGCCGGTCGGTCGTGGGGATGTTGTGGTCGGGTGTGGCGAAGGTGGCATCCGGCCGCCGCACGCGGCGGCCGGCCAGTCGCAGTCCCTCGAAGGCCTGCGGGCTGGTCACTTCATGGACGAGGTGCCGGTCGACGTAGAGCAGCGGCAGTTCGCCGGGAGGGGTGCAGACGACGTGGGCGTCCCAGATCTTGTCGAGCAGCGTGCGGGGCGTGGAGGACATCGGGGGAGAAGATAGTGGGCGGGGATGGAGTGGCGAGACCGACACTCAATGTAGCCCCCGGGCCCCAGCCCTGCCACCCGCCGCTAGGCGGCGCGTCTGAGAACCGTCTTCGAAGCCAGTTCGTCGACACGGGCCTTCGGGACGGGACTCCACTCGCCGCCGCTGCCCACACTCGACTCAGCGAAGATGGCAGTCTGCACCGTGACGATCCGCTGGATGAAGAACCAGCAGCGATCGAGGTACCGCGGGTCATTGTCGGCGGAAATCAGCACCAGATCGAATGCCCCCAGGTGGTTGCAGAGCCTCGACAGGGAGGTGTCGACATTGCCCGGCACGAGTTGCACCCGGGCCAGTCCGTGCAACCGCTGGTGTGCCTGCTTCAGCGTCACCCCCGGCGGATCCTCGGGGAGCCGTCCTTCGAACCGGTCGAGGCCCACGTAGTGCAGATCGGTCCCGGGATGGGCAGACCGCAGCAGCCCGAGCATTCGCTCCGCCCGTCCCAGCGTGCCGACGCCCAGTTCGATGATCCGTCTGGGAGGCTTGCGGAGAATGTGTCGGTAGAGAGGACGCTCCCGGGCCGGCTGCGAGAACCGCGTCAGCCAAAGTCTGCGAAACAGTCCATAGTGCGCCATTGCTATCCCCCCGCCACTCGCCCTACGTGACCATACCCCTATTCCCAAGGGATAGGGCTCCAGCAACATAGGGTCGGCCAGCCGTGGCGCGCGGCTGGAGACAGGGGAGACCGGCCGTCATACCTTGCCAACTCGGGGTGGGTCTCGCAAACGCCCCCCTGCCCCGTCAGTTGCCCCGTCAGCTGCCCTTGACCTTCGCAAGGGCGGCTGCGGCAGCGGACCGCACTGGCTTGGACGGATCCTCCTCGGAGAGGAGTTCCAGGATCGGAATCGCGGAAGCCGCCTCCGGGCCGATGTCTCCCAGGGCCACGACGGCCTCCAGGCGGACAACCTCCTGCTCGGCGCGGGCCGCCTTTCTCAGGGCCGGGATAGCCAAGTCGAACAACGATTTGTCGCCGGGCTCGATCTTGAGCGCCGACCACAACGCAACCGTCGCCAGCACCTCGTCCGGCGACGCCGCCAGTGCCCGCAGTTGCTCCACCGCCGGCTTGGCCGCCGGGCCGATGCAGCCGAGGGCATAGGCCGCGGGATACTTCGCCGACTGTGCTCCATCGTCAGCCAGCATCTTCGCGAGCGAGGGAACGGCGGCTGCCGCATCGGGCCCGATGGCGGCGATGGCAGCGGCCGCATCACCTCGGACCGCCGGATCGGCATCGGCCAGCGACTTGATCATGTCGGCGACTGCCGGCTTTGCCGCCGGCCCGAGTGCCGCGAGGATTTCCAGCACTCTGCTCCGCAACGCCGGGTCTGACAGCTTCTGTTGCAGCGTGTCCACGGCCGTGGGCCCCAGACGGATCAGGGCCGCTCCACCACCCATCCCCACCGCCGGGACTGGGTCTGACAGCAAATCCGCGAACTCCGTCGCCAACTCCAGTCGGAGCGGCTCGTCGAGTTGTTCAGCCAGATCGGAGAGCCCGGAGGCGGCGGCGGTTCGTTCGTTCGGCCGATCGCTATGGAGACCTGTGCGGAGCTTTTTTACAGCGATATCCATCAGGCCCTTGTCGCCGGGATGAATTCTTGCCAGAGCCCAGCTGGCGACTTCCGACAGGAACGGGTCGTCGTCACCCACGGCCTTCTGGAGCGCGGCGTCGGCATCAGCGGCCCGCACCCTGCCCAGGGCGAATGCCGCCGGGAACCGTAAGGCACTGTCATCGGACTCGAGCATCTTCACCAACACCGGCGCCACGGGCGCCGCCTTCTCGCCGATCGCCGCCAGCGCGAGCATCGCCTGGATTCGCTCGTGGGTTTCGCCCTCGCTGGCCAGTTGGGCGAGCGATTCCATGGCCGGGCTTGCCTCGGGGCCGATCTCCGTCAGGGCAACACTCGCCCAATAACGCGACTTGGGTTGCTTGAGCGCTTCCATCAGAAAGGGAACGGCGTCGTCGTCCATGTCGGCCAGCGTGTGGAGCGCGGGCATGACGACCGAGGGATCTCCGTCGGCGAGTTGTTTGCTCAGCAGCGGCGCGAGCTGCTGCGGTGAGGGGATCAGTCGGCGCAGGGCCCGCACGGCTGCCCGTCGGACTCGTGGATCAGCGTGCGTGGTGGATTGTGCGAGGGACTCCGCTGCGCTGGCATACGCCTGCGCGTCGGCCGCGGGCATCGTTGTCCGTCCGTCATCCTCGCGGATCAGACCGATCGCGGCGGCCGATTGCGTGACGACGACGGGGTCGGTGTCAGCCAGCAGCGCGACGAGCGTCGGCAGTGCCGACAGGGCATCCTCGCCGATCAGGCCGATCGCCCGGGCCGCGTGCCAGCGAGTGCGGGAGTCTTCGTCGCCGGTGGCCTTGATGAGATCGTCGAGGGCAGGCTTCGAATTCTGGCCAAGTTTGGCGATGTCGTCGATAGCCAGCACGCGGGCATTCTTGTCGGGAGCCGCGGCGAGCGCCTGCCGCAGTGACGCGAGCAGATCGGCAGGTGTGCCTGCGGCGGCGGGCTGCTTGATGTCGGGCATCGCGGCCGGGGTTTTGGCAGCGGCCGCTGCCGGGGTAGCTAGCGGTGCCGGCTTTGCGGCGGTCTCGACTTTAGCTGGCTCGACTTTGGCCGGCTCGATGGGGGCGACCACCGCCGCCTTCGGCGGCTCGGGCTTGGGCAGCGGCGGCGTGGCATTGGAACAGCCCCACAAGGCGATTCCACACAAGACCCCGAACCACTGGATCGACGGCACGCGGCTCATCGCAACAGCTCCCTAACGAGTATGGACAAGAGAGACGGACAAACGCGACAGACAAACACGATAACGAGGACTCCAACTCGCGTGGAAACACGGACAAACCGCTGTCGTGTCCTCGGCAGGATCAGAGTATACTCGTCGCGGTTTTTCGAATACATCAGTCTATGATGCTTTTCGTATGATCTTTTCATGGACGGTGCTCTGTCGCACCTCCGCTTCAGTCTGCCGACGAGGACGACCATGACGAGCTTCCCTCAGGCCCGCACTCGAGCCCGTTCTTCACGCACACTCGCCGTCGCAGTGACCGTCGGCATGGCGACCCTGATCTGGCCTGCAACCAGCCCGGCTCAGTACGGTGGCGGCTTTGGCTTCAACCGGGGTGGCTATGCGTCGACGGCCGGGCAGGGCGCAGCCTACGGCATGTCGGAGATGATGCGTGCCCAGGGCTACCAAAACCTCCAGAACTCCGAGGCCGCGAAGAACTGGCAGCAGGCCAAAACCCTCGAGATGCAGAACCGCATGCGGTGGACCGAGACCTACTTCGAGATGCGGAAGACCAACCGCGAAGCGCGGGCGGCCGAGGATGGGCCTCCCGTCACACATGAGCAGACAATTCACATGGCGAAGATGGGACTGCCGCCCCGGCTTGGTTCCACGCAACTCGATCCCGTCACCGGCCACATTGAGTATCCGATGGTGCTGAAATCCCCGCAGTTTGCACCTTACCGGGAAGAACTCGACAAACTCTTTTCGGACAGGGCATCGTCCGGCGGCAGCATGCAGTACGAGCAGTACCAGCAGATCCAGCGGACGGTCTCGAAGTTCATCGACGCTCTCAAGGAGAACGTCAACAACTATGCAGCGGGCGACTACGGCCGCGCCCGCACGTTCCTCGACAGCATCGCCAGCGAGGCGCGGCATCCCGCGGGCTGACGGCTCGTGGGCTACCTCGTGGGTTACCTCGTGGGTTACGGTGTTGCCCGATCCGGCAGGCGGACTCTTCGCAGCAGTGGCACGGTGGCCACTCGCAGCAGACTCGAAACGGCGAACACCGTGACATAGGCCTGGCTGTCTTCGCCGAGCGCGCGGAGCAGCAGGCCGCCGGTCGTGGCGCCCGCGACCGTGGCGATGGCGAGGCCGAGGTTGTAGACCGTGATCACTCCGGTGCGATCGCGGTGCGGGACCGCGTCGAAGAAGAGCAACGCCACGGCCAGTTCCCAGCAGGCCCAGCAGCCGCCGGCGAGCACCTGAACGCCGACGAGATATGCGACGTTTGCGGAAGGCAGCCAGAGCAGTGTCAGGGGGATGACCGACAGCCCGCCCACCCAGAGGAGGCCAAGCGAGCCGATTCGCGATCCGAGCCGCCCCAGGCTCGGCAGAAACAACGCCTTGGCAAGAAAACTTGTCGCCACCACCAGCATGAACGCGTGGTAGGAGAAACCGCGTTCCCGGAGCATGTAGGGGGTGAAATACGGAGCCGAGAACTGCCCGGCGAAGACGAGGCAGCAGAGGTAGGTGACGAGTGGTCCGGACGGCGACTTCGCCATCCGCCGGAGCGTGCGGCCGAGGTCGTGCACCACGCTGAAGAACGCGGCGTCGGTGACCGGACCTGGCTCCGCATCGCTGTGGTTCCCGGCCTTGGGACTGTCAAACTCCCGGCAGTTCACCAGCATCATCGTGGAGAACACGCGGCAGATTCCGGCGGCGATGAACAGCCCCGCAAAGGCCAGAAGCGTCACCCCGCTGGCCTCGCCCCACTGCAGCATCAGACCGCCCAGAACGAAGCCGATGAAGACGCCGAACTGTCCCAAGCGACTGCGGTTGGCGAAGTAGGCCGTTCGCATCCCCTCGGGAATCAGCGTGCCCATCCAGGTATTCCAGGCCGGAGCGCCCGCCATGCCGGCTGACCAATAGACGCTGGCCGCGAACAGCAGTTCGGCGAGTGTCGCATGGCCACGAATTGCCCAGACGGCAAACGGCACGAAGCTCAGCGATTGCACGGTCGTGCAGGCGATCACCCAGCCACGATTGGTTCCCAGCCGGGCCACTGCCAGTGGTGTGATCAGTTGGAAGATCGCCCCCACGAGCACCGGCACGCTGGCCATCATGCCCGCGGCCACCGGGCCGAGGCCCAAGGCCAGGGCGAAGGCCGGGATGTAGGTTTCGCCGCAGCCGACCATCAGGCTGAACGCTGCCGCGTCGGCAGTCGAGACCCACAGGTCGCGGCGCAGGCCGGCCCGTGGCAGGAACCGTGCGGACGACGACCGGCGGGGCGGGTGGGCAGGCACGGTGTGGGGTCTACGCTTTTTCGAAAATATCTGGAATTCGATGACGTCGCGGCCTGTTTATACTTCCTGCGGCACAGGGCCGTGTGACTTTTCGGCACACTCGTGCCTTTGGCTGCCCCAGCGATTTGCTTTCGCTGGCCATAGACTCTGGGCCATCAACGCTGGGCCATAAACTCTGGGCCGCAAACTTTCTCAAACTTTCCGAAGGGCACAAACATGAAGGCTTTGGTCACCGGTGCAACAGGGTTCGTGGGTCCCCGGTTGCTGCGAATGCTCGATCGGCCCGTCGTGCTTTCCCGCAACCCGGATCATGCCCGCACATCGATCGGCACTCTGGCCGGACGAATCGTCAAGTGGGATCCGATGCAGGGGCCGCCGCCCGCCGAGGCCTTCGAGGGAATCGATGTCGTTCTGCATCTCGCGGGAGAATCGGTGGCCGAGGGCCGCTGGACCGCGGCGCAGAAGGCGCGCATCCGTGACAGCCGCGTCGTCGGCACGCGGCACCTCGTGCAGGGCATCGCGCAGGCCGCGGTCAAGCCGAAGACGTTCGTGTCGGCGTCGGCAGTCGGCTACTACGGCGATCGTGGCGAGGAGGAGCTCACGGAAGCCGCCTCCCCAGCCAGCGATTTCCTGGCCGACGTCTGCGTCGCATGGGAGCGGGAGGCGGTCGCCGCTGAGCAGTACGGCGTGCGGGTTGTCACCGCGCGGACGGGCATCGTGCTCGGCGCCGGAGGCGGCGCACTCGCCAAAATGCTCACTCCTTTCAAGTTGGGCGGTGGCGGACCGCTGGGGAATGGCCGACAGTGGATGCCGTGGATCCACGTGGCTGATCTCGCCCGACTCTATCTGCACGCCGCCGAGACAGAGTCGATTCGCGGCGCCATGAATGCGGTTGCGCCGCATCCGGTCCGCAACAGCGAGTTCACCAAGGCCTTGGCCCGTCAGCTGCATCGGCCCGCGTTCATGCCGGCCCCATATTTCGGTCTCCGACTCCTGTTTGGCGAGTTTGCGAAGGTGCTCTTCGCATCGCAACGGGTGATCCCTCGGGTGGCGCTCGACACAGGATTCGTGTTCCAGTATCCGGAGATCGTCGAGGCCCTCCGCGAGATCCTCGGCTGAGCCCTCACCGCTTGGCGGCGCGGCTGAGGCGGTCGGTGACGGCCCGCCACGGTTCCGTGTCGGGCGGTGTGTCGACGATGATCCTGTCGAGGCTGCGGCTATCGATCGCGTGGAGTGTGGCATAGAGGCTGGTGGCGAAGGCCGCTGGATCGGACGGCATGGGCACCACGAGCAGATCCCGCGACGCGGCCAGCAGCCTCACCCTGGGATCGTCGATCCGGGCCGTGAGCCAGGCGATCCGTTTTCCCGCCTGCACCAACTCCTCGACCCGCTCGGCGGCCGTGGCCGACACCTCCAGTGGCGTCTTGGGGGCGTAGTGGCGGGAGAGCGTGCCCGGTGATCGCGCGGGCGCGTCGGCGTCATGCGCTGCCGCCACGTCGAGCACCGGACGCCCGAGCACCGCTTCGAGTTCGACGCGGCCGATCGGGCCGGGCCGCAGAATTCGCGGCGGATCTGGCGTGCAGTCGACCACGGTCGACTCGATGCCGCGGCCGCAGGGGCCGCCGTCGAGGATGATGTCGATGCGATTGCCCAGGCCTTCGAGCACATGGCCGGCCGTCGTCGGCGAGAGTTGCATGGAGCGATTGGCGCTGGGCGCGGCAAGCGGCCGACCGAGCGTCGCGATCAGTCGTCGGGTGAG
>JAPLNQ010000036.1 GCA_026401075.1 Planctomycetia bacterium
AACTGGCGTCATTCATGGGGGCAGGTCAATCTCACCAACTACGCGGCGATTCCCGGAGTGCGGATCGCCGCCCTCTGCGACGTCGATGCCCGCGTGCTCGATGAGCGGATCGCCCGCCTGCGGTCCGAAGGCCAGACGCCGCGGGGCTTTCGCGACATGCGTGATCTGCTTGCCGACAAGGATGTCGACGTCGTCTCGTTGGCGACGCCGAATCACTGGCACGCGCTCGGCGGCATCTGGGCCCTCGAGGCAGGCAAGGACGTCTACATCGAGAAGCCGGTCTCGCACAATGTGTGGGAGGGTCGGCAGCTCGTCCGTGCAGCCGAGAAAAGCGGTCGGATCGTGCAGATGGGCATTCAGAGCCGCTCGGGCGTGGGGATCGCGCGGGCCCTCGAGTGGGCGCGGACCGAGCCGCTCGGGCGGCTCCTCGCCGTGCATGGTCTCTGCTACAACCGCCGGGATTCGATCGGCTCCTTCGGCGGGCCGCAGCCGGTGCCTGCAGAGATCGACTACGACCTCTGGAGCGGCCCCGCCCCGGTCGTGCCGCCGCACCGCAATCGTAAGGAGTGCGGGCCGGTGCACTACGACTGGCACTGGATCTGGAACTACGGCAACGGCGACCTGGGCAACCAGGGAGTCCACCAGATGGACATCGCCCGACGGTTCTTGGGCGAGCAGACACTCGCGCCGCGGGTGATCACCGTGGGCGGCCGCGTCGGCTACCAGGACGACGGCGAAACCCCCAACTCGATGGTGATCCTCCACGACTACGCGCGTGCCCCGCTCATCTTCGAGGTCCGCGGGCTGCCGCGGGCCCAAGAGGAGAAACCGATGGACACGTGGCATCGCGTGAGCACGGGAGTGGTCGCGCGGTACGAGCACGGCACGATCATCAATGCCGGCTATATGAATGCCGCGGCCTTCGCCGCCGACGGCCGGCTGCTGCGGCGGTTCGGAAACAATCCTGCCTGGGACGGCCTGCCCGAAGCCGATCCGGCTCCCGCCGACGAGGCGGTGTCCGAGCAGCCCGATGCTGGCCCCGACCACTATGCCAACTTCATCGCCGCGGTTCGCAGCCGGCGGGCCGCGGACCTGGCTGGGCCGATCCTCGACGGGCATGTGTCGAGTGGCCTGTGCCACACCGCCAACATCTCCCACAGGCTCGGCCGGCGGGCCTCCCTGGTGGAGATCCGTGACGCGGTCCGCGGGAACGCCGCAGCCGCGGACGCGTTCGAGAGGCTTGCCTCGCACCTTGCCGCAAATGGCGTTACTCTGAACACCGATCCGCTCACGCTCGGAGTGGCTCCGTCCTTCGATCCCGCGAGGGAACACTTCGTCGACAGCCCAGCGGCCGATGCCCTGCTGGCCCGCGAATATCGCCGCGGGTTTGAGGTTCGTGAAATCACATGAGTCATAACCAGAAGGGATCGCGGATGAACTGGCGAAACAACCTGCTACGGACGGCGACCACGGTCGGACTGTCGGCTGCATGCCTTGTGGCTGCGGCTCGTCCTAAAGCCGTCGGCGCCGAGCCGCATGGCCTGTCGGTACGGCAGGACAAGTCGGGCGTGACAATCGAGGTGGATGGCGGTCCATTCGCCGCGTATGTGATCGACGAGGGAAACAAGCCCTACCTCTGGCCCATCGTCGGCCCCACCGGCAAGCCGATGACGCGGGCCTATCCGATGCGGGAGCTGCCGGAGGAGCCGGCGGCGCAGCGGGATCATCCGCACCACCGCGGGATCACGTTCGGCCACGAGAGCGTCGGCGGGTCCGACTGGAAATATCCGGAGACATGGGACGGGCTCACCGGTGCGGAGACCTACCGTGGCGGTGGCGACACCTGGCACGAGCGACTCACGTTCAAAGAGACCACCGCACAGGGGAAGATGGCAGGCCAGAATAGCGCCCGGCTGCCGACCGTGGGCCGGATCGTCCACCGGGAGTTCTCGCGCGTGTCCGTCGATGGCGACCGGGCCGTGATCGAGGAAGTGTGCGATCACATGGATCCCGCTGGCCGTCCCTTCCTCGTGGAGCAGAGGCGGCTCACGTTCCAAGCCAAAGGCGAGGCCCGGACGATCGACATCGACCAGGAGTTTTCCTGCGCGGTGGTTGAAGGCGCCACGGTCGCCGGCCCCGTGCGGTTCGACGACCGCAAGGATGCGGGCCTCTTGATCCGCGTACCGACCACCATGGCGGTCGATTCCAGCCAGGGTGGCCGAATCGTCAACAGCGACGGGCTCGTCGATAAAGACGCCTGGTCAAAGCCAGCCCGCTGGTGCGACTATCACGGCCCGGTCGCCGGCGAGCACGTGGGCGTCGCGATCCTGAACCATCCCGCGAGCTACCGCCATCCCACGCGGTGGCACGTCCGCACCTACGGACTCTTCGCCGCCAATCCGTTCGCCAGCCGTCAATACGATCCCGCGCTGCCCGACGGCACGACGACGCTCGCCCCAGGCGACGTGCTGCGGATGCACCACCGCTTCCTGTTCCACAAGGGCGATGAGCGGACCGGTGCCGTCGAGGAGGCCTGGAAAGCGTACGCCGCAGAAACGCCCCGTCCGTTCAGCGGGGCCGCCGGCCCGGCCTCGATCGTGATCGACGAGGGAGGTCCCGGCTGGCGGGATCTCACGGCCGACGACTTCGAGAACGTCAACGGCGAGCCTGGCACCTGGACCTGGCAGGAAAACTCCGTGCGGTGCACCGGGAAGCCGGTGGGCGTGATCCGCAGCAGGCGGCCCGTCACGAATCTGGAACTCTCACTCGAGTGGCGTCACCTCACCAGCGGCGGCAATTCGGGCGTGTTTCTCTGGGCCCCCGCCGCAGCACTTGAAAATCTGCCTCCTGGCAAACTGCCTCCCGGCGGTATCGAGGTGCAGGTGCTCGACCACGGCTTCACCGCGCAGTATGAAAAATCGGCTGGCAAGAAGGCGGACTGGTTCACGACCGACGGCGACGTCTTTCCGGTGGGCACGTCAGCGATGAAGCCCTTTCCGCCGGTCGCTCCCGATGGGAAGAGGAGCTTTCCCACGGCGCGGCATTCCCGCGGCACGCCGGAATGGAACCACTACTACATTCGCGCCATCGACGGCGAGGTGCGGCTCTGGGTGAACGGGCACGAGGTGTCGGGAGGCAGCGGCTGCACGCCGGCCAGCGGGTTTCTCTGCCTGGAATCGGAGGGGGCCCCGGTCGAGTTTCGCCGGCTGCGGATCCGCGAGCTACCCGGCGGTTCCACAGATGCCGAACGAAAGCCATGAGCCATGAGCCATGAGTGTGATGCGCTACGCGATCTGCAACGAGACGTTTGGTGACTGGCCGCTCGCGAAGGCCTGCGAGTGTGCGGCTTCGTGTGGCTACACCGGCCTCGAGATCGCCCCCTTCACGCTCGCGCCGCTCGTCACCGAAGTTTCCGTCGCCGCCCGCACAGAGATCCGGCGGACGCTCGCCGCCGCCGGGCTCGACTGCATCGGCCTCCACTGGCTGCTGGCGAAGACGGAGGGGTTTCATGTCACGCACCCCGATCCCGCCGTGCGGGACAGGACGGTCGCGTATCTCGGCGACATCGCCCGGCTCTCTGCTGATCTCGGCGGCCGCGTGCTCGTGTTTGGATCGCCGAAGCAGCGGAGCCTGCTGCCCGGCGTTTCACACGAGCAGGCTACGGACCATCTCCACGAGGTGTTTTCCCGGCTCGTGCCCGTGCTCGAATCGACCGGCACGGTCGTGGCGCTTGAGCCGCTCTCGCCGGTGGAGACCGACGTGCTCACCACGGCGACGGAGACATGCCGCCTGATCGAGCGGATCGGCTCGCCCCACGTGCGGCTGCACCTCGACGTGAAGGCGATGGCGAGCGAGCCGCTCTCCATTCCGGAGATCATCCACTCGAGTGCCCGGCATCTCGAACACTTCCACGCCAACGACGTGAATCTCCAGGGGCCGGGATTCGGCGACGTCGATTTCGTGCCGATCTTCAGGGCGCTCGCAGAGGTTCGCTACCCCGGCTGGGTGAGCGTGGAGGTGTTCGACTACACTCCCGGCGCCGAACGGCTCGCCCGCGAAAGCATCGAGTTCATGCGGCGGACGGCGTCGCTCGTCTGCTCTTGAAGAAGGCGAGCGAAGGCGGCCCTACCGAACACGAATGGCCGAACACGAATGACTGCCTTCCGTTTTTTATCCCGGCCCGAACTCGACCGCGAGCGTGCAGTCTGGGCAGAGATCGATCTGCTGACTGCCGGACGCTTCACGAGACTCGTAACGGCCCGACTCACCCAGCCGCAAAATCGTGGAGCGTCCTTCGTCCGGATCGATGATCGCGTACCACCGCACCCCCCGCGCCTCGTACAGATCACGCTTCACCGTCAGGTCGCGTTCCCGGGTCGCCGTGGAAAGAATTTCGACGACCAGGGCGGGAGCCTGTTCGATATGCCGCCGCGGCGCCGGTCCGCATACGACGACGAGATCGGGTCGTACGACCGTGTCGTCGGAGACGATCCAGTCGATCTCCGCGAGGACAGTCGCCTTGCAGCCCGAGGCGTCGATCGCGTTCCAGAGCGTCGCTGCCATCCTGGACAGCCGCTCGGCATGCCGGCCGAACGGGCTCGGAGTCATCGCCAACGGGACACCGGCGAGCAATTCCCAGTCGCCCTCCCACGTAGCGTGGTCAGCGACGGTGTAGTGCGGCACATAACGCGGAGCGGTGCTCATGGCGTCAAAGTGTACTGACGTATCGTATGGAGAGTCAAGCGAGTGCTTTCCACTCACCTTTGCGTTGTATCCAACCCCGTTGCCCTGTGAAGGAGTCTGTCTTCATGTTTCGTAGTCCAATCGCAACCATCCTGATCTGGCGTTGCATCGCGGCCTGTGTGGCGGCGTTGCTCGTCGTTCGAGCTAGCAGTGCCGCCGATATGCCGGCGGCCGCCGAAACGATCCGGCTCTGGCCGGGGGATGCACCCGGCGCGCTCGGCACCGCCGACCATGACATCCCCGTGGTGGCATGTTGGCCGGCGACCGGGGCGAAGCAGCCGACGGCGGCGATGGTGGTCTGCCCCGGTGGTGGCTACGGCGGCCTGGCTGACCACGAGGGGAGCGACTACGCCCGCTGGCTTAACTCGCAGGGTATCTCCGCCTTCGTGCTTCGTTACCGGCTGGGCAGCAAAGGGTATCGGCATCCTGTCATGCTCGGCGACGTCTCGCGAGCCATGCGGCTGGTGCGGGCGGAGCACGCGCGGCTGGGCATCGATCCGGCGCGTGTGGGCGTGATGGGCAGTTCGGCAGGCGGCCATCTTGCGGTCACACTGCTCACGCATGGCGACGACGGCGATCCGGCCGCCGCCGACGCGGTCGACCGCCAGCCTTCGCGGCCGGCACTCGGCGTGCTCTGCTACCCGGTCGTCAGCATGCTGCCGACGAACACGCACGCCGGTTCGAAACGTAACCTGCTCGGTGAGGATCCTCCGGAGGACCTGACTCGCGAACTCTCCGGCGAACTCGCCGTGACCGACAACACGCCGCCAGTGTTTCTCTTGCATACCGTCGAAGACAAGGTTGTGAAACTGGCGGGCGTGCTCGATCTGGCGGCGGCGCTCAACCGGCACGGCCGGCCCTTCGAGCTGCATGTCTACGAAAAGGGCCCCCACGGCATCGGCCTCGGCACGCGTCCCTACGATCCGGCGAAGCTCCATCCCTGGACGGTCGAATGCCGCCGCTGGCTGGTTGAGCGCGGCTTCGCCGGCGAGTGACTCGGCTGCGAGCGTCGCTGGGGGCGGACACGCGCAGTTCAAAACCGAAACACCGCGTCGCAGCCGGCGTAGAACTGGCCGAGCCTGTCGCCGGAGGTGCCGATGCCCTGGCCGAGGCCGCGGCCGTAGGGCCGGGCCGTGACGCCCGTGTTCGGGCTGAACCAGTCATACCGCAGTTCGGGCCGGAGCACCCATCGCCGTGTGGGCCGGTAGTTGAGCCCCACGGTCAGATCCCAGAAGTTGCCGGCGAAGCCACTGGCGTAGTAGCCCGGATTATTCGCTTCCGCCACGTTGCGAAACGGCAGATAGAAGAGGTAGCCGTTGTTGTCGCGAAAATATTCGAGCCGCACGCCGCCGGTCCAGCGGTCGTTGAACTTCCAGAACACCCATTGGGCGAACGAATACCATTGGGCGAGACCCGGCTGCTGGCCGAGGTTACCGGCGGGCAGGGCCGAGTTGAACTGCCACGCCGTGTCGCCCTGAATGACGTAGGTCAGGCGGTCGGTCAGTGTGTTGGTGTAGACCGTGCTGACGAGCGTGCGGTTGCCGACGAGCGATCCGTCGGTCGGCTGCGATCCGAGCGGCGAGAGTTCGTTGCCCGATGTGCCGATCACGGCGAGGGACTGCTCGCCGTCCTCGCTCTTGAAGATCGCGCCGCCGATGAAGGCCGCCGTGCTGGCGGCACCAGGATAGGATTGATTGACGATCGCCCACGGTCCCTGCATCGGCATCGGGTCGCTAAAGTTGTTCCAGCCGTCGTGGATGCCGGCGTACACCGTGAGTGTGTCGTCGGGCTTCCACGAGCCGATGGCCCCGGTCAGCGTGAACGGCTGATACATCATCGAATAGACGTGCGTGTAGAAAAAGTTGGAAATCGCCGGAACCGTCTCGTAGCCCGTGATGCAGTAGCAGTGCCCGAGGCGGAGCGTGATGTCGTTGTAGGCCACGTCGCCGTAGAGCTGCGGCATGGCGAGACCGTAGTCCTTGGAGAAGGCCCAGGAGGCAACGTTCTCGATCGCGTATTCCGGGTAGAGGCGGGCATCGAGCCCGCGGGCGGTGGTAAAGACATAGTCGGTGCCCATCAACAGATCGACCCGCCCGCCCCAGTCCCAGCCCGAGCCGTCGGTCTCGGCCTTGCGTTCGGTGGCGAGATAGAGCTGGTTCACCTGCCCCTGCCAGCTGCGGTCGGCCATCACCACCGGGCCGTTGAACGGGCTGCCCGAGTTGTTGGCGCCGATGCCGGCCTCGATCCAGCCGAACGTGGAGAAGCCGCGGCGTTCGAACGCTGGTATGTCAAGCAGTCGATCGGGGCCGCCCGGTCCGTTTGCCACGCCCGGGACGGACCCCACAGATTCGGGAACGGACTCGAGGTCGAGCATGCGGCCGGGACTGCCGGACGATTGGACGGGGTCTTGGGCGACAAGCTCGGCCGGCTCCGCGAGCAGCAGTCCTGTCAGCAGCGTCACGACCGCCGCGAGCCGCCTACGGTACGCCGTCATGTGAGCCCCGCCTTAGCGTCGAAGGGCCGCGTCCAATTCGGCTTGCCTACGGGAGTGATCGTATCGGTAGAGGCCACCGCATGATGCGGGCTTGGCCAACCGACAACGCCGCTCCAGGCCCCGGCGACCGTGCCGCCAGCCCCGCTTGCCCAGGGCCAGGCAGGCGACGGAATTTGCCCACATTCCGCCCGGGCGGCTTACAGTCGGCCCAACCGCTGTGCTAGAAAGCCCGTATTGCCCGATGGTGTAATGGTAGCACAAGGGATTTT
Source organism: Planctomycetia bacterium (assembly GCA_026401075.1). Classification (GTDB taxonomy): domain Bacteria; phylum Planctomycetota; class Planctomycetia; order Pirellulales; family UBA1268; genus CAMCQY01. The sequence goes on from JAPLNQ010000036.1 coordinate 7,507, forward strand.
GGTTCCCTTTGTCTAGGTTCGAATCCTAGTCGGGCAGCTGCTGTTTCCCGCCGCTGCGGCCAAGGCTGACGAGCGTGCCATGATCCCCGACAGGTTTTCCTCGCAGCAGCAGCAGCAGCAGCAGCAGCAGCAGCAGGCGACCCGTCCCGTCGACGCCGACGACTCCCTGTTGTCGGGTGCATCCGATGCGTTTGGCATCGGCTCCGCGCCGGCCCGGCCCCGCGAAACGTGCCAAGAACCGCGACACGATCCGCTCGTGGGCGCCGACCTGGACGGCGTGAAGATCGTGCGACTCATCGCCGAGGGGGGCATGGGGCGTGTCTACGAGGGCTGGCAGCAGCATCCTGATCGCCCGGTGGCCGTCAAAGTGATGCGGGCAGGCATCGCGTCGGGCTCGCTGCTCAAGCGGTTCGAGCACGAGGCGCGGATACTCGGCCGCCTGCGACACCCCGGCATCGCCCAGATCCACACCGTCGGCATCCACGATGTGGCAGGCCGGCAGGAACCCTATTTCGTGATGGAGTTCATCCCGCATGCCGCATCGATCGTGGCCTATGCGGAGTCGCACCAGCTCTCAGCGCACCAGCGACTAGATCTCTTTCGGCAGGTCTGTCTGGCGGTGGCCCACGGTCACCAGCGAGGCGTCATCCATCGTGATCTCAAGCCGAGCAACATCCTCGTCGATGCCGGCGGCCAGCCCAAGGTGATCGATTTCGGGATCGCACGAAGCACCGACGCCGACATGGCCCTGACAAGCCTGCACACCGACGTGGGCCAGCTCATCGGCACGCTTCAATACATGAGCCCGGAACAGTTCGACGCCGATCCGGATGAGCTGGACGTGCGGTCCGACGTGTATGCGTTGGGCGTCGTGCTCTACGAACTGCTCACCGGCCAATACCCCTATGAACTCCGGCAAAAACCAGTCTACGAGGCGGCCCGCGTCGTGCGGGAGGCCACGCCGACGCCGCTTTCGTCTGTCAACCGGACGCTCCGCCGCGATGTGTCGATCATCGCGGGCAAGTGCCTGGAAAAGGATCGTGGCCGCCGCTATGCCAGCGCCAGCGAACTGGGGGCGGACATCGGCCGGTATCTCGCCGGCGATCCGATCCTCGCTGCCCCGCCGAGTTTTTCCGACTCGCTCCGAAGGCTCGCCCACCGGCATCGGGCTGCGGTCGCCGCCCTGGTCGGAACGTTCGTCGCGTTGGCCATCGCCGTTGCGGGAATTTCGTTCTTCTATCTTCGGGCGGAGCAGCAGCGACAGCAGGCGATCGTCGACCGTAACCGGGCCGTCGAGAAGGAGGCCGAGGCGCAGTCGCAGGCGGCGGAGGCCAACCGCCAGCGGCTGCGGGCCGAGGCTGAGACGGCGAGAGCCAACGATCGCGTCTATGTGGGCAACCTCTATCGGGCCAGCGACAAGGTCGCGGAGCACAATTTCGACAAGGCCCGCAGCCTGCTGAAGGAAAACCATGCTCTGGCCGAAGGGGCCGACAATCCGATCGAACTCCGTTGCCTGGAAGCGAGACTCGACCGGGCCTATGCCGTGCTGCGGGGTCACGTCGGCGGTGTCGGCTCCGTCTCGTTCAGCCCGGATGGCAGCCAGGTGATCACGCGGGGGGCCGACGCTACCGTTCGTACATGGGACGCTCGCAGCGGTGATTTGATCAGTTCACGGGCTGACTTTCCCCCCGTGACACCGGCGCGTTTCCTGATATCACGGCCGCTCTTGCAATCCTGGCCCGGGCTTCCTCCTGCGGCTGTCACCATGCCGCGCGGTGGGCCCGGTGGCAGGCTGCCTGCCGTCCCGGTCAGCGGTGTTGTCATGCGGTTATTCAATGCCGACGCCACACGCTCCGTGACGCTCAGCGCCGACGGGATCGTGCGGCTCTGGAATAACCAGACAAAGGAACAAGTCGCCACCTGGAAGCCTCCCAAGTCGTCGGGGAGCCGATTGGCCGTCACGCGGCTCGCGATGAATGTCGACGCCAGCCGCGTGGCGGTGGTCTGTCAGGACCGCCGTCTGCTGCTCTGGGATCCGCTCACCGGCGACGTCGCCGAGGCCAGTGGACATTCCGACGACATTCGCACCATGACATTCAGTCCTGATGGCACGCTCCTGGCAACCGGATCGGTGGACCGGACGGCGCGGCTGTGGGATGCGGCCACGGGAGCGCCATTCGCCGTCTTGGACGGCCATTCCAACGGCGTCTCAGCCGTCGTATTCAGTCCGAATGGAAAGCGCGTTGCCACTGCTTCTGGGGGCTCCTTCGATAGCACGGCCCGGCTCTGGAACGTGGTCAGGGGTGGCGAACTCCACACGCTCGCGGGGCATACAGATAAACTCGTCGCGATCGGGTTCACTCCCGATGGCGGTCGGCTCGTCACGGCATCGGCCGACCGCACTGCCCGGATCTGGGATGTGCCCACGGCCCGCGAGATCGCCGTGCTCGCTGGCCATGCCGGACCGCTCACCGGGCTGGTGGTCAGCGCCGATGGCGGGCGGATCGCCACGAGTTCGTCCGATGGCACGGCGAGGCTGTGGGATGCCGTGAGTGGACGGGAACTCGCCGTGCTGAAGGGGCACGAGAAGGGTGTCACGGCATTGGCTCTTAGTCCCGACGGGAGCCTTCTCTTGACTGGCTCAGAAGATATGAGCGGCCGCATCTGGGATGCGACCACAGGCCAAACACGAGCCGTGCTTCAGGGGCACACCGCCGGCATCACCTCGGTGGCGTTCAGCCCAGATGGCAAACGATGCGTCACCGGCTCGTCCGATAAGACGGCACGGATCTGGGGCACGGATACGGGTGGATCGATCGCTCTCTTGCAAGGCCACACCACCGGCATCACCGGGGTCTCCTTCAGCCCCGACGGCAGCCGTCTGGCCACCGCAGCCAATGGCGTCTGGCAATCGAAGAGCGATACGACCCGACTCTGGGATGCCGTCACGGGTCAGGAGATCGCCGTGATGGCATGGAATGGCGGCATGGTACACGCCATCGATTTCAGCCCTGATAGCCAACGGCTGGCAACTGCCAACTACAGCAGCACGGTCTGCCTTTGGGATGCGATCAGCGGGAGGTATGTAAAACCGCTGGAGGGGCACTCCGACAGTGTCTATCGGCTCGCGTTCAGTCCCGATGGGAGACGGCTGGCGACGGGTGCGGCTGACCACACCGTGCGGCTGTGGGATGTTGTGAAGGGAGAGGAGTTGGCTGTGCTTCGCGGACATGCCAACCATGTGATGGCCGTTACGTTTAGCCCGGACGGGACGCGGCTGGCGACGGCATCCGATGACCACACCGCCCGCATCTGGGGCCTTTCCAACGCCGAGATTCATCGTGCGAGAATCGCTGCGGATGCCACGGCACTTAGCCGGGGAAACAGGGAATCGCGGCCGCCTGCTCCAGTGCCGCCACCGTGAACGCCAGCGGATAGAGTTTCTCGTCGTACCAGAGCTTCGCAAAGTAGAGGCCGATCGGGGCGGCGGGAAAACACGTGCCTGCGGCGGTGTGTTCGAGCAGCCACGCCACGCCGGAGGCGACGGCGTCTGTCGCGCGGCTGCGGAGCGAGGCATCGCGTGACTCCGCCGCCACGCGGGCCAACGCCTCGACCGTCAGAGCCGTCTCCTCGATCGATGGTGGAAGCCCCGGGCCGCCGCCCACGCCACCGTTGACTCCCATGCAGGCGAGCAGCCATTCCGCGCCCCGCGGGTCGAGCGTGGCCAGCACGACCCGCGCCGTGCCATAGGTCGGGTTCGACTGGTGGGCATGATGCTCGTTGCCAAACCAGAGCGGACACCAGGAGCCGTCGGCGGCCTGTGCGTTCACCAGATACCGCCGCGCGGAGGCGAGCATCCGCCGCTGCAATGCAGCATCGTGTGGGGGCAGGCCATCTGCCGCGTTTGCAAACGGCGACCAGCACTCCGCGGCCCGGATCGCATGCGCGGTGATGTCGGGGCACGACGTGTCGAACGGCAGCCGGCCCCAGCCACGG
>JAPLNQ010000010.1 GCA_026401075.1 Planctomycetia bacterium
GAGCAGATCAATGCCTACTTCAGGGCGAAATACACCAAGCAGACGATGGCCGTCGGCAAGGGGTCACAGGACTCGGGTGTGAAGGTCTATGAGAACGGCTTGCTGGTGCCCTCTGCCGAATTCAGTGCCTTCGCAGGCGAGACCAGCGGTGTGAGCCTAGCGGTGGGGGCGCTTGGCCCCTATGGCACCGTGAATATCGTCGTCGGCTCCCGCACCGCCGGCGCCGCCAATGTGCGTCTCTTTGACACCAAGGGCACGCTGGTCCGAGAATTCAAGGGCGTGCTGCCAGGCAGTTTTCCTAACGGCGTGAACGTGGCCGTCGGTGACGTGGACGGCGACAACTACGACGACGTCATCGTCTCTGCGGGGGCTGGCCGGGAGGCGATCATCACCGCGCTGAGTGGCCGTGACATCGTCAACGGTGTCGCCGATCCGGAGAAGTGCTTTACGTTCACCGCCCCAGGCGGAAGCCTCGATGGCGTCAAGGTGGCCGTCGGCTTCGTGGCACCCTCGACGGTGCCTAGCTACAAGCCGAACCTGATCACGACCCCGGAAGCAGGATTAAATGTTGGTACTGTGAGCGTATGGAACATGGAAGACATCTGCGGTTGCTCCACGGAAAGCCACTCCATGTCAGGCATGGCTGCGATGGAGAACAGCAGCGCCGAAGAGCCCGCCATGCCTGTGGCGACGTTTCGTCCCTTCGGGGCCCGTGGCGGTGCCGTGGATTTTGCCGCCACCTACCAGCGCCAGTTGGGCGGGCAGGCCCAGGCGGTGATCGCGGCATGGCAGACGCCTCGCGAGGTGGCTTTCACGGCGATCGGACTCGACAACAAGCCGCAGACGGTGAGACGTCTGTTCTAGACAGGGCATTCGGTGCGAATCATTGTTGCATGAGTAGAAAGACTGATAGAGGAATAGCTCGCAATGAGATGCAGTGCCATTAAGAAACGCAGCGCGCCCGTGCGAGGCTTTACTCTCATCGAGCTCTTGGTCGTGATCGCGATCGTGGGCACGTTGATTGGCCTGCTTCTGCCGGCGGTGCAGCAAGCCCGGCAGGCTGCCGCCCGCAGCCAGTGCCAGAGCAATCTGCGGCAGATCGGCATCGCGATGGTCAGCTACGCCGATGTTCGTCGCGGGCTTCCGTTCGCTGCGGGTCGGCCGCGGATCGGCACGGTGGCCCATCTCGAAGATAGGCCGGAAGAGGGCATCGACTACATCCGGCCACAGTCTTGGGCCATCTCCATCCTGCCCTATATCGAGGAGGGGTTGTTGGCGAGTATGTACAACTCCTACTGCCTGGCCTGTCCTCCGGAAAGTCAGGAGGAAGGCATTGTGGCGGCCAGAATCGCGGTCTACAACTCCAACTCGAAGATAGGTGGAGCCGTCGATTTTGCGGCACTGCTTGGCCCGGGTCCCGCGTCTCCTGATCCAGATCGGCGGCTCGACGGCTGGTTCTACGGTGCCAATCCACCGACCACCGACTTCAGCGGCGTCCTCGTGCCTGAGGGCCTTGGCTGGAACGATGCCACCGGTGCGTATGCGACACCGATCCGCAGCCAGCCGATCCAGATGGCTGATATCACCGACGGACTTTCGAATACCCTAGTGCTCTCCGAGTGCAACGACTACACGGTCAATGGTGGCAGCACATGGACGAAGCCTCGCTACTCTTGGCCCTACATTTCCGACGTCGGCCGTTACACGGGCCTGGGGGCGGGAATCGGGGCGACTCCGATGGAAACCTCGCTCAAGCCGCGGTCGCGGTTGCCGGGGGGGGTTTTTCAGGTGCTCGCGGGCGACGGTGGGGTGCGGTCCGTGGCCGAGGGCATCTCGGTCGACCTGCTAGAATCGCTGACCAGCCGGGCAGGCGGCGAAGTTGCCGCGGTGCCATGAAGGCAGGCGGCTATTCTCCTGCTCGAGATCCTTCAGCCGATTGGCCTGTGGTCTTTTTCGGAGGCCACCGTACTGCTTCTTCTTTTCAAAAGTACGTCTGCTCCGTCACACCTATCTTCTTGACCGCCATTGATAACCTTCTTGTCTCGCCCCTGACCTGCCCC
>JAPLNQ010000027.1 GCA_026401075.1 Planctomycetia bacterium
GGAAGCCAGATGACCCGCCTGCTCATCCCGGCATTTACAGAAGAGGGGTTGCTTTATCCCGCACCGGCGCGGCCGGCCCCGATTCCATCGCCTAGACGAGCACCTATGGCTCGCTGATTTGCTCCTTCTACAAGGTTTCGTCCATCGACGGCATCAACGAGAAGGGCCTTCTCGTCAACACGCTCTACCTCGTCGAATCCGACTACGGTAAGCCGCAGGCCGACCGACCGACGCTGTCGATCGCAGCCAAGACGCAGTACGTTCTCGACCAGTATGCGACCGTGTCAGAGGCCGTCGCGGCGCTCGAGAAGGAGCCATTCACGACCATCGCGCCGATTCTGCCCAATGGCGCAACGGCGGAGGGACACATGGCAATCTCCGATCCTACGGGTGATTCGGCAATCCTCGAATACGTGCATGGCAGGCTCGTGATCCACCACGACCGTCATTATCAGGTGATGTCCAACTCGCCCACCTTCGACGAGCAGCTCTCGCTCAACGCCGACTGGAAACAGATCGGTGGACTCACGATGATGCCCGGCACGAGCCGGGCATCGGATCGGTTTGTTCGCGCCTCCTTCTTCATCGATTCGCTCCCGCAGACGGCCGATCAGCACGCTGCCGTTGCCCAGTAATTCAGTGTGATCCGCAGCTTGTCGGTGCCGCTGGGGTTGAAGACCGTCGCCCCCAACATCACCAGCACCGTATGGCGGACTCTCTACGACCAGAAGGGAAAGGTGATGTATTTCGATTCGGCGACGAGCCGTAACGGCTTATGGATCCCGCTGGCTGACATCGACTTCACCGCGGGCAGTTCGACGAAGAAGCTCTCGCTGATCGGCGGGGAAACCTACACCGGCAACGCCGCCGCGAAGATGACACCTGCCGAGCCGTTTCCGTTCCTGCCCGGCAAGCCCGACTGACCCGGCCGGCGGCTCGCACGGGCGTCAGCCACCCGGCGTTCCACCGAGCAGGGCAAAGGCGGCCGCCACCGTTCGCGTCATCCGCCACGCCACTCCCGCCGGAGTCGCAAGAGCGTTGCCTGCTGCGTCGATGATTCCCGTGCCTCCCCGCTTCAGCCGCAGCGCGTAGCTGCCGAGGACATGCGTGCCGCGGATGCCCGCGATCGTGAAGGTGCGGTTGTCGAGCGTGCTCACGGTCGCACCAGACAGCGGCAGCGGCGAGCCGCCGCGAGTGAGCATGAAGTCATCGATCGTTACGCCCGTCACAGCCTTGCTGAACACGATCGTGAGCGACGAGACCGTTCTGGCCGTGACCGCCGCGACCGCACGGAAGACCGCCGTCGGCGGCGTGCGGTTGACCGTCCAACGGACGACGATCGCCGCTGCCAGCCCATTGCCAGCCGCATCCGCGATGCCGCTGCCCGCGGCCCGCACGACGAGCACATAGTTGCCGGCCGGCGCGGTCGCGATTCCCAGGCCGACCACGTCGAATGTGGTGCCGCCCGCACCAGACACGGGCCTGACGGCCGCTGCCGGCAGGGCCACGATGGCGCCAGTGCGGGTGAGCCGCACATCGCTTCGGTCAAACCCCGTTACGGCCGCACTGAATGTCAGCCGCGCCGCCGCCACGGCCGTGTTCCGCAGCACCGGGATCGCGGCAAAGCTGGCGGTGACGGGAATCGGTGGTGCAGGGGGCGGCACGGGCGGGAATGGCGGCGGCACAACGACGTCGGCGGCTGCTCCGAAGGCGCCGGCCGCCTGCGACCCCGTGCGGGCCACGCCGAGATGGTCGTAGACCACCCTGTTGTCGAGCGTGCCGGCGGGCACGGCCGGCGAGGCCGGCGCATCAGACCAAGTGAAGTCGGGAATCTCGTAGCCCGCCGGGGGGACGTAGCCTGCAGCGAGGGAATAGTCGCCGCGGATCGGGTCTACCAGGAGCGGCCGTACGGTGTTGATGGAATTGTGCGCGAGCACGTCGGCCGCGAGCGTCTCTGATTCGATCCCCAGCGGATGGTCAGCCGGGCCATTCCAGATGACGTTGCCCCGAAACTGAAGATTTGTGTCGGCGCGTGCCGGCGAGGGGATGTTGGATCCGGCGGACGGCGTGCGGGGCATTGCCACCGCAAACTGCTGCCACTGGCTGGCGTACCCGTTCGGATTGAGAACGATGTTGTTGTAGATGAAGACGTTGCGATTGGGGATCGGCTCGTCGCCGCCGACGACCGTCGTGCCCCAACCGCCCTGCGCGAGATAGCTGCCGGCCCTGGCGCGGTCGCCGTCGCACGTCCGCGCGCCGAAGACCGCCTCGATCACGTGGCTGCGGCCACCCACGTGGTAGAGCGTGTTATAGGCCATGAGGATGTTGTACCCGCCGTTGACGCCGATGCCGGCGCCTTCCGTGTCGTGGATGACGTTGTTGGTAAACTTGATGTCATACGCCTCGTAGTGCAGCCACGGTGCCGCCATGAACTCGAATCCGGTGCCCTGGCCCGCCGTGAAGCCGCCCGTGCCGGCGTCGTAGAACTCGTTGCCCGTCACCGTGAGA
>JAPLNQ010000162.1 GCA_026401075.1 Planctomycetia bacterium
GATGGGCCCCATACAAACACCTGCCGCGCCGCCCCGAATCTCGTGGTGGCTCATCGCCGCTGGTATCTACAACCTGCTCTGGGGCGCACTGACCGTGCTCTACCCCGGCTGGCTGTTCGACCTGACGGGGATGGAACGGCCGAACTATCCGTTCATCTGGCAGTGCGTCGGCATGATCGTGGGCGTCTACGGCATCGGCTATCTGGCCGCGGCACGCGATCCGATCACCCACTGGCCGATCGTGCTCGTGGGATTTCTTGGAAAAATCTTCGGGCCGCTCGGATACATCATGGGCGTCGCCAAAGGGGAAGTGCCCCTTGCCTTCGGCTGGACCCTGCCGACCAACGACCTGATCTGGTGGGTGCCTTTCGGACTGCTGCTCTACCACGCCTGGAAGGCTCACCGGGATAGCGCCGCCGGCAAGTCGCATGCAACCTCCTGAGGAAGCGGCAGCCACGTGACGACGACTGAGATCATTCTCGCCGCCCAGGCGCTCGCTTCGTCCGCAATGTGTGGACTGATCTGGTTTGTGCAGGTGGTGCACTATCCGCTCTTCGCCCACAACGACACGACACACAGTCCCGACTATGCCGACGAGAACCAACGTCGCACCGGCCCCGTCGTGATGCCGCCCATGCTCGTCGAGGCGGCCACCGCCACGCTCATCGCGATTTCCCCGCCTCCGGCGATCGGCCGGCCGGCGGCACTGGCCGGCCTCGCCATGGTGGCGGTTCTCTGGCTCTCCACGCTGCTTGTGCAGATGCCACTGCATGGCCGGCTGAAGCACACCGGCCACACGCCCGCGACGGTGGCGGCACTCGTTCGTACCAACTGGCTGCGGACGATCCTCTGGTCAGCCCGCGCCCTGCTCGCGATCTGGATGCTGCACGTGGCTGGCTGACGACCGCCGCCGACTAGGCGTGGATCGCCCCGCCGCTCACGGCGAGCGCCGCTTCTTTGAGCGCCTCGGGCAGCGTGGGATGAGCATGGCAGACCCGGCCGATGTCCTCGGCTGTCGCGCCAAAGTTCATCGCCGCGGCAGCCTCGCCAATCAGGTCACCCGCCGCCGGGCCGATGATGTGCACGCCCAGCACCCGGTCGGTCGCCGCGTCGGCCAGCACCTTCACCTTGCCCGTCGTGTCGTTGATCGTGCGGGCCCGGCCATTGGCCCGGAACGGAAACACGCCCTTCTTGAAGGCCGTGCCCGCAGCCACCAGCTGCTCTTCCGTCTTGCCGACGGCGCCAATCTCGGGATGCGTGAAGACGACGGCCGGCACAAGGTCGTAGTCGACGTGCGAATAGCCCGTCTTCATGCCCTCGACACAGGCCACGCCATCCTCCTCGGCCTTGTGGGCGAGCATCGGGCCGGGGATGCAGTCGCCGATGGCGTAGACGCCAGCCGCCGATGTGCGGAAGTGATCGTCCACGGGAATCCAGCCCCGCTTGTCGGTGGCGATACCGACCGTCTCGAGCCCCAGGTCAGCCGTGGCGGGGAAGCGGCCCGTCGCTGCCAGCACACGATCGCAGTCGATCGGCGGCTGTCCCTCGCACTCCACGACGCACCGGCCATTGATGGCCTTCGCACTCTTCACCTTCATGCCCAGCCGGATATCGAGCCCCTGCTTGCGGAAGAGCGTGAGGGCCTCGGCCGCGATCTCCGCGTCGATGCCCATCAGGATCCGATCGGCATACTCGAGCACCGTCACCTTCGAGCCGAGCCGCCGCCAGACACTGCCCAGTTCCAAGCCGATGTAGCCACCGCCGATCACCACCAGATGTTCCGGCACACTCTCAAACGCAAGTGCCTCGGTGCTCGTGCCCACCAGCCGGCCGTCGACCTCGACGCCTGGCAGGACCACGCTCTTGCTCCCCACCGCCACAATGGTCTTTCCGGCTTCAAGCATGGTCTTCGTGCCGTCGGCCGCCGTGACCTCCACCTTGCCCGGCCCGGCCAGCCGGCCGGTGCCCTTGATACGGGCGATCTTGTTCTTTGCGAGCAGCGCCTCGATCCCCTTGGAAAGCGTGGTGACGACGTCGTCCTTCCGCTTCATCATCGCCGGCAGATCGAGCGAGACGCCCGCTACCTTCACGCCGTGCACTCCAAGCTCGTGACCGGCCTCCTCATACTTGTGGCTCGATTCGAGCAGCGCCTTCGAGGGGATGCAGCCAACCCGCAGGCAGGTGCCGCCGAGTTTGTCTTCCTTCTCGATGACGGTGGCCGTCATCCCCAGCTGCGCAGCCCTGATCGCCGCGACATAGCCACCCGGACCGCCACCAATCACCACCAGATCATGCTGTGCCATGTTTTGCTTTCTGTATTCACGCCGGGCTCGGACATCCTGTCCGCCCCGGCTTGGCGACCGCAGGTCGCTGGTGCTAAACCGGCCCTCCAGGCCTGGCACCTGTCGGTTTCACTTTCCGCTTTCCGCTCTCATCAGACTTCGAGCATCAGTCTGCTCGGATCCTCGATCGTGTCCTTGATTCGCTTGAGGAAGGTGACCGCCTCGCGGCCGTCAACGAGTCGGTGGTCGTAGGTGAGGGCCAGATACATCATCGGCCGGATCACCACCTGGCCATTCACCGCCATCGGCCGATCCTGGATGGCATGCAGGCCGAGGATGCCGCTCTGCGGCGGATTGATGATCGGCGTGCTCATCATCGATCCATAGACGCCGCCGTTTGAGATCGTGAACGTGCCTCCCTGGAGTTCGTCCAGCTTGAGCTTGTTGTCGGCGGCGCGGCGGGCGAAATCATTGATCGCCAGTTCGATGCCGGCGAATGACATCGTCTCGGCGTTGCGGAGCACCGGCACAACGAGTCCCTTGCCACCCCCGACGGCGATCCCGATGTCGCAGTAATCGCGGTAGACGATGTGCGGCTCTCGATACTCAGCGTTTACCTGCGGCACAGCCTTGAGAGCCTCCACGGCCGCACGAACAAAAAACGACATGAAGCCCAGCTTCACACCATGCCGCTCTTGAAACACATCCTTAAACTTTGATCGCAGCGCCATGACGACCGACATGTCGACCTCGTTGAACGTCGTCAACAGCGCCGCTTGCTGCTGCGCCTCGACGAGACGCTCGGCGATCCGCTGACGCATCGGGCTGATGAGCACATAGCGTTCCTCGCGGCTGCCGCTAGCAGCCAGACTGCCTCCAGTCTTGGTTGGCACGACCGCAGCCGGACGGGCTACGGCCGCCGGCGCCGCGGGCTTCGCCGTGGCCGCCACGGCATCCGACTTGGTCACCCGCCCACCAGGGCCCGTGCCGGTCGCCGCCGTTGCCGGCACGCCTGCCTCACCGAGCACGCGAGCCGCCGCCGGCATCACGCGCGGAGATTGGACCGAACCGATGTCGGTCCGTCCCTCGGTCCGCTTCACGTCAACGACGGGCTGCGCGGGCGACGTGGCCGCCGGAGCACCGGCCCCGGCTCCTGCCGGCTCCATGTAGCCGATCACCTCGCCCACCTTGGCCTTCTCACCGCTCCCCTTGAGCACCTTCGTCAGCGTTCCCGCCCGTGGGGCAGGCAGCTCGACGGTCGCCTTATCGCTTTCGATCTCCACGATCGACTCGTCGATCGCGACGGTATCGCCCTCCCGCTTCTTCCAGGTGCCGATCATGACCTCGGTGATCGATTCACCGACTTCGGGGACTTTGAGTTCGAGTGGCATGGGGGACCGTTGCGTTGCAAGAGGTGGAAAGGAAGGAGTGAATCGTGAATGGTTGTTCGGTAGCGGCCGAAGCCGCCACGACGAGTTCATGACTAGCTGTGGAAGGCGGCGGAGAGCAGCTCATTCTGCTCGAGATCGTGACTCTTTTTGGAGCCCGTGGCGGGGCTGGCGGCACTCTGCCGACACACCCCCGAAAACGGGAAGCGGTCGAGCAGCTTGTCTCCGAAGTGGATGCGGAAGAATCGCCAGGCGCCCATGTTCTCGGGCTCTTCCTGCACCCAGACGGCCGGCGTGCCTGGTGCGTAGTCGGCCAGCGCTGCCTCCAGCGCCCGCTTCGGCAGCGGATAGAGCTGTTCCACCCGCACGATGGCGACGTCGCGGCGGCCCAGTTCCTGCCGTCGCTTCTCCAGTTCGTAGGCAACTTTGCCTGAGCAGAGCAGGATCCTGCGGACATCCCGCGCTGGCACGGCTGATAGATCGGGAATCACCCGCTGGAACGTGCCCGTCACGAGTTCGTCCATGTTCGACACGCAGGCCGGATTCCGCAGCAGGCTCTTGGGCGTCATCACGATCAGTGGCTTCCGCCACACCCGCAGCACCTGCCGCCTGAGGCAGTGGAACATCTGCGCGGGAGTCGTCGGCTGCACCACCTGAATGTTGTCTTTGGCCGCCAGTGAGAGAAACCTTTCGAGACGGGCGCTCGAATGCTCCGGACCCTGCCCCTCGAAGCCGTGCGGCAAGAGCATCACGATACCGGAGAGCCGGTTCCACTTGTCCTCGGCGCTCACGATGAACTGGTCGATCACGACCTGTGCGACGTTCACGAAGTCGCCAAACTGCGCCTCCCAGATCACGAGGCCATCGGGGCAGTCGAGGCTGTAGCCGTATTCGAATCCCAGCACGCCCATTTCCGAAAGCGGGCTGTTGTAGATCTCGACCGGCGCCTGGTCGGGCGACAGATGCTCGAGCGTGCAGTAGGTGTCGTCGGTGACGGCGTCGTGGATCACGGCATGCCGGTGGCTGAACGTTCCTCGTTGGCTATCCTGACCGGAGATCCGAATCCGCAGGCCCTGCGTGGCGAGGCTCGCCAGCGATAACGCCTCGGCGGCCGACCAGTCGAGCGGCTGCCCCCCGCGCGCCATCTGCTGACGGCCCTCAAGAAACTTCTGAATCTTGGCGTGCGGCTGAAAACCCTCCGGAAGCGCCACGAGACGGTCGAGCAGGTGCTCGAGCACCTCCCGACGAACGCCCGTATCCACATCGGCGGCCTCCCGCTCACGACCGCCGACGTAGAAAGCCCACACGCCGCCAACGTCGCTGCGGTGCACATAGTCGTCACTCTTGGCAACCGACAGTTCCGCATCGAGCCGGGACCGGTGCTCCTCGGCGATCTGCATCGCCTCTTCACGAGTGATCTCTCCAAGCTTCAGGAGCTTTTCCAGATAGCTCTCATGCACGCTCGGCCGCCGCTCGATCACGCGATACAGCGCCGGCTGCGTGAACGCCGGCTCATCGGCCTCGTTGTGGCCACGGCGGCGGAAGCAGTACATGTCGATGACGACGTCGCGCTGATACTCGCGGCGGAAATCCATGGCGAGATTCACCACCTGCGCCACGGCTTCCGGATCCTCGCCGTTCACATGGAAGATCGGAATCTGCAGCATCTTCGCCACGTCGGTTGCATACATGCACGACCGCGACTCCCGCGGCCCGGTAGTGAAGCCGATCTGGTTGTTGACGACCACATGGAGCGTGCCGCCGGTGCGATAGGCCTCCAGTTCGCTCAGGTTCAGCGTCTCCTGAATGATCCCCTCGCCCGCAAAGGCCGCGTCGCCGTGAATCAGGATCACCATGCCGTTCTGGCGGGCCTGGTCCGCGGACCGGTCCTGCCGGGCCCGCATGCGACCGATCGCCACCGGATTCACAAACTCCAGATGGCTCGGGTTGAAGCAGAGCGTGAGGTGCACGCTCCGGCCGTTGGCGGCGCCATAGTCGGTGGAGTGGCCGAGGTGATACTTCACGTCGCCACGGCCGACGTGCAGTTCCGGATCCATGTCGGCAAACTCGCGGAAGATCCGCTGCGGACTCTTTCCCATGATGTTCGCGAGCACGTTGAGACGGCCGCGATGCGCCATCGCCAGCACGATGTCGCCGATGTCCTGCGATGCCGCCCGCTCGATCGACATCTCCACCAGCGGGATCAGACTCTCCGATCCCTCGAGCGAGAAGCTCTTGGCGCCGAGAAACCGCTTCTGGATGAACTCCTCGAAGACCGCCGCGGTCGTCATCTGCCGGTAGATCCGCAGCTGCTGCTTACGGTCGAGCTGGATGCGGTTTTCACACCCCTCCATCCGCACCTGCAGCCACTGCCGCACCCGCAGGTCGTCCATGTGCATGAACTGGACGCCGATCGACCGGCAGTAGGTGTTGCGGAGCCGCTTGATGATCTGCCGCAGCGACATCGACTGCGGCCCCTCGATCGTGTCGGTGGAGAACGACCGATCCATGTCGGCTTCGGTGAGGTGGTAGAACTGCGGATCGAGCTCCGGCAGCCCCGGCCGCGGCCGGCCCAGCGGATCGATCTCGGCCATCAGGTGGCCGCGCACGCGGTAGGCCCGCACGAGTTGGTCGACGCGATCCTGCAGGAAGGCCACCCGCTCTTCGCCCGCCGTGCCCGTTGCCATCGGCAGCGGCAGTGGCATCGCCTCACCGGCCGGCGCGTTTGGCAATCGCACGTCGCCGTTGGCGATCGCCACGGCATGCCCCGTGGCGATGCCATCGGGTGCCACGAGCTTGGTGACCGGCTGCGTGGTCGCCGGCGCATGATGGGCCGCGCCATTCGCGCCTGTGACGCCCGAAGCCGAATCCAAACCCGAAACCGAACCCGAAATCTGGTGGGCACCGTGCGCTGCAGCCGCAATGGATGCCGGGGCCACCGTCCCCGTTCTCATCGCGTCGAAGTAGCTCCGCCATTCGAGATCCACACTCGACGGGTCGTTTTGATACTGCTCGAAGAGTTCCTCGAGAAAGGCGAGGTTTGCGGTTCCCGCCGCATCGATACTGTCGGTCGTACTCACTGGTGGCCCTGCAGGTCGTGGCGTTCAGGTCGAGGGTTCGAAATTGAGGTCGGTGACAGACGGCAGTGCGCGGTCCTGACGCTCCCATCGCCAAGGTTCACATCGCCAAGGTTCACATCGCCAAGGTTCACATCGCCAAGGTTCACATCGCCAGGAGCAGCCGTCCCGGACTCTCCAGATACCCGATGATCTCCTTGAGGAACCGGGCGGCGGCGGCACCGTCGATGACCCGGTGGTCGTACGAGAGCGACAGCGGCATCATCAGCCGGGCCTCGATGCGGTCATCGCGAACCACCGGCATCTTCCGCGAGCGGCCCACCAGCAGGATAGCCACCTCGGGCCAGTTGATGATCGGCGTGGAATAGGTTCCGCCGATCGCACCGAGGTTGCTGATCGTGAAGGTTCCGCCGCGGAGATCCTCGATGCCGTATTGCGAGTTCTTGGCCTTCTCGGCCGTATCGGTGACGGCCTGGGCGATCTGCGGAATCGTCAGCGTGTCGCAGTTGCGGAGGACGGGCACGACCAGACCACGGGGCGTGTCGACCGCCAGGCCGATGTTGACATAGTCCTTGTAGACGAGTTCGCCCTTCTCCATGTCGATGGAGGCGTTCACGGCCGGATGCTGCCGAAGCGACAGGCTCACCGCCTTGATCACAAATCCGAGCGCAGTCAGCTTAACGTTGCTCTTTGCGTATTCCTGAGTGCTCCCCTTGCGCAGATGCTCGAGTTCCGTCACGTCGGCGTCGTCAAAATTCGTGAGGTGCGGAATCGTCGACACGCTGCGGACCATGTTCGTGGCGATCGTCTTCCGCATCCGCGAAAGTTGCTCGCGACGAACCGGTCCCCAGTCGTCCCGTTCCGTCGAGCCGGAGTCGGTTGCATGAGACCTCGTGGCAGTGCCCTGACCGCCAGCCTGCCGAACGGCGGTGATCACGTCCTCTCGCACGATCCGACCGGCGGGACCACTGCCTCGGATCCGCCCCAGATCAACGCCCAACTCCCTCGCCAGACGCCGCACCGCGGGGCCAGCGGGATCGACCGCGGTCGTGGCCGCATCCGCGGGCTCCGCAACCGCAGCCCGCTGGCTGCTCGCAACAGCGGCCGTCGCGACCGGAGCGGCCGCCACTGGCTGAACGGGAGCAGGAGCCGCCACCGGCTTCGGTGCCGGCGTGGGTGCTGGCGAAGATGATTGGGCTTGGGGCGGAGCTTGCGTTGAAGCTTGGGTCAAAGCTTGCGGAGCCGGCTTGGCCGGAGCCGAAGCAGCGCCGACAGCATCGAGCAGCACGAGCGTCTGCCCCACCTTGACCGTGTCGCCCTTCTTGACGAGCACCTGGGCAATGCGGCCACCCGGTGGACAGGGCACTTCGATCACCGCCTTGTCGGTCTCCACCTCCAAGAGCGCCTGCCCCGGCTTCACCACATCGCCTTCCGACACGAAGACGGTCACGACATCGCCAGACGCGATGTTTTCGCCCAGATCGGGCAGCTTGAATTCGGTTGCCATGGACTCCGTTGCTCTTGTTGACTCTTCGGATTGCCTTCTTGCCGTGATCTCAGAAACACACTCGATTCGGGAAACTCATCCGCCGCCTGTGGTCAGCCTCAGGCCGAAGCGGCATCGATCTTGTCGGGGTTCACACCCAGCCTCCGGATGGCCTCGGCCACAACGTGCGCCCCGATGGCACCCTCTGCCGCCAGTCGCGACAGCGCCCCGATGGCGATGCACTCGGCATCGACCTCGAAGTGCCGCCGCAGCGGGCCGCGGGTGTCGCTGCGACCAAAGCCGTCGGTGCCCAGCGTGAACAGTCCCCCGGGGATCCAGGGATCGAGCTGCTCGGGAACCGTTCGCACGTGATCGCTGGCCGCCACGAAAACGCCCTTCACCCCAGCGACCTGGTCTTCGAGGTAGCTCCGCCGGGGCGTCGCCTCCGGATGCAGCATGTTCCAGCGGCGGCACTCCTGCGCCTCCCGGCGCAACTCCTTCCAGCTGGTCACGCTCCACACCGTGCTGGCCACACCCCAGTGCTCAGCCAGCAGTTCGGATGCCCGGATCACCTCCCGCAGAATGGCGCCCGAGCCGAGCAGGTTGACGTGCGGCAGCGGTGCCGCTGCCGGCCCTGCTGCCGGCACCTCGCGGAGCCTGTACATCCCCTTGAGAATGCCCTCTTCGCAGCCCGCCGGCATCGGCGGCATCTCGTAGTTTTCGTTGTAGACCGTGATGTAGTAGATCCAGTCTTCACCCTTGGCATACATGCGGTCCATGCCGTCGAGCATGATGACCGTCGCCTCGTAGACAAACGCCGGGTCGTAGACCTTCACCGTCGGATACGCGATGGCGAACATCTGGCTGTTGCCGTCCTGATGCTGGAGCCCCTCGCCGGCGAGCGTCGTCCGGCCGGCGGTGCCGCCGAGCAGGAACCCGCGGGCGCGGCAGTCGCAGGCGGCCCAGATCTGGTCGCCAATCCGCTGAAACCCGAACATCGAGTAGTAGATGAAGATGGGGATCATCGGCACGCCATGGCTGGCGTATGCCGTGCCGGCGGCGATGAAGCTCGAGATGCTCCCCGCCTCGGTGATGCCCTCCTCGAGAATCTGTCCGTCCTTGGCCTCGCGGTAATAGAGCAGCTGATCCGAGTCGACCGGCTCGTAGAGCTGGCCGCTGTGGGCATAGATGCCGCACTGCTTGAAGAGCGGATCCATACCGAAGGTCCGCGACTCGTCGGGTACGATCGGAACGATGTACTTGCCGACGTGCTTGTCCTTCAGGAGCGACGCCATCAGCGTGACCACGCCCGTGGTCGTGGAGACCTCGCGGCCGGCACTCTTCTCGATGAAGCCCGCGTATTCTGCGAGCGAGGGCGTCTTCAGCGTCGGGGCCTGCTTCGGGCGGGTCGGCACGGGGCCGCCGAGGGCCGCGCGACGCTCCCGCAGATACTTCATCTCGGGCGAATCCTCCGGCGGCCGGTAGAAAGGGGCCTTGGCAACCTCGTCGTCCGAGATCGGAATCCCGAACCGCGTGCGGAAGGCCCGCAACTCCTCCTCGTTGAGCTTCTTCTGCTGGTGGGTGACGTTGCGACCCTCGCCCACCTCGCCAAGGCCGTAGCCCTTGATCGTCTTGGCAAGCACCACGGTCGGCTTGCCGTGGCACTTCATCGCCGCGTCGTAAGCCGCGTAGACCTTCTCGGGATCGTGGCCGCCGCGGCGCAGTTTCTTGAGCTTCTCGTCGGAGAGGTGCGACACCATCTCGGCCAGCTCCGGATCGCCGCCGAAGAAGTGCTCGCGAATGTAGCCGCCGGGCATCACGACATACTTCTGATACTGACCGTCGACGATCTCGTTCATGCGCTTGACGAGTTTGCCCTTCTCGTCCTTCGCGAGCAGCGCATCCCACTCGTCGCCCCAGATCACCTTGATGACGTTCCAGCCGGCGCCGCGGAAGACCCCTTCCAACTCCTGGATGATCTTGCCGTTGCCACGCACCGGGCCATCGAGCCGCTGCAGGTTGCAGTTGATGACGAACACGAGGTTGTCGAGCTTCTCGCGGGCCGCCAGCGAAATCGCGCCGAGCGTCTCCGGCTCGTCGCACTCGCCATCGCCGATGAACGACCAGACGTGCTGTTTGCTCGTGTCCTTGATGCCGCGATCCTGCAGATACTTGTTGAACCGCGCCTGGTAGATGGCCATCAGCGGCCCCAGCCCCATCGACACCGTGGGGAACTCCCAGAACTCAGGCATCAGCCAGGGATGCGGGTAGCTCGAAAGCCCGCCGCCTTCGGCCAATTCACGGCGGAAATTCTCCAGCTTCTTCTCGCTCAGCCGGCCTTCGAGGAAGGCGCGGGAGTAGATGCCCGGCGAAGCATGCCCCTGAAAATAGACCTGGTCGCCCGAGTAGTCGTCTCCGCGGCCACGGATGAAATGGTTCATCGCCACTTCCACGAGCGTTGCCGAGGAGGCGAAAGTGGAGATGTGGCCGCCGATGCTCTTGTCTTCGCGATTGGCCCGCACCACCATCGCCATCGCATTCCAGCGGATGATGCTCTTGATCCGCCGCTCGAGCTCGCGGTTGCCCGGGAACGGCGGCTGCTTGTCGGGCGGAATCGTGTTGATGTAGGGCGTGGTCGTGGAGAACGGGATCGGCACACCCAGCCGGTAGGCCTCCTGCTCGATGGCATGCAGCAGATAGGCGGCCCGATCGGGGCCGCGGCTGTTGATGACATACCGCAGGGAGTCGAGCCACTCGGTCGTCTCCGTGGGATCTGAGTCGACGGCGGCAACGCCATCGGCACGCACCGGTTGCCCGCTCGTGCTGTCACTCATCTGGCCGATCGACATGGGAGCATGGCCTCCCTTGGGCAGATTTCCGTCGCCGCCGGAATGCCCGTTCGCTGCCCCTACCTCCTCAACAACTTCGTTGCCGGTCTGATCGATGTCGGGGCTGGCCATGGAGTGCTCCGGAAAGGTGGGCGAACTTTTCCCATTATTCCGATGGTTCCGAGGGGCGTAAAGCCCATTCGCCATACCCGCCTACTTCGCCGCTTCTGCACGGGGGCGGTAGATCTCGGTGGCGAGGCCGAAGTAGTTTTCGGCCGAGAAGGCCACCGTTTCGCTGAGCGTCGGATGCGGGTGGATCGACTCCATCAGATCGCGGGCCGAACAGCCCATTTCGATCGCCAGCACCCCCTCCGCGATCAGTTCGCCGGCGCCGGGCCCCACAATGCCCACGCCGAGCACGGTGTCGGTCTCGGGATCGACGAGCACCTTCGTCATGCCGTCAGTCCGCCCCAGGGCATGCGCCCGACCGCTCGCTGCCCAAGGATAACGGCTGATCTCGACCACGCGCCCCGACACAGCCAACTCATTTTCGGTAAGCCCCGCCCAGGCGATCTCGGGATCGGTAAACACCACGGCTGGAATGGCCCTGGGCGCAAATACCGCCGGCTCGCCGTGCAACACCTCGACCGCCACCTTGCCCTGGTGGCTCGCGCGGTGCGCCAGCATCGGTTCGCCGCAGACGTCGCCGATCGCCAGGATGTGCGGATCGGCCGTCCGCTGCTGGTCGTCAACCTCCACGAAGCCTTTCGCATTGACATTCACGCCGGTGCTTTCCAGCCCGATGCCATCGGAATTCGGTCGCCGGCCCACGGCCACGAGCACCCGCGAAAACTCCCGCACGCTCGGCCCATCCGGGCCGTCGAAATGCACGCGGACAGAATCCCCGGCATCCTCCAGCTTGACGACCTTGGTGCGGAGATGAATCTTTTCGAAAAGCTTCTCGAGCCGTTGCTGCAGCGGCTTGACAAGGTCGCGGTCTGCCCCGGGCAGCAGTGTGTCGGTGAGTTCGACGACCGAGACACGCGTGCCGAGTTCGGCGTAGACGGTGCCCATCTCCAGGCCGATGTAGCCGCCACCGACGACGAGGAGCGATTCCGGAATGTCGGCCAGTTCGAGCGCTCCAGTCGAATCCATCACCCGCGGACTGCCGATGTCGAAGGCCGGGATCCGCGCCGGGCGGGAGCCGCTGGCCAGGATGCAGTGGTCGAACGTGAGGGTCTGGCTGGCGCCGCCGGCCGTCGCAGCGGCGATTTCAAGGGTGTTGGGGCTCGTAAACCGGGCATTACCCCGCACGATGGTCACGTTGCGACGGCGGGCCAACTGGCCGAGGCCGCCGGTGAGCGTGGAGATGACCTTGTCTTTGCGAGCCCGCAGCGCGTCGACATTCACCGTGGGCCGCGGGAAGTGGACCCCCCACTCCTCCATCTCGCGGGTCTCGGCCAGCACGCGGCCCACGTGCAGGAGGGCCTTGGACGGGATGCAGCCCCGCAGCAGACAGGTGCCGCCGAGCCGTTCATCGCGCTCCACCAGGGTCACCGCCATGCCGAGATCAGCTGCCAGAAAGGCGGCGGCATAGCCGCCCGGACCGCCACCCAGCACCACCAGTGGAACATGCATCGCTCGGGGTTCTCCTCGAAACAGGCGGTTGAGTAAACAGTTGGGATCGATCCCTGGACGGCCGATGTTGTAGTTTCGACGCGCGAGTTGTTCAAGAAACACCCCCGCAGGACACGAGGCTCACGATGCTACCGCGGCGGGCCTTCACGCTCGATTTACGCAGTCTGGCCGCCTTTCGGACCGCGATCGGCCTGCTCGTCACCATCGACGCCCTGCTCCGCAGCCGCGACGTTTCGCTGATGTTTGCCCCGGATGGGATGTTTCCCCTGGGATTGCTGCGGGACTACCTCGACGATCCATTCGCATGGTCACTGGCCACGCTCGTCGCTGCCGACTGGTGGGGGCCCGCAATGCTCTGCCTGGAAGCGGCGGCAGGTCTGCTGCTGGCGGTGGGATGCCTGACTCGCTGTGCCACGATCGCATGTTGGCTGGCGGTCGTGAGCATCTTGAGACGGACCGCGCCGGCCACCAACGCGGGCGACGCCTGGCTGGCCTGCCTGCTCTTTTGGGGGATGTTCCTGCCGCTCGGTTCCGCCTGGTCGTGGGATGCCCGCCGCGACAGCCGCCGCGGGCAGGTCTTTTCGTCGGCGACCGTCGCGCTCGTGCTGCAGATCGCCGTCGTCTACCTCGCCGCCGGACTCTCCAAGTGGAATGACGTCTGGTTCTCTGGCGATGCTGTCCGCTTTGCGATGTCGGTCCACGACCACGGCACGCCGCTGGGGGCCTGGCTCCTGGGCACAGGCTGGATGGCCCGCCCGGCATCGTGGACCGTGCTCGCGATCGAACTGCTGGGTCCTGTGTTGCTGATCGCAGCACCATCAGCACGGGTCCGCGGCTACCTTTTCATCCTGTTCATGCTCTTCCACCTCGCCATCTGCCTCACGATGACGGTGGGACTCTTTGGATACGTGGGCCTGGCGGCCTGGCTGGCGCTGGTGCCGCCGGAGTTCTGGAATCGGCTCGACACCCGAGGAGCGGCCGGCTGCCACGCCCCCGAAGCATCGGCCGGCCCGGAATCATGGGCCACGCGATGGGCCTGCCTTGCTGCGGGAACGCTTGCGCTGGTGAGCCTCGTGCACGACGTGACGCCGTGGCGCCGCAGTCCGCTGCCCCGACACGTCAGGTCGCTGATCACCATTCCTTACATGCATCAGGAGTGGGGCATGTTCGGCGATATCGAGCGCCAGGAGCAGTGGGTCTACGCGCGGGCCGAGCTGGCAAACGGCAACGTCGTCGACCTTCTCCGCGGCGGCCGACCGCTCGAGACGGAGCGGCCCACCGCGGGATTTACATCCCTGCCGCACCACCGCTGGCACAAGCTCTTCTGGGTACTGCCCCGCCCCCGTCAGCGGATCTTCGCACCGGCGATTGCCGCAGCGCTCGCCCGGCAGTGGAATGCGCGCAATACGCCCGCTAGGTGCGTGCTATTTTTGGAAATCCGGTTTGCCAGACTGGGCCGGACGTCGGCCGACGACACACTCCACGAGTTGCTGCTGGCGACCTGGCCGCCCCGGGATGACGCCGGCCGCGGCAGCCTCGACCGGCTCCTCGACCGCCCGGCAGGCAGCATCGACCGATGGGACGGCGGTACGGAGGCACGTGGCTCGAAGGTAGACTGAGCGGAGATCGGTTGCGCGAGAGTGGCGAAACTGGCAGACGCGCTGGATTTAGGTTCCAGTGCCGCAAGGCGTGCGGGTTCGACTCCCGCCTCTCGCATTCAATTGGTCTGGCGGCGTTCACGGTTGGACCGCGAGTCGCGGCGGCGTGGCGGTGAACGTCCGCCAGGCGGTAAGGCTCACCACCTCGTCAGATTCTTCGGCGGGTGATGATCGATCGGATGCCTCGGGATCGACGGCGGCCGGGGCGGGCAAATCTGCTGCGGCGGCATCGGGCACGAGCGATTCTTCCTCGGCGGCAGGGACTTCCGCCAGCGGAGGCCGGGCTGGAGTCGCTGCTTCGTTGTTCGAGGCCTGAACCACACCCGAGCCGGGCCACCGCCGCCACTGCGTGCCATAAAAACCAAACACGTCGGGACGCACCGGACAATGGGCCGGGCAGAGGCCGTGCTGGCAGTGTGCATGTGCATGTGCATGTGCATGCTGCTGCGGATCGGGAAGCCGGCACTGCGGACAGGCCGCCCGCTGGCACTGACTGCAACGGGCCTGCCCCGCCGCCGCACCGCCTGCCGGCAACACCGCATGATCGACCTTCGGACTCCGAACGGGGTTTCGCTCGCCGGCCCGCCCCGTCGCCGGC
>JAPLNQ010000040.1 GCA_026401075.1 Planctomycetia bacterium
CGCCGGGATACCGCTGGCCGTGGCTGGCGTTGAGTCGGGCCAGCAGGTCGGCCGCCGCGCGGCTCGACGCCGGAGAGATCCCCGCGGCAGGCCGCAGATTGCGGGGCGGCTCCGCAGCGCTGAACGCCGTGCCCTGAAAGGCGGCCGGCAGAAACCCTGAGCCCCAGTTGTTGGGGCCCGCCTGCGGCCGGCCGCGCGGGTCGGCGATCGCGACGAACGCAGGCAGATTTTCGTTGTCGCTGCCGAGGGCATAGGTGACCCAGGCACCGAGGCTGGGAAAGCCTTCGAACGTGTAGCCCGTGGAGAGAAAGTTTTCGGCCTGTGTGTGAGCGCTGTTCTTCGCCGTGAGCGAATGGATGAAGCACATCTCGTCGGTGAGCTCGGCGAGGTGTGGCATCAGGTCGGAGACCATCTTGCCGCTGTCGCCCCGCGGTCGGAACGTCCAGAACGGCTTGGCGAGCTTGCCGATCGGGCCTTGGAACGTCACTGCGGGGGCATTCGGCGGCTGCTCACCATCGTGGCGATAGAGCGCCGGCTTGTAGTCCCAGGTGTCGAGGTGGCTGACCGCGCCGGCGCAGAAGATGACGAGCAGGCGTTCGGCCTTGGCAGGGAAGTGCGCTGCTCTGGCTGCATAGGGATGCGTCGTCGCGATCGCCGGACGGATCGGCGCCGCCGGCGCGGCCGGCAGGCCATCACGGGCGAGCAGGTGCGCGAGTGCCACGCCGCCTGCCGCCGTGCCGCAGTCGTGCAGGAAGCCGCGGCGATGAGTGGTCATGGACGTGGCACCGTGGAGATTCGTAGCGACGCGGCGTCCGCGGGGTTATCGCAGAGAATATCGCAGGAAAACTGCCACTGCCACTGGCAGTGGTTTGCCTTGAAGACGAGGCTGTTCCAGCCCGGCTTGAGCACCGCCTTGCGAACGGCCTTGCGATTCGGCTCGTTCGTGATCGACCCCGCATAGAGCTTCTCGCCGTTGAGCCAAGCCACCACGCCCTGTTGGCCGGCAAACACCTGCGAGCCAAACCGCAGTTCCACGGGTACCTCACGGTCGCAGTGGATCCAGCGGGCCCCGTAGCCGGTCTCGAATGTATTCGCGAACGACACGGCATACAGAGAAACGTTGCCAGGCGTCGCGCCGCCGGTGTGGTTGACGCTCGCCACATAGCGGCTCCACTTCGGAGCATTCCCCTTCCAGTCGGCTGGCGTGCCGCCAAAGTCTTTCCCCGCGGCAAAGCGTTCTTCGCCGGGCAGCACGCCCTTGTCGGGCACGTAGTCCTGAGCGCCGCGTTCCCAGGCCGCAGGATTGGTGAAGCCGGTGCCGATGAGCCACGGCGCGGGGATTGTGATCGTCGTTTCCTTCTTCGTGTCGCCAGCGGTGGCGGTGAGCGTAAAGACGTTTTCCAGTCGCTCGGGTTTGCCCGTCACGACGAAGGTGGATTCGTTCCCTTGCGGCTCCACAGGCTTCACCTGCCAGCCGGTCGGTGCCGCGAGACTGAGTCGCGGAGTGCCGCCGGCCGCAGCGGGCGTATAGAACGCCCGGATCTCGAAGGTGGCCTCGTCGGACTCCAGCGGAAGTTCCTTCGGCACGATCGCGTACGAGAGGCCGGGCAGTTCGCCGCGGGCCGCGTCGAGGGCCTTTTGGATGTGCTGCGTCGTGATGGCCTCGGCGGCCTTCGTCTCGCCGAGTCCGCGGAGCATCGCCGCGGCGACGGAGGCATGGCCAACTCCGTTGGGATGGACGAAGTCGGGGGCGACGTGGAAGTCGGGCTTGAATCGGCGGCCGGCCCGCAGTGTCTCCCAGATCGTGTCACTGGTGGGCAAAAGCACGCAGTCCTGTTCGGCGGCGATCGCCGCCACCCGGCGGTTCATCTCGGCGATGGCGAGCGTCTTGGGCGATTTCGGGTCTTCCGTGTTGGGCGTGATCGTGGCGAGCGCCGTCACCCGCGGCGTGGTGCGCGACCGTAGCGAGGCCAGCAGTTCGCGGTAGCGGCAGGCCCAGGCGTCGAGGCTTGCGGGGCTTGCGTCCAAGGATGGGGAGAGACTGTCGTTCATGCCGAGCATGACGATGAGAACGTCGGCGTGGCGACCGAGGGCTTCCCGCACGTCGACATTCTTCACGTCGAGAAACGTCTCCTTCTCGCGGCTCTGCTTCTCGACGTTCTGCCAGCTGCCGACCGTCTGACCGCTGCCGCCGAGTGGCACTACGCTCACGTTGCTGTCGAGGCGGGCGGCGTCGAGGCCCGCCTTGAAGAGGTTGATGAAGCCCCCCGGGCCTATGTTCATGCCCTGCCCGGTGATGCTGTCACCGACGAAGACGACGCGGTCACCGTCTTGACCTGCCCCCATGAATGACGCCAGTTTTTAAGTTAGGGTTTTGCCCTCCAGTAGACCAGCCCTGTGCGGTTGCCGAGGCGTAGCCGAGGCGACCGCACAGGGCTGCCGCGCCTCAGGAGCCGGGGGTCGGTACCCCAG
>JAPLNQ010000255.1 GCA_026401075.1 Planctomycetia bacterium
CCGGTGACGAAGAAGCCCGGCGCGCTCTCGAAGAACACCTTGGAGAGGGTGTAGCCGTTTCGCTCGATCGTGCCGTGAATGACGGCATTGAGCGGTGTCTTCGTGGGCATCGGCCAAAGTCCCTGTGACACGAGCACACGGCGGCGGACATCCTCCGCACGGGCCAGCCAGGCCTCGCGGGTGGCGGGCGGCTCGAACGGAAAATATCCGTCGAGGTCCTTCCGGTCGCCGAGACGGACGTCCTCGGCGAAAGACGTCTCCAACACCGCGACCGCCGCAACACACGCCAGCAGGCACGGCAGCAGTCTCATTGCCCACAAAGGCCGCTGCGATCTTGGACAGATTTGATTCGGCATGGCTATGGTCTCCCGAATCACAGTGTGGGGACCAGCCAGCCGGGCGTCAACGATGGACGGCGTCTCGTGGCACGACTCGACACGATTGCAGCGGGGCGTCGGCACCTCCCATAATCGCCCAGGTCCGATGAGGACGTGCTCGAGACCGATCCATTCGACAATGGGACACGGATTCATGGAAACTGCTCTTTCACGCCGACGGTTTCTCGAAACAGCGGCGGTGACAGCCGTCGCAACCGAGGCCTTCGCCGCTGATCCCGCTGCTCGTCCCGCGCCAATCCGGATCGGGCAGATCGGCGTGAAGCATGGCCATGCGACGAAGCTTGGCGTCTACCGCCGCTCGCCAGACTACGAGGTCGTCGGCGTGGTCGAGTCCGACGCTGAGGCACGCCGGAAGGTCGATGCGGAGCCCGCGTACGCCGGCCTCCCGTGGATGACGCGGGAACAGTTGCTGGCGATGCCCGGGCTGCAGGCGGTGCTCGTCGAGACAGCCGTGCCCGATCTGCTCGACAATGCCGAAGCCTGCATCGCGGCCGGCAAGCATGTGCACCTCGACAAGCCGGCCGGCACGTCGCTGCCGCAATACCGGCGGATCCTCGACGCCGCCGCTGAGCGAAAGTTCGTCGTCCAGATGGGCTACATGCATCGCTCCAACCCCGCCGTCGTCATGCTCCGACAGGCGGTCTCGGAGGGCTGGCTGGGCGAGATTTTTGAGATTCACGCAGTGATGGGCAAGGTGCTCGATCAGGCGAGTCGACGCGAACTCGCCCGCTATCCGGGCGGGATGATGCTCGAACTCGGCTGTCACCTGATCGACCTCGCGGTCGGCGTCCTCGGCAAGCCGGATCGGGTCGAAGGATTTTCACGGCATTCGTCGCCGCTGCCCGATGGCCTCGCCGACAACATGCTCGCCGTGCTCGAGTATCCGCGGGCAACGGCGACGATCCGCACTGCTGGGGTCGACGTCGATGGCTTTGCCCGCCGGCAGTTCACGGTCTGCGGCACCGAGGGGACATTCCACATTCAGCCGCTCGACAATCCGGTGGTCCGCCTCACGCTTGCGCAGCCGCGTGGCGGCCATGCGGCGGGTGTGCAGGACGTGCCGCTGCCCAAGTACACCCGCTACGTCGACGACGCCGCCGACATGGCCGCGGCCATCCGCGGTGAGAAGCCTTTTGCATTTTCCCACGCCCATGACCTCGCCGTGCAGACCGCGGTGCTCGACGCGTGCGGCCTGCCGCTCGACCGCTAACCAACGGCCGCTGACCATCGACCTTCAGGCTGCAGCCCGGCTCCCGCGGCGCGAGGCGGCTGCCTGCTGGAGCAACGCGGCTTCCACGCTCTCCGCGAAGTGGCAGCCGAGTCCGGCCAGCCATGTCTCGTGCATCGACCGGTTCTTGTGGTAGTTGTTCGGCAGGAGTGTGACCTCGCGGCCCGCATGCAGCCCGGCGATCGCAAAGTGCAGTCGGTCGGTGATGATCCGTCGATACCGCGCCGCCAGAGCGAGCGTCTCGGCGGGCGTGTTGCAGAGGGCGGCTGGATCACGCGACAGCTGGAGCAGCCGTCCCCTCCGCTCGTGATCGCGTCGCATCAGGATGCCGAGATCCTGCACCGGCGGGCCGGCGGCGGGCCAGGCCAGACCCAGCGCGAGATCGGGGGCGAGGATGCCGTCCGTCCGCAGGCCGAGGCTCGCCTGCTCGCGAACAAACACTTTGGCAAACGGGCGGTCCTCGCGGTCGGTGAACGACTGCGGCAGGATGACGACCGGCAGGCGAAGCCCAAGGGCCCGGGTGCGAATCGCGTGGTTCTCGGCAGATCGCCGACCCATGCTGCCGCCGCCACCGAACACGATCACGTCCACTTCAGCAGGATCATCGAGGTCCAGCGACAGCCAGCGGATGCCACACTCTGCGAAGAGCTGGGTCATGGCCAGCTCGATCAGGGCATCCCCGACGTGTCCGGCCGGCTGCACGTAGCCGATACGTCGGCCGACCAGCGGTGCGATCACATGCTTGAAGGCGTCGGGCCCCATGAGTGCCCGACGGGCCGTGTCGTCACCGCCGGTGCCGGGGACGATGCGCAAGGATGGCTTCGCGCCGGCAGAAGTCTGATCGCCAAGGCTTCGCCTCGTCGCATGACAGCCTGCCGCACGCCGTATCCGCTCGTTGCGATTCCCCATAAGCGGGAGTATCGACCCGCAAACGCTTCAAGCCCTGCGAAACGACCACGGGTCTACTCGGGCAGACTGGGGAAAATGGGGACGGGAGCGATTTTTGCACCGACACCAGCCGTGTCGCCCTCAGCGATCAAAAAATCGCTCCCGTCCCCATTTTCCCGTTACTGCGCCGGAGCTTCGTCGAACGGCCCCTTCAGCACCGCGTCGGGTTGGTCGTGCCGCCCTGTCCCGTCGATCAGACACCGTGCCTGCGGCTTCAGATCCTCCGGCACCTGCCAGCGGTCAGGGGCCGCAGCCTTCGTGGTGACATTGATTACGAGGTAGGGCGGAATCACGCGGGTGGTCTCGCGGATCGGCACGGTCTTGGGATCGGTGCCCGAAAGTAGATCAGCCGCCAGCCGGCCGGCCACGAGCCCAATCTCCGTGTAGTTGAAGCCGACATCGAAGAGGGTGCCGCGGTCGGGTACGCCGGGATTCACGCTGAACACCGGAACGTCCGCCTTGCCGGCGGTGGCGATGACCGAGTCGATTGCACTCACCACCGTCGTATCGCCCGGCACGAAGATCGCCTCAGCGCCCCGCGAGATCGTCGACTGTATCGCCTCGATCACGCCGGAAGAATTTTCCACCGGCACCTCGAACAGCTCGATCCCGAGCAGCTTGCAGCTGGCCCGCGCGAGTTCCATGGAGCGGCGGGAATTACTCTCGGAAGGGTTGTGAGCCACGCCCACGCGGGCTAACCGGGGATTCAAACGCCGGGCGATCAGAAACGTTGTGTGCACCGGTGCCAGGCTGCCATACCCGACCAGATGCGGCGGATGCACGAGCGGATCGGCCCGATCGAGGCCGACGCCTGCGGTAAATGGATCCGTGACCGCGGCGAACACATGCTTGAGTCGGCCGCGGGTGTTGGCCGTCGCCACCGCCTGCAGCGAGGGCGTGCTGGAGGTGAGCACCAGATCGAACGGCCCGCCGACAATCTCGCGGGCGATCGCGTTGCCCTGGGCAATGTCCCCTTCGGCGTTGTAGCGACGGATCGTCACCGTTTTGCCATCGACAAAGCCTCGTTCAGTGAGCCCCGCGATCATTCCCTTGATCGTATCCTCGAGCACCGGCGAGCTCGTCTGCTGGAGCACGGCGATCGCAGGCAACGCACGCTTGGCCGACTGCCTGTCGGTAAGCAGCAGAAGCGCCGACGCGCCGAACAGCAGGGCCACAGTCGGCGCGGAGCGGCGGAGAACAGCGAGTGCAGTCGTGGGGGTCATCGTTGCCTTCTCCTGATGTTTAACGAGGAAAATAGGGACGGGAGCGATTTTTATGAGGGCTTAAAGACGGCATGAACATAGCCGTCGCAAAATTCGCTCCCGTCCCTATTTTCCGTTCACTGCGCTGGAGCCTCGTCGAACGGCCCGGCCAGCGTTGCGTCAGGTTGTTCGTGCCGCCCCGCCCCGTCGATCAAGTACCGTGCCTGTTTCCTGAGGTCTTCAGGGGCCTGCCAGCGGTCGGGAGCTGCTGCCTTCGTGGCGAGATTGAGCACGATGTAGGGCGGAATCTCATGAGCCGTCTCGCGGATCGGCACGGTCTTGGGATCAGTGCCTGAGAGCAGATCCGCCGCCAGCCGGCCGGCTACGAGGCCCACCTCAAGGAAATTGAAGCCAACATCAAACAGCGTGCCCCGATCGGGCACGCCAGGATTCACGCTGAACACCGGAACGTCCGATTTCGCCGCGGTGGCGATGACCGAATCGACAGCGCTGATGACTGTCGTGTCGCCAGGCACGAAGATCGCCTCGGCACCCCGCGAGATCGTCGACTGCACCGCCTCGATAACGCCCGAGGAGTTTTCCACCGGCGCCTCGAGTAGTTCGATGCCGAGTGTTTTGCAGCTGGCCCGCGCGAGTTCCATGAAGCGGCGGGAATGGCTCTCGGAAGGGTTGTGCGCTACTCCCACGCGACTCAAAAGGGGATTGAGTCGCCGGGCGATCAGAAACGTTGTGTGCACCGGCGCCAGGCTGCCATACCCGACCAGATGCGGCGGATGCACGAGCGGGTCGGCGCGATCGAAGCCGACGCCAGCCGAGAAGGGATCCGCGACCGCCGCGAACACATGCTTGAGCCGGCCACGGCTGTTGGCCGTCGCCACCGCCTGCAGCGACGGCGTGCTGGAGGTGAGCACCAGATCAAACGGGCCGCCGACGATCTCGCGGGCGATCGCGTTGGCCTGGGCCATGTCGCCCTCGGCGTTGTAGCGGCGGATCGTCACCGTCTTGCCATCGACAAAGCCTCGCTCGGCGAGCCCAGCGATCATCCCTTTGACGGCATCCTCGAGCACCATCGAACTCGTCTGCTGCAGGACGGCGATCGCCGGCAGGTCTCGCTTGGCCGACTGCCTGTCGGTGAGGAGCAGGAGCGCCGACGCGCCGAAGAGCAGGGCCACGGTCGGCACGGCGCGGCGGAGAAAGGCGAAGACGGAGGATGGGATCATCGCGTCTTGATGCCAAGGCTATATGTAAAGTTCAGAGAGGGAACGTGCGGCGGCCTCGTCGAGCTGGTCGGAGGACCGCAGGCGGGCGAAGCGAAACGCGAGGTCGTCGGGCGACAACCGCCGCTTGGCCGCTCCATGGACGTCGAGGGCGATCCGCCCCCGATGCACGAGCAGCAGCCGGTCGCCGAGCGACGCGGCCTGCGCGAGCGAATGCGTCACCATCAGTGCCGTGAGTTTCTGCTCACGGACGAGCCTCGCCGTGGCCTGCACCACCCGGTCGGCCGCGGCCGGATCGAGTGCGGCGGTGTGTTCATCGAGCAGGAGCAGGTCGGGCCGGTGCCATGTCGCCATCACGAGCGTCACGATCTGCCGCTGGCCGCCGGAGAGTGATCCAATCGGCTGGTCGAGCCGGGTTTCGAGACCCGGCACAATGGCCCCCAGCCGCCGCGCTGCCTCGGCCCGCAGGCTGCTGCTGGTCGCCCACGAGAGCCCGGCCCGCCGACCGCGACAGGCGGCGACGCCGATATTTTCCAGCACGGTGAGGCTGGCGGCCGTCCCGGCGCGCGGATCCTGAAACACCCGGCCAATCAGCCGGGCCCGCTGGTCTTCCCGCCACCGCGTGATGTCATGACCGGTCAGGTGAATGCTACCGCCGTCGAGGCGGACAGTGCCCGCAATCGACCCAAGGAGCGTGCTCTTGCCCGAGCCGTTCGTGCCGATGACCACGACGAACTGACCGCTCGGAATCGTCAGCGACACGCCATCGACCGCGCGGACCAGCGGACCGCCGGGGGCGGCAAATGTCACGGTGGCATTGCGGAGTTCGAGCATCTGTCGTGAATCAGCCTGAATGTACGGTTTGGATGAACGGTTTAGATGAACGGTTTTTGGATGATCTGGCGGGGTCGGGGTTTAACGTGCGGCGGAAGCCTGGTGGCGTCGCACGAGCAGCCGCGGCGCGACGAGCGCCGTCAGCACGACGACGGCCGTCGTGAACTTGAGCCAGTCGGGGTCGAGCCCGGCGCGGAGTGCGGCGGCGACGAGCAGGCGAAACGTCACGCTGCCGGCGAGCGTGGCCAGCAGCGCACCGCCCAGTCGCACCTGCCCCACGAGGGCCGCGCCCAGATAGACGCTCGCCATGCCCCACACCACCATGCCAATCCCCATCTGCACGTCGGCGAAGCCCTGATACTGCGCGACGACGGCACCAGAGAGCGCGGTGAGCGAGTTGGCAATCGCGAGACCGGCCACGGTGAGCCCGCCGGTGTTGCGGCCAAGTGCCCGAGCCATTGTGGGCGTGTCGCCGCCGGCCCGCATGGCGGTTCCCAGCCGCGTGCGGAAGAAGAGATAGAGCATGAGCACGGCGCCGCCCGCGGCCAGCAGCATGAAGCCCAGCCGCGCAGCCTCTCCCGCAGTCACCTCGTCGAAGCCAAGCAGTCGTGCTGACGGCAGCAACGCGAACTCGGCGCGATCGAAAAGCGTTTTGACACCGGAGAGCGGCACGTTGCTGCGGCCGAGCACCACGAGATTGATGCTCGCCAGCGCCGTCGTCATAAGGATGCCGGAGAGGAGCGGCTCGATGCCGAGGATGGCGTGCAGCATGCCGGTGAAGCTACCGGCCACCGCGCCTGCCGCCATGCCCGCGAGCGTCGCCAGTACCGGATCGACACCCGCCACGAGCAGCACGGTCGCGACGACGGCGCCGAGCGTGAAGGAGCCGTCGGTAGTGATGTCGGGAAACGAGAAGAGCTTGAAGCTGACGAAGACCCCCAGCGCGACAAACCCGAGCGCCACGCCGAACGTCCAGGTGGAGAGCAGCGTGATCATGAGCCGCCTCCCGTCGAGGGCTGCGGCCCTGATGATGAGGGCCCGGCGACTGTCAGCGG
Organism: Planctomycetia bacterium; assembly: GCA_026401075.1. Classification (GTDB taxonomy): domain Bacteria; phylum Planctomycetota; class Planctomycetia; order Pirellulales; family UBA1268; genus CAMCQY01. The sequence goes on from JAPLNQ010000255.1 coordinate 6,904, forward strand.
CGCAAACCAGCAACAGCCGCGAACAAAATCTGATTGGCCGTTGCCGAGCACCGGTTGCGGATCGCCGAGCAGGTGCATCACCGCCAGCGGCTCGGATGCGGCGAGGTCGGCGACTGTGGCGGCGAGGTCGACGGCGCCGCGCTTGAGCGGCCGCAGCGGAAAGATGGCGGCATGCGCATGGCCGGAGGGACCGTCTGGGCCGAGCGGCCGCACGAACTCGTCCAGCGGCCCGGCAGGATTTCCGCGTGTGACCACGCCCACGACCAGCGCAGTGTGTCGGGCATGCACAGGCTCACGGGAAAAACTCAGCCACCGTGCGGCCACGGCGGGAACACGGCTGCGGGGATTGTCGGTGGCGGTCGCCTCGGCCAGCGGCCGGATCAGTTCGGCGCCCACGATGCCATGCACCTCGGCGACCACCACCAGTGCCAGGCAGTCGGCCTGCGACTGCTCGAGCAACGCCGCCGCCAGTTCGTCGAACCGCACGGCCGGCTCGTCGTCGGCCGGCTCGAAGCCGGCCCGCCCTCGTGGCAGGCCCTCCCAGATCAGGCCCGACGCCAGCCGCACGGTGGGCACGAGGCTGCCTTCGCCGAGGCTATAGTCGACCGTCGCAAAGGGCTGCGGTGCCCGATGGAAGACGGCCCCGCAGGCCGCCAGCATTTCGCCGGCAATCGTGGCGAGCGCGTCATCAGCCAGGCCGGCCAGCCCGAGGCCGAAGGCATGACGCGGCACAGGCCGCGAAGGTGTGTCGTCCAGTCGGCCCAACCCGGAACCCAGCATGGCTGCGGCGGACGCTCCCACGACGTCGCCCTTGAGTCCGCCGCTCCCGGGCAATTCCAGACCGACAAACAGGATCCTGCCCGCACGGGTGTCGGAGGTGGCATGGCCGACCGCGGCTGGAACCGCATCACCCGACGGGGTCTGTCCGCGGCCGCCCGTGCCCAGCGACTCTTGAGGCTGCGACTCTTGAGGCCGCGACTCTCTGAGAATCGGGGCCAGTCGCGTCAACTCCAGCACGCGGGCCACCGGTTCGCTGGCTGCGCCGATGAGGCACCGCGCGCCGGCGGTCTTGGCGGCGCGGTGGACATTGAAGAGCACGCGGATCCCAGCGGAGCTCAGGAAGCTCACGTCGGTGCAGTCGAGCCGGATGGCGTGGTGACCACGTCGCAACTCCTCCGCGACAGCATGCTCCAGCTCCACGCCCGTTTCCGCATCGATCCGGCCCTTCACGGCGAGTTCAATGGTAGCCTCGCCGGCCATCTCCGGGGCGTTCTCACGTCGCTCGATGCTGATATCCATAGAGGCCCTATAGTAGCGATTCACGGAAAGGAAATTTTATGGACACTGTCTGGATTCTGCTCGCCGCCGGCGCGGGCGGCTGCATCGCGTTGCAGGCGGCGGCCAACGGCTCGCTGCGGACCAACCTCGGAGACCCCCGCTACGCGACCTTTTTCTCGATCTGCGGCACGATCATGACGGTCGTGGTCGTGATGCTGGTGCTCCGGCCAACCCCTCCCTCAGCCGCAGCCATGCGGGCTGCACCGTGGTGGAACTGGATCGGTGGCCCGCTGGGCGCGCTGATCGTGCTGGCCGGTGCGGCGCTCGCCCCCAAACTTGGTGCCGCTGCCTTCATCGCGGCGGTGGTGGCCGGACAGCTGATCTGCTCGCTCGTGCTCGACCACTTCGGCCTGATGAACCTGCCACAGCAGGGCCTCACCACCGGCCGGATCATCGGCGCGGTGATGGTGTTCGCGGGCGTCCTGCTCGTAAAATACTGGTAACGGAAGCCGGGGGACTCCAGGCTCACTGGCCGACGACGGCGGGAAAGCCGGCGGCGACGAGGGCCTGGTAGCCCGGCTTCAGTGGCCGCACGTCATAGCCCAGCGGCGCGAGGATGTCAGCGGCCGTGAGACAGCGACCGCCCGACAGACAGTGGACGTAGATGATCTTGGTCTTGGGCAAAAGCTTGGCGAGGGCATCGGGCTTCACGCCATTCTCCAGCACAGAGAGCGGCAGCGAACGCGCTCCCGACAGATGGCCCTGGTTCCACTCGTCCGGTTCACGCACGTCGACGAGCACGGCCTTTTGATCCGCGACGGCCTGCTGCACGGCCTCGAGCGAATCCTTCGTATGCTCCGCCGCCGCCGCGACGCCCGCGGCACTGCCGAGCACCATCGTGAGCATGACGGCACGGGCACAGCATGTGGCCGCACCGCGCACCTGATTCCAGGGCATCTTTGCCAGCATCATCGCCATGCCGCAGGTATCGGTGACGCCCGCGAAGACGAGGCCGGCGCCGATGAACGCCGACAGGGCGTGCCAGGCAGGATTGACGAACTGACCGAGGACCGCACCGAGCACGACCATTCCGCCGGCGCAGATCCGCACCTGGCGTTCCAGCGACATCACCTTCCGGCCGCTGCGGGCCACTTTCATCCCGGCTGCCTCACAGGCCGAGGTGCCCCCTTCGACGCTCACCACGTCGTTGACACCGGCCGCGATCATCTGTTCGCAGGCCTTTTGGCTGCGGCCACCAGACTTGCAGACGAAATAGAGCGGGTCGCCGGTCTTCCCGGCATGCTCGGCGGCGATGGCACGCGGATCGAGGCGATCGAGCGGAATGTTGCGGGCGCCTTCGACGTGCACCTCGTCGTATTCGGCGGGGGTCCGCACGTCAATCAGCGTCACCCCGGCGCCCCGACGGCGGAGATCGGCAAGAGAATTCGGGGAAATCGTGGCAACCATGGCAGCACCTCCGTGGGCATCACTCGCATTCGCACCGCCACCTCGGCGGCAAACCGAATTCTACCGCATCCAGCCCGATCGATGCACGGCCAAACATTCCCGACGCAGCCGCCTATTCCAGTTTTTCCCACCGCTGAAATGCCGTGGACCGTTGGGCTTCGCAGTCTTTGAGCCGCCGCTGCGTGGCGGCGATCTCGGCGGCAGGCTGCTTATAGAAAGACGGCGCCGCGATCTGC
>JAPLNQ010000070.1 GCA_026401075.1 Planctomycetia bacterium
ACAACTCCATTCTCGCCTTGAGGTCTTCTTGTTGCGCTGAGTCAGTTGGCACGGCCGCCAGCCTGCAGTGCTAGCATTGATGTGCTGGCATGTGATGCGGTTGCCACGAAAGGACTTGCGGCTATCTTCGTGCCATTCGTGTCAGGACGCATTTCTGCGAAGCACCCTACCCAGCGTGGCCGTGCAGGGCAGTCCCGCCTTGGGTGGCCGGGAAATGAGTCCCGACACCCTTTTCCTTTTGCACGCTCTTGACGAATGCATGCTGGAGGCGGGCGACGTCGTCCGCCATCCGTTTGTGATCGGCGTACTCGCCTGCGGTTCACTCGCACGGCGGCACGCAATCCTCGAACTCCTTCATGCGCTGCCGCGAACGGAGCAGGCCAAGCATGACGAGATCCTCGCCTTCATCGACGATCAGCACCTTCACGGCAGTGGCATCGGAATGATCGACGCCCACATCCTCTGGACATCTGTGAGCACGGCCACCTCCGCGGGTGATGTCATATGCCGTAAGGAAAAACGGCTCTGGCGTCGGCGTCATTTGTGGGGCCGACCACCCCGAATGCGGTCTTTGATGCGCTGCAAGTCGCCGCCGGGGTCAGACTTCAGATCCCTGATTTGCTGCGTAAGTGCCGAGCGGGTCGCGGGGGCGAGCATCCACCCCAGAGGAAATTCGATCCGGCTCGCCTTCAGCGCGAAGCCGTCGAGAACCTCGCCTCCCCGGCCGTGGATCAGCGCCTTCAGCGATTCGCAGTGTTTTGTCGAGAGCGCCTTGCGGACGTGGTTGAGCGTCTCGAAGGGGGAGAGCACCGCTCCGACGGCCGTGCTCACGATGCCTGACTGGCTCCGCCGGTCGGCGAGAGACTCCTGCTTGTTTAGCGGAATTGGTTCGTCGGTGATCACGATTGCAATGGTGCGAATACGGTCTGCGAGCCCCAGTCGCTCGGCCGATGCGGCGAGCGCCTCGACGATTTCAGCCGCCGTCAGCGTTCCCGAATTGTCCACATAGCCGCCATCGACCACATGGAGGGGGCCATCTTCGGCCGTCTCGCCGAGGTTCGCGATCGGGCTGATCGCCGGAAACCGCGCGCTCAGCAAGACCGCCGTGCTCAGCCGCAGCGTATGGGGGGGAATCGTGACCGGCAGTGAGAGCGCCGACGAGAGGCCAGCATCGAGGACGACGGGGCTATTGACGATCCGCCGACCGGACGCCGCCTCGGTGCTGTTCATGAACAGAGTTGGCACGCGGTGCAGCGCGGCATCGCGCCACAGGGCAGTCATCGGGTCTTGGAAGGCATCCGTTCCCACCGCCTGCCGCCAGCCGAGCTCGAACGTCCGCTCCAGGACCGCCGCGCGATCCTGGGCCCATTCGCCGTGCAGCAGGCACGCGGCCACATCCGGAATCAGCATGGTCGCCAGAACGGGCGATAGATAATCCCGCCCCAGCACCTGGCCGGCAAGGCTCTGCAACGGCCCCATGTCCGGGCCCATGCCGCCGGCGTTTCGGGGCACGTCGATCGCGTCACGCTGGGCCTCACCAACGAGCGCGGCAAACGTGGCCGCGCCGAGGCTTCCCCCGGAAACGCCACTGATGCCGAGGACATGATCGGAGAACGCGGGCTCCGCATCCTGGATCGCACAGAGGAGTCCGGCGGCCCAGAACGCCGCACGGATTCCGCCACCTTCCGCCGAGACGACGAACACGGGGTAGGGTGAGCCAGCCGATTCGATTTCGCCGCGACGCGATTCGAGCCAGGCGTCAATGTGCTGCGACAGTCGCCCCTGAGCCGCAGTCGCTGCGGGCTGCCCGCCGACGATTGTCCGCACCGAATGCATGTTGAACGGCCCGGACAGAAAGAGGCCCAGCACCGTGATGAAAAGGGCGATCGAAACGCCCTGGCTCAGCCATCGGCCGAGAAAAAAGAAGAGCACGTACGCCAGCGCGATCCAGAAGTACTGAGCGAAGAGAATGACCGTTGCCGCGCCGATCATAGGGGCACGCGACTCCGGTGCGGCGGCGACCCAGCAGCCCGCGACGATCCAGCCAATCGACAGCACAAGCGCTGCCCACCTCCGCCAGGTGCGCGTGGCTGCGCTCAGCCCGACCTGCCACCAGAGGCCGTCGAGGAGTGCGAGACCGACGAAGAGCACCAGAGCACCCGTCACGAAAGGGGAAGACGAGAGGAGGAGGCTGAGCAGGAAGAATATGAGCAAGCCAACGCTGCTGAGCAGTTGACGGCGATCCAATGTCCAGGGGCGGGCGAGGTGCGACAAAACCATCGGGCACCGTGCCACGACGACGGCGGGCATGACCATCGTCTGGAAAAGAACCCCCAGTTCCTGCAGCTCCTTGCGACGCTGCGGCAGGAGGAAGGAGCCGCTGCCGACGAGGAACGCGAGCAGCAGCGGCACGAGGAATGCGGCGAGCAAACCGAGCAGTCCCGGCACCGTAAAACAGGCATGACCGCGCAGGCCTGAGCCGGCGATCTCGTCTTCCCGTCTCGACTCGAGAATCTGCGACGCAAACAGCGTGACAAGCACCGCCCCCAGCGTGCTGGTGACGAAGAAGGCCCACACTTGCCAGGCATGTGCCGGTCCGCTCGCGGCCCAGAGGGCCTCTCGTCCCTGAGGAACGAAGGCGATCGTGATCCCGACGGAGAGCGTCGCGAGCAGCAGAAACCAGCATCGCCCCAACGCGTCGACGACCTCGTAGGCCCACGCCGCAACAGACGCGAGACTGTTGGTCATCGGTTGCCGAAGCGACCCGATCATGGTCCGCGACAACACATCCATGGGCTGAGGCTTCCGCAAGGTCTCTTGCTGACACAATTGCCCACAGGAGGGCAGGGGGCGGCGTTCGGGTGAACTCGCTCCGGAAGGCCGGGAGAAAGAATACAGAAAATACGAAAAGCTGGGCGGATGAACCGGCGGTCACGATTTGGGGGTTCCCGGATCAGCATGCTCGGATCAGCATGGCCCGTTGGGTGGTGTTGAAACCCGGAGTCCCCCGGCTTCCGCTGAGGGCTTTTATTCGAGCAACGCGCTCGGCCACGTCCAATAAAAGCCCCGGACGGAAGCCGGGGGACTCCGGGATTGTGAATCACAGTCGTCACTGGCTGCCGTCGCCGCCCAGGTCGAGCTTGCTCCACTTTCGGCCGGTGAGCTTCGCGGCATTGCCAGTCGAGAGAAGGCCGTTGTTCTTGAATGTCAGCGACTGCAGCTTCGGCATGGCGGCGATCTTCTCGACCGAGGCCTCCGTGACACCTGTCTCCCGAATCGATAGCTCCTTCAGGTTGGGCAGTGCCGCGATCACGTCGATCGACGCGTCGGTCATCTTTGGCAGGCTCCAGATGTCGAGCACCTCGAGATTCTTGGCCGCCGCGAGCTGTCGCAGCCCCTCGTCGCCGAGGCTTGCCAGTTCGTGGAGATAGAGCCGCTTGAGCCGCGGCAGCTTTGCGAGCACCGCGAGCGCCGGATCGCCGACGTCGGGCAGGTCCCGCAGCGTCAGTCGCGTGAGCGGTAATCCGGCGAGCGCGAGGACACCGTCGGTGCCAAATCCCTGGCAGCGGAAGACTTCGAGCGACGAGAGCTTCGACAGCTTTGCAAGATGCGGCCCAGAGTCGTTGGTGATCACGAAGTCCTGCATGAGCAGCGACTCGAGCGTTTCGCTTTTGGCCAGGCCTTCCAGGCCCGCATCGGTGACGGCCGTGCTGCGGTGCTTGAGCGCGGTGAGCTGTGGCAGCTTGCCGACCACCTCGAGCGTCATGTCGCCGGCCTCCATGTTGCCCCGCAGGTCGATGGCCCGCAGCTGGGGCATCTTTGACAGCCGGCGCGTGTTCAAGTCGTTGAACCGGTTCTGCAAGAGCGTCAGCCGCTCGAGGTTCGCGAGGCTGGCGATCTGCTTCATCGCCGCCCCGGTCATGTTGGTATTGGAGGAAAGATCGAGTTCGACCAGATTCGGGAAGGACTGCACGATCTTCTCGACCCCTGCATCGGTGAGGGCGCTGTTGGTGAGCGCCAGCGTGTCGAGGTTCTTGAGGCTAGCGAGCTGGTCCACCATCTCATCGTTGAGGACGCGGCAGTTGAGGATCTTCAGCGAACGCAGATCACCGAGCCGGCCGAAGATCGCCACGTCGTCGGCCGTGAGTTCCGCGCCGTCCTCGATTGCGATCTCGGCAAGGCGGCCCTCACCGTCGAGCTTGTATTTGGCCTCCTTGCCGAGGGCATCGAGGCGGGCTTTCGCTGACGCCGCATCGGCTGCCGCCGGCTGCGCTGCGGCAAACCGACATGCTGTGGAAAGCAGCACAGTCGCTGCAAACAGCAACGGCACCAGTCGAGTCATTCGGCCGCTTTGCAACGAATCGTTCATGAGCCGGCTCCGGCCATGGAGGCGGTCTGGATGAAGCTGCGAAGCGTGGAGGAGGGCATGATTGGCTCCGGAGTGTGTTCTGTGCATAAAACGTCTCCAATTATAGTCGCATCGATAGCGCGTAGGCTACGATACCTGCGATTTTGAGTCGGTTCGCGTACTTGTGCTCTGCAGTCCGCGAAGCGAGATATGTCGCTTTTTGCCATCGTCGAGAACCGGGGGTCATCATGCTTTTGATCCGTAACCATGGTTTCACTCTGGTGAAACTGCTGGTCGTGATCGCGATTATCGGCACGCTCGTGGGACTGCTCCTCCCGTCCGCCGAGGCGACTGCTGCCCCGGCCGCGCCACGTCGGCCCAACATCATCTTCATATTTTCCGACGACCATGCGACGTCCGCCATCTCCGCCTATGGGTCGAAGCTGATCGACACGCCCAACATCGATCGGATCGCGCGGGAAGGCGCTCTCTTTCGCAATTGCTTCTGCACCAACTCGATCTGCGGCCCGTCGCGGGCGGTGATCCTCACCGGCAAGCACTGCCACCTGAATAGCTTCCCCGACAACCACAGCACGTTCGACGGCAGCCAGACGACCTTCCCGAAGCTCATGCAGCAGGCCGGCTACCAGACGGCGATCGTCGGCAAGTGGCACCTCGTGAGTCAGCCGACCGGCTTCGATCACTGGGATATCCTGCCGGGCCAGGGAGAGTACTACAACCCGACGCTGCTCACGGCGCCGAAGCAGTCCGGCGGCGAGCCCTCGAAGCGGCGGATCGAGGGCCACTGCACCGACATCGTCACCGATCTCGCGATCCAGTGGCTCGACGCCGGCCGCGACGCGACGAAGCCGTTCGTGCTCATGCTCCAGCACAAGGCTCCGCACCGCGAGTGGCAGCCGGGCCCCGAGGAACTCGGGCTCTTCAAGGGCCGTTCGTTCCCCGAGCCCCCCACGCTGTTCGACGACTACGCCGGCCGTGCCGGCGGGGCAGCCGAGCAGGAGATGACGATCGCCCGCCACATGAAAGGGCGGGATCTGGCGCTCAAGCCGCCGGAAAACCTCACGCCTGAGCAGCAGGATCGCTGGGATGCCGCCTTCGCGGCGGAAAACGCCGCATACGACGCATCGCCGCCGACCGGCGACGACCTTACGCGCTGGAACTACCAGCGCTACATCGCCAACTACCTCCGCTGCGTCGCCGGCGTCGACCGCACCATCGGCCGCGTGCTCGAGCACCTCGACACGACCGGTCTCGCCCGCGACACGATCGTGATCTATTCGAGCGACCAGGGGTTCTACCTCGGGGAGCACGGCTGGTTTGACAAGCGGTGGATGTATGAGGAGTCGCTGCGGATGCCGCTGGTCGTCCGCTGGCCCGGCGTCACCAAGCCCGGGACGGTCGACGAGCACATGGTGCAAAACCTCGACTTCGCCCAGACATTGCTGGCGGCTGCCGGTCTCGAGGCCCCGCCCGACATGCAGGGCCGCAGCCTCGTGCCGCTCCTCCGCGGCGAGTCGCCGCCCGACTGGCGGCAAAGCATCTACTATCACTACTACGAGTTTCCGGAGCCGCACCGGGTGCCCAGCCACTACGGCGTCCGGACGCCGACGCATAAGCTGATCTGGTATGACGCCCGCCGCGAATGGGAGCTCTTCGATCTCGTGAACGATCCGCGCGAAATGCGGAGCATCCACGCCAACCCAGCCGCTCGGGCCACCTTCGACAGCCTGCGAGGCGAACTCGTGCGGCTGCGCGCCGTGGTCCGGGACGACAGCGGCGGACCATTGCCGTAACCGGCTCTGGCGGTGCTGCTATTCCCCGTGGCGGCAAGTTTTTAACTTGTCCGTATCGCCCGCGCGTATTCCACAAGTTAAAAACTCGTGGCCACGGGTCGAACTGCTTCGGTCTCGTCCTTCTTGCCGAGACAGCCCCAGCTCCCCCCCGTGGCGGCAAGTTTTTAACTTGTCGGTTCTGGCTCTGGGTCAGGCGAGTCTTGTGAAACAAGGAAAAGCGTCAAATGGGCGGTGTTTCACTGCCCGATGATTCCATTTCCGCGTGGAGTGTCTAGAATTCGCCCTGAGTTCACCTCCCCGGAGCAACGCTATGTCCAACGCCCAGCCCAATAACTGGCCAGACCTGTTGATCGGCCTCTACGACAACCTCACAGGCCGCCGTGCCGAGATCACGTATGAGTTCGACAACATGCACATCAAAATCCCCAGCGGCACAGGCCCGTCAGCTGAGCATGCCGAATGGGTTCTGCACGGCACACTGAAGATTCGCACGCGGGACACAGGCACGTCCCCAAACTGATCTTGGCCGGGCGACTCACGGGCACTCTTGATGGTCGCCCGGTCGTGATCAGTGCGGATGACGCCGGGGTGACGCTTGATTTGTCATCCCTCCGCTCAGCGTGGACACTGCGGAAGTATGTCAGTGTTGGTTTGCCTTTCCTGCAACTCCTGAAAGCTGCGCACATACCGCTGACGCTGCGGCTGGCGGGCTCTCTATCGGTTCCCGTATTGCCTCAGGCCGGATGGCTCGTCCGGATTTTTGCTCCAGCAATGGTGGTCCTCGGGCCTCGCTGAGCAGCCAGGAATCTTTAACGAAGAACCAAGAATGTGCAGC
>JAPLNQ010000245.1 GCA_026401075.1 Planctomycetia bacterium
CGCGTGTGCGGCTTCCGCCTCGGCCAAGGCCTCGGCTCCAGCCGCACACGCTGGTTCCCTTGGTCACCCCTGTTCCTAAACCCTCATATCGCCTGGTACATGAAATCCAACCCGGTCATGTCCGATGGGCGCAGAACCCCATCGACGCGGACTCCGTTCCTCTCGGTGGTATCCGCCGAGGCGGATACCGTGCTCGTAGCGGTCATTTCGGTCTTTAATTCTTTGGCCCGACCCCAGTATCGCACGATTACAGTATGGGTGCATCCGATGGGAAAATCCATCGGGCGGCAGCATGGCGGTGACAGGAGTTGGGTCAGCGGAAGCGGGCGAGCCTCAGAGCCGGAATCCCGTCGCTGACGCTCAGGGCTTTTATTGAGAACGAGTGAGCCGTTGAGCGGCCATGCAGCGTCCCGGTCGCTTCCGCCCGAGGCTTCCCGTGAGGGTCTTACGGCTCGCTCACATAGTCGTTGGGCGGCAGTTCGATCCCCAGGATCTCGGAGAGTTTTTTTGGACGTCGAGAATGGCCTCCGTCCGACGCAGCTTCTTCATGAGTTTCGCATTCTCACGAACAAGCCGTTGGTTCTCAGCAATCAAGGGCGCGTTCGGATCGGGCTTTCGGCCTAGTCGCTTGGGTACGAGACCAGCGAGGGCCGCCTCGTCACGCTGCTTTCGCCACACGAACAGGTGCGAAGAGTAGAGGCCTTCGCGACGGAGCAGAGCACCGAGTTGCCCCAACTGCGCGAGCCGATCAGCTTCCTGCAGGATGCGAGCCTTGTACTCGGCGTTGAATCGCCGCCGTACGGGCTTCTCCGGCACTGCCGGATCGGGCCGCTCCTGCCCGTTCGCGCTCCCTGCTCGCGACCCACTTCCTCCCGCCCCTGCGGCGGCCGCGGTGGTGGGCGGAACTCCAGTCGGGCCAGGCCCTCCTTCCGTTCCGCCCACCACCGCTTCTTGGGTACTCAACATCCTCTGGTTCTCCATCGCCTGTCCTCCTGGCCCTCTGCTCTAATAGGGGAAAGGCAGGTGTCTCACCTATCATTGGCACAGAGGGGCGCAAGATCTTCCACGGCCTTCATGGCTGGCTCTTCGGGAAACCCACCGGCAGCCCGAAGGATGTCGGCCCGAACAACGGCCGTGCTCGTAATCACATGGTTCGTTTTCAGCAGATCGTGCCACGTGATCCGCGAACCGCATCGTGCCAGATAAGGCTGCGGGGGCCTGTCGCACGGCGGCACGATCCGCAACGCGTTGCAGCAGATCGCTCTATGCTGCATGGCATACTTGAGCTGTGTTGTGATCTTTGATGGCAGCCACTCGTCGTCGCTATCGAGAAACGCGATCCAGTCCCCAGTCGCCTGACGGATGCCGCGGTTTCTGGGTACGACGGGCAGTCCGGAATGATCCCCGGGGACCCATCGCGCGGAACTGCCCAGCATTGCACGTTCGAAAGTCTTGGCGCTATCGTCGGTTGAGCCATCGTCACACACGAGCAGTTTAACCGGTGGTGTTTGGCTGGTGACTGAGACGATAGCCGTCTCGAGCAGCGCCGACCGGTTCCAGGTCGGGATGACCACCGTGACGTCATCGCTCATAACCGGACTTGTGGAATTGCGCGACAACGTGCTTCTGCCACACGGCAAACATCCGACTTTCGGACTCACCTGTGTCCACGAGGAACTGGCTCAAGTAATCAAAGGCCACTGCTTCCCAACGGTCGCGTGGGATTCCCGCAGTCGATCGAGTCGCCGTAAGGTCAATGTTGTAAGTGCCTCGCCAGGCAGCCTTGCGCAGCGTCCCCGGCACAAAGCCGCATCTGGAAAGCAGATCCCGAAGGGTCGCAGCCGTGTATCCGGTCTTGTGGTCGGCCCATCCCGCTTCTTGCGAGCCGAAGATATGGCGGATCGCGACTGCCTGCCGTCGACGGCCCGTCATGAACCCCAGCGCTGCGCGTGCGGACGCAGCGAAATCAGGCACCTCAATCCGTACGATGCCGCCGGGTTGCAACCACGATTGCCATACCAGCAATAACGCGACTGCATCCGCCCTCACAAAATGCTCGAAGACATGATGGAGTCGTATCTCTTCGATCGAACCCGCCGGATATTGCAAGGCCGTAATGTCAGCGAATTCATCCGCCGCGGGGTTGAGGACCGTGTGGTTATCAGCCGCGAAGTCGACGTTGTGGTATCCCGCCAACCGCCGCTCGCCACATCCAAGGTGAAGTCGCATCTATAGAATGCTCCGGTGAGACGCCAGCGACTAAGTGGGGAACGACCTGCGACTTACCGTCGCGAGGGAATGCGCAACAACCGTGTCCCGTCGCTTCATCGGTCGGAGTTGCAAATGCTGCGCCCAAAGAGTCTGTAGACGTCGCAACGCGCTCGGGAACGTATGCAAAGTCTGTGGAGAGCAATCATCCGCGAGAACGCAATCCTTCCAACACCGTGGCGTCGACGTAGATCGTATTAATGTAGGTGTCAGCAAATACAACGTACCCAGCGTTCAAAAATACCGGTGTGATTGTCATTACTTTCTCACTATCGTGGTGCGAAAGAGTTTCGACGCAGAAGACCTCGGGCCGATAACGCTTGAAATCCCAAGCCTTCATTATTTGTTCGTCATGACCTTCCACGTCAAGCGAAACAAAGTTAGGGGATGTAGGAAAATGTGAGTCAATAATCGCCGAGGTTGTCAGAAGCGGGATCGTGATGATTTCTTTCAGACGATAGGATGGGCAGCCAACGTTTGCGTCGATGAACTCCTTGGAAAAAGAGCTGAGAGTAGGCGGATCCATTACGTAAAACGCTGCCGCGTTGTTTGCCTCTGCCCCAACGCCACATTGGAGGCAAATGTCTCTGGGCCGGATTCGCTTGATCGCACGGTGCGATTGGGGGCTGGGCTCTACGCATACTCCCCGGCAGCCGAGGCGGTAGAATAGGTACGTGTTGCTGAGCCACACGGGGTCGTGCGCACCTATGTCGAGATAAGTCGGCTTAGCAATTCCCAGCATCTCGCATAGCAGAAAACGAATAATCAAATCCTCGCCGCATTGGGCGTAACTTGATCGGGGCTGACGGCGGAGTAAACGTTTTATGAGTTCAATGGCTCAGTGACTCCGTGGTTGAAAGGAGGCAGTTCTTCTTCAACGCTGGGCGTTGATCCTGGCAGGAAAGCCTACGGGATTAGGCGTCGCCTTAATCTCGCGACGGACTCTGCTTGCGAGTGCGGTAATCGAAGCCGATCCGATATCACGCGAGGATACGGTCTGCATACGGTTTAGCTTGTCTTGTGCGGGGAAACGCCTGGCCAAACGACGGAAGTGTGACTGGCGTGATGGCGGTTGTTTGTCAACGTGCGCTTGGCCGTGAAGGGGAGGCCGAATCGCACACATTGCCCGCTGAAACCGTCATCACACGGTCGCAATACGCCGTCGTCGAGAGTCGATGCGCGATCATGATGATCGTGAGGTCGCGGGAGAGACCGTCCAGCGTTTCCATGAGGGCTTTCTCGGTGGCGTCGTCTAGGGCGCTCGTCGCCTCGTCGAAGACGAGGACGGGCGCCTGCTTGTAGAGCGCCCTCGCGATCCCGATCCGCTGCCGCTGGCCGCCCGAGAGCCGCACGCCCCGTTCGCCAACGGTCGTGGCATAGCCTTTGGGGAGCGACTTGATGAAGTCTGCGATCTGGGCCTGCGCCGCGGCGGCCTTGAGACGGGCCTGGTCGACTTCAACCGCAGGAATCCCCAGGGCGATGTTCTCGGCGATTGAGGTGTCGGCCAGAAAGATGCTCTGCGGCACATGCGCGATATTTGCCTGCCAGGCCTCGGGGGCAACCTGCCGGCCGTCGATCAGCAGCCGCCCCGCGGTCGGCGTGAGAAGGCCCATCAGGATGTCGGACAGTGTGCTCTTGCCACTGCCTGTGGGGCCGACCAGGGCGACGCGGTCGCCCCGCTGGATGACGAGGCTCGCGTCGCGGAGCACCAGCGGCAGGTCGGGCTGATAGCGGAAGGAAACATTGTCGAGCGTGAGGCAGTCGCGGAACGCTGCGGGCACAACAGCTGGCGGATCGACGGCAGGCGCGGGCTGATCGAGCAGGGCGAGAGTTGCCTGGAGGTCGCTCGTGCAGGCCCGGATTTGTGTTGACGAAGCATACGCCTGCTGCAGGGCCGGCAGCAGCCGCTGAGCACCGAGTGCCAGGGAGCCAAGCACGGGCAATGCCGCCACGAGTCCGCCCGGTTGACGCACGAGCAGAAGCGACAAGACCGCGATCCCGGCCATCGCCACGCCCTCGATCAGAAACCGGGGAAACCCGCCGAGAAACTCCGCCTGGGCCTGGAGCCCGCGGACGCACCGGTCGTCGCTGCTGAAGCGGTCGACGTGATACTTCTGCGACTGGTCGAGAAGGATATCGCGAATGCTTCCGAGCCCTTCGTGAACGGCCTGCGACACGGCGAGTCGTTTTGCCGCCTGCAGCCGGCTATTGGCAACCAGTCGCTGTTTCGTGAAGAACGAGATCAGGCCGTAGGCAATAGCAAACGTTGCCATCGTGGCAACGGCCACGAGCCGGTCGATCGCTAGTAGGCCCAGCACGATGCAGGCGATGATCAGTCCGCAGGAGACGATCTGCATGCAGGGATAGATGACACCGCTGATTGTGTTGTAGATGTGGTTAAAGATGCCCACGAGCACGGTGCTCGAGTTGCGGGCGGTGTGCACGGCGTAGGGCTGGTAGAGCGTGCGGCGGTAGGCATCGTGGGCCAGATCGCCGCCGATGGCGCCGGCCACTTGGCTCGAAAGCCAGAGATTCGCAAGGCGGATTACCGCCGACACGATGGCCGACACGGCGAAGAGGAGCGTTGCTGGCAGGAGCAGGTCGCGGGCGTTCAAAATGCCCAGCCACGTGGCCTGCTCGCGGATCCCTGGCACCTGCCAGAGCCGGTCGGGGTCGGCCAGCACCGACAGCAGCGGCACGACGGCGGCGAGGCTCGCGACCTCGGCCAGCCCGCTGGCGATCATGACCGCCAGCAGAAGGCAAAGCTGCCAGCGTCGCTTCGGGGCAAGGTGCGACCAGAGCCGCCCGAGCATAGAGAAGAGCGACGGGCTCGTCGGGGCGGTGATTTCCGCCTCGTGGGCGGCCGATTCCTCGGCGCGCACTCCGTTCTTCTCGGTGGCATCCGCCGAGGCAGACGCCATGCTTGTGGCGGTCATTTTAGTCGTGGTTTTCTGGGCCCGACCCCAGTATCGCAGGAACTCAGTATGGGTGCATCTGGTGCGAAAATCCAACGGGCGGCCGGCATGACGTAACAGGAGGCGGGCCAGCGGAAGAGGGCGGGTTTCAGAGCCGGAATCCCGTCGCTGACGCTCAGGGCTTTTATTGAGGCGGGGTGAGGAATCCCGTCGCTTGCGCTCAGGGCTTTTATTGAAGATCGGTGAGCCGTTGAGCGACCACGCCGCCTGCCCACCGTGGCTTGTCTCGCCTCCTCGCCCGTCATCGCGAATACACCTCGATCCCGTCGGCATCAATCTGAAGCCGCAGTGGCGTTGCCTGATCGATGCCGTGCCACCATTGCTCGTGAGACCGCACGACCAACTGCACGGCGCGATCGGTGTCGGCCAAGTGCAGGGAGACAGGCATGTGGGTGACCATGGTGATACCATTCTACCGTCGAGGAGCGAGCGGGCACCATCGCTGAGAAGTCCACGAGAGCAATATTGACACCCGCGGACTGATACATATACTGGCGTTCACTACATAATGCAGCCCTGGTTGTGGCTGAACGAGACTCGCGCACGAGACGAACCCGCTGAAAGGAGATTAAAAATGGTCAGTATCGCAGGCATGTTTCAGCACTATCGGCAGGCGTTCGATGACCATCAGGCAAGGGTGCTCGCGGAGGCGACCGTGCAGATCGAGGCCGATCTCGTCCGTCGAGAAGACTTTTCAGAGCTCACCGCCACGGTCGGGCGGCTGGCCGGCGCGCAGGAGCGGACCGAAGAGCAGATGAAGCTGCTCGCCGCCGCGCAGCAGCGGACCGAGGGCGAGGTTCATGAACTCTTTGTGGCCCAGAAGGAGCTGACCTGGACGATGAAGGACGTCCATAAGCAGCTCGGCGGGCTGGCGCAGTCGGTCGGCCACGGCCTGGAGGCCTACGCCATGGAACGGATTCCGCGGATTCTCGCCGAACACTGCGGGTTTGTGACCGAGTCGTCGGTGCCGGAGACGATCTACGCCGACGGCGGCGGCAGCGAGATCGACATCGTGTGCCGCGGCACAATCGCCAGCCGCCCCGCCGCCGTGCTCTGCGAGGTGAAGACCAATATCACCAGCCACGAAGTCCGCGAATTCATGGACACGGTCGAACGGGTGCGGCCACAACTGGCTCACGACGAAAAGCTCGACCCCGCCGACATCCACCCACTCTTCTTCGGCTACCGGGCTAGCCCCGACACACGCCGCCTGATCGCCGACTCTGGCGCGTGGCTCGCCTTTCCCAAGGGGATGATCGTGCCGGGGTGAACGGCTGTTGGCGGCCTTGATGGGGCCGACGCGGATTCCTCTCGCTGGCGCTTCGGGCTTGGATGGAAGGCGTGTTTCATGTGTCTGACACGATCGGACCTGTCCGCAGACGGGGAACTTGGAAGTTGCCACGATGCCGATGCCGCACGCCGACAAACTGCTTGTGCCCTTGCAGAAACTCTACGAGTATCTGCTCGATGTCGAGCATCCTGTTGGCGGCACAAAGGCCGAATGGTTCATAAGCCAGGGATATCACAGGGGAAATGCCGAATCGTTGGCCGATGCCTTGATCGAATTGGCCCAACAGAGCGAAACTTGGATTCGCCGCACGACACGATTCGGCGTAAAATACGTCGTACGAGGGAGTGTGATAACGCCCGTTGGCCGCGAGGTGTGGTTGACGACGGTATGGTTCATCGACAATGGCCGTGTCATCCCGCGATTGATCACCGCATACCCAAGTGAGGGGCCAGCTGATGATAGCCAAAGAACATGACATCGTCGTGTTGGTGCACGGCTTGCCAGAGCATGGGCTGGAGGCTGGCGATGTCGGCACGATCGTGGACGTGCGCGGCGAGGGGGCTGAGCTGGAAGTGGAGT
This sequence comes from Planctomycetia bacterium, assembly GCA_026401075.1. Taxonomy (GTDB): domain Bacteria; phylum Planctomycetota; class Planctomycetia; order Pirellulales; family UBA1268; genus CAMCQY01. The sequence continues at coordinate 7,114 of JAPLNQ010000245.1, forward strand.
TTGTGACTGGCGACGGCCGGACCGTCGGGGTGGCCACGCTCGAGCCCACTGACCTGCGGAAACTTGATGCGGGCGAGATTCTTCATGCGCGACGGGTTTCAGCCTGATCGCCGATTATTTTTCCGCGAACGCTTGAGCGTCACCCAGCCCAGAGGCCTGTGGCCTTCATGATTTCGAGCGTGAGGATGATCGCCACGCCCATCAGCGATTCACCCGCGATCAGTCCGCTCGATACAGGCACCGTGTAGGTCTCGGCTGTCTTCGGTGACGCCCGCGACACAAGCCACGCGACGAGCGCGCCAACAAACATCGCGATCGAGTTGAAGGCCGGAATCACCCCCGCGATCCCCAGCCCCGTCGTCGAGGGAATCCACGGCTTCCATTTTTTCGGCGCAAACTCTTCGAGCAGTGTGAGCACCACGCCGAGCACGGCGCCCACGACGATCGCCGCCAGCGCGCCCTTCGGCAGGGCATGCAGCCCTTGCGCGAGCAGCCGCGCGACTCCTTCCCAGACCTTCGCTGCCGGTGCCGGCAGCTCTGCCGATCCGAGCCTGTCAGGATTGCTCTGCACCACGAAGATGTAGGCCGGCACCGAAATCAGCGTGCCCGCCACCACGCCAAAAAGCTGCGAGATCGTCTGCTTCCGCGGATTGCCGCCGAGCAGGTAGCCGCTCTTCAAATCCGTGAGCAGGTCGGCTGCATGTGAGGCCGCCCCAGACGTGATGCAGGCCGTCATCAGGTTGGTCGTGATGTTCGACGGCGCGATCACGCCATAGAGCAGCTGCGTGATCTTTCCCATCGCCCCGATTGGCGTGATGTCGGTCTCGCCCGTCGCCCTCGCCGCCACGATCGACAGGAAAAACGTCACCAGCACCGCGAGGATTCCCATCCACCAGCTGATGCCAAAAAGAAAATGGCCGAGCACCACGCAGGCGGTGCCCGCCAGGCCCACGCCAACCACGAACCACGAGGCCGGCACCTCGATGTGCGCCAGTTCGTCGTCGATCCGCTCATGCGGCCGCCCGCCACCGAAGAGGCCCCCGAGCGTGCCCGACAGTCCGCCGAACGCCCGCAGCACCGTCTTCCATTTGAGCGCAAACGACAAGAGCCCGCTCGTCACCATCATCGCCGTCGCCGGCCAGAGCACCCATGACACGATCCCCTTGTAGCCGGGCTGCACGATCCCCTGCTCAACGAGGATCGGGCCGATGATGCCGAAGCAGACGACCGAGCCGATCAGCATCGAAGCCGCCACCCGCAGCCCCATGATCGCCCCGGCCGCCAGCATGATCAGCGAGCCCTCGATCCCGATCGTGTATTTCGTGAGCAGGTCGCGGCCAAGCGCCGTTGGCAGGAAGGGCAGCTCCGCCGGGAAGGCATAGGCGGAGAGCGACTTCAACGCAGCGAAGAGATCCCGCCAGACCGCGACGACGGCGCCGATGATCCCGGCCGCGAAGAGCGACCGGGCCTTCACCACCGCCTCGCCGCCGGCCGTGTGCATGCTCTTGAGCGTTTCAGCGGTGGCGATGCCGGAAGGGAAGGGGAGCTGGTCGATGTTGATCAGCTGCCGCTTGAGCGGGATCGCCATGAACACGCCCAGAAACGACAGCGCCCCCAGCCAGAGCATGATCTCCCACCACTGCATCAGCCGGCCGGTGGTGAGATAAAGCGCGGGCAGTGCCGACACGAGCCCCGCGCTCGACATGTAGCCGGCGGCGCTGGCGGCGCTGCTCATCGTGTAGTTTTCGAGCGTCGTGAACGGCCGGTTCCGCCACGCCGGCACCACCTTCTCGAGCACCGAGAAGACGGCATAGGCGATGATCGACGCCGTGATCGTCACGCCCAGACCCCAGCCGGTCTTGAGCCCCACGTAGAGGTTCGAGATCGACATCACCCCGCCGATGATCATCCCGGTGACCACCGCGCGGGGCGTGAGTTGCACGGCGTCGTCGCCGGCGTAGACGTTGGCGAGCCACCACCGCGCGGCCTCGCGTTCGTCCTCAAACGGCGGATGCTGCGTGTCGGGTGAGGTCAAAAGACGTCGAGTTGGAAGTGATGGCCCTGGTAGTAACGCTTCGACTTCGGGAGTTCGTTCTGCCACGCCCGGTTGTAGACCGGCACCCGCATCTCCTGCGGATAGCGGTAGTAGAGGTCGTTGGCGCTCTGCTGGTAGCTATCCGCGTAGAAATTATGCGGATACCACACATACGGATAGTGGTAGAAGCGGTTCCAGTCGGTAGCGTTGTAGGAGTTGCCCCACTGGTGGCCATAGGCCTGCTGGCCGGCGGCCGGCGGCTGGGCCTGCGCGGCAGGCGCCGCCATCAACATGGCTCCGGCCAGGATGGCCGTGCCAAGCATGGATCGCATCATCGGATTGTCCCCCCTGAAGATCCCGGACTCATGGGATATATCGGCCGGCCGCACGACCGTTCTTCACGGAAAAACCGGCAGGGTCGGAAAACCCGCGGGGCAAGTGGTGGTGGTCCGCCGGCAAGTGTTGGTGGTCCGCCGGGACGGCAGATGCTTCGTCGCTTCGGCGAGGATACGCCTGAGGCTCCTTCGCATCCGCCGATCCCAGCTCGTCGGTGGTATCCCGTCGCTTACGCTCAGGGCTTTTATGGGGGCGGGGGGGCACATCCCGTCGCTTACGCTCGGGGCTTATATGGGCGATCCCGTGTGTCATACAAGCCCCCGGCGTGAGCCGGGGGATGATGGATCACGGTCAGGCCTTCGATGACGGCAGCCGGCCCTCGGCCAGCTCCCGATCCCACTCCTCGATCAGCGGCCAATGCTGGGCGCACGTGCCGAAGTCGGCCAGTTGCAGATAGCCCCGCAGCCGATCGAGCGTCTTCGCCAACTGGCGGTCGTCTTTCTTGAAGATCGGCCCATGGCTGGGAAGGAGCCACTCCACATCACTGGCCGCGATCCGCTCGAGCGACTTGATGAAGGCTGGAATGTCGCTGCCGTGGTGGGCATCGATCGCCCCCACTGAGCCGTCGCGGTAGATGTTGTCGCCCGAGAGCAGCAGGTTGCCCAGCCGGAAGGCGAGCTGGCTGTCGGTGTGGCCGGGCGTGTGCCAGACCTCGAGTTTGTGGCTGCCGACCTCGATGATCTCGCCGTCGACCACTTGGCGATCAATCTTCACGATCGGCATGTCGAGGTGGACGTTCTGCGCGGCGATCTCGGCGAAGGTCTTGATGCGGTCGCCCGTCTCAAGCGATTCGACCGCCAGCGGGTGTGCCAGCACGGGGGCCTTGAGGATGACCTTCGCCTTCGCCAGCCCCTGGATGTGGTCGACGTCGGCGTGTGTGGCCACAAGGGCCTTGCACTGCGACAGCGGGAAGTCCATCTCCCGGATCATCTCCACGATCTCGTCGACGCTCTCTTCGTAGCCGATGTCGATGAGTGCCCAGTCGCGGTCGTCGTAGACCAGGTAGACGTTGCAGCCGATCCGCCAGCCGGCCTGGTAGTTCATCTCGATGACACCGGGGAAGACGGGACGGCGTTCAAGCATGGGCGTGGATGGTCTGTGCGAGGAAAAGCTGCAGGGCATGTCGCCCGCTGTCCTCCGGCCGGATTTGCGGCAAACGGCGCCGGAAGACACACTGGTCAGAGAAGTCTAGACGTTTTTCATCCAAAGTGTAGCGAGATGGCATCTTTCCCTCGGACGGGGTTTGCGGCGTGGGCCGGCAGCGTTGAAGAGCTGTGCGGCCTGATCGACGCCCTGCAACCGCTGGCACGCTCGCTCGGGGCCCCCGATCCGCAGGCCGACGAGTGGTATGGCTCGCTCTTCGGCAAGCTCCGGCCGCAGGTGTCGCGGGAGCCCGTGCTCGTGGCGGCCGTCTGCGGCGGCACCAACACCGGCAAGAGCCTGATCACCAACACGCTCGTGGCCGCGGAGATCAGCCGCTCCGTGCCGGAGGCAGCGCGGACCCGGCATCCGGTGGCCAGCCTGCCGCAGGGGCTCGCCGCCCGCACCGACCTGGCGGCCCTCTTTCCCGGCTTCGCGCTTGCGCCATGGCAGAGCGTGCAGGATGCGATCGACCTCGGGCCCGATGCGAGCGGCAACGCCGACCGGCTCGTGTGGCGTGAGGACTCGAGCGGCCGGCAGCCCGCGCGGCTCGTGCTCCTCGACACTCCCGACATCGACGGCACACTGCGCGAAAATTGGCACCGCGCCGAACTGGTGCGGAACGCCTGCGACGTGATCGTGGCGGTGCTCACGCAGCAGAAATACAACGACGCGGCGGTGCGGGATTTCTTCGCCGCCGCGGCGGCCGCGGGCAAGGCTGTGGTCGTCGTCTTCAACATGATCGACTGGCCGCGGCAGCGCGATCGCATCGGCGGCTGGCTGGCGACCTTCACTGCGGAGACGGGCGTGGCGCCGCTGGCGGTCTATGCCGTGCCTCACGACTTTCGCGCGGCCGAGGCGGGGCGGATCGAGTTTCATCCCCTGCCCGAACTCACGCCAGATGGTGCCGCAGTCGACCTCGCCGTCCGTCTGGCCGACTGCGACTTCGATTCGATCAAGCTGCAGGCGATGGAGGGGGCCCTCCGTGTCGTGCTCGATCCCGAGACCGGTGCCGGCTGCTGGCTCGACTCCTTTGAGACGAGCGCGAAAGAGTGGCGGGAGGCCCGACGCTTGCTGACCGCCGAGGCTCGCGTGCGGGTGGAACTGCCCACCGCGCCCCGCGAAATCGTCTGGAACGAGATCTGGCAGTGGCTCGAGCCGAGGCGGTCGGGCCTCGACCTCACGGTCAGCAAGGTCTATCGCGTGGCGGGCAAGGGCGTGAGTTGGGCGGCGCGACAGGTGGGGCTGGTCCGTAGTGAGGCGGAGCGACGCGAGGATTTCTCGACGGTCGAACTCGCAGCCCTCAAGACTGCCCTTGGCGACTTCGTCGAACGGCTCGACGACGCCTGCCGACGCAATCCGCGGCTGGCCGCGATGCTCGGGGCCCGGCTCGTGGATGGCGATCGCGCGGCCTGGTATGCCGACCTCGAGCGCCGCCATGCGAGTCTGCCGCTGGTGTCGGAGGACTATCGCACGTTTGTCCGCAACGAACTCGACCGCTTCGCCAAGGAAAACCCAGGCATGGTGCAGTTCATTCTCACCGGCCTCAACGTCGGTGCGGTGGCGCGGCCCGCGATCACCGTGGCGCTCGGCATGGCGGGAGCGGCGGCGGTGCCCGCAGCGGCAGCCTCGGCCGGAGGGCTCTCCGTGCTCGTGCACCATGTGGGCGACGTCGTCGTGGGCACGGCCGCGACGATCGCCGGCGAGGGGGCGCTCGGCCTCACCATGGCCGGACTCAAGCCGCTCATCGAGACGCTGTTCGCCGGCTGGTCGGCGGAACGCGGCCGCGTGCTCGCGGAGACGCTGCACGACGTCGTTCTTGGCGACAGGCTCGAGGAGATCGACCGCCTGGCCAACGCGGCCACGGCCCCCGAAGTGACGCGGGCCCGCCGATTGCTCGTGGAGTGCAGTCGCGACCTTGGCCGGGATATGGGCCGGGAGGTTTCCCGATGAACGATCAACAGGCACAGCCACGCGAACAGCCAGGTGGCGAACCGGTCGACTTCACCAGCTTCGATGAGCTCGTCGAGATGCTTGCCCGCTGGAGCGGCTCACTGCCGGAGTGGCCGCCCGCCCGAGCGGTGCGGGCCGAATGGGAACAGATTGAACCGCGGCTCGACCGCGCCCGCCGCGAACTCTCGCGGATGCTCGTCGTCGGCGTGATCGGCGGCACCGGCACCGGCAAGAGCACGCTGGTCAACGCGCTGGCCGGCTGCGACCTGAGCCCCGCCGGCGACATCGCGCGGCCGACCACGATCAATCCGGTTGTGGTCGCGCCCCGCGATGTCGATCTCTCCTGGCTACCGGTCGAGGCGATGAATGCCCGCGTGGTCCGCAGCGACGCCGCGGCGGTCGCCAACATCGTGCTCGTCGACTGCCCCGACCCCGACACGCAGGCAGAGGCTCCGCGGCATAGCGGCGGGCAGGCGACGCACAGCTCCGCCCGGCCGAGCGACAGCAATCACAACCGCGAACTCCTCGAGGCGGTGCTTCCCGCCTGCGATGTGCTCCTGCTCGTGTCGACCGCGCAGAAATACCGCTCATGGGTCGTCGCCCGGGAGGTGGCCGCGTTTGCTCCGGGCCGGCCGCTGCTCTTTGTGCAGACCCACGCCTCGCGGGATCCCGATATCCGCGACGACTGGCGGCGGGAACTGGAATCGCAGGGCTTCGTCGTGCCGCGGATCTTCCGGCTCGATGCGGTTGAAGCGGCAACGCGTTCTGCCGCGGGCCTCGAGCCTGACGCCGGCTTTCGTGAGCTCGTTGAGGCGATCGATGCGGAGCTGGTGGGGCGGGCCGCCCGTCGCGTCCGCCGCACCGGCAGCCTCGATCTCGCCGGCTGGTTTCTGAGGCAATCGCAGGAGAGCCTCGCCCCGTTGCGCGGGCCGGTGGCGCAGCTCGCCGCAGGCGTGGCGAGCGAACGGACAAGGCTCGAGGGAATTCTCGCGAGGGCAGTCGGCTCCCGGCTGCGGGCGAGCCGCACGGCCTGGCAGCGGATCCTCACCGGCGAGATCGTGGAACGCTGGCACGGTGGACCGTTCGCGTCTTTTCTCCACGTGGTCGAATCGATCATCGCGTTCTGGCCACGCATGCGGGCTGCAGGCGGCGGGCTGATCACCCGGCTGCTCGCCGGGCAACCAGCCGACATGATTCCCGCGGGGCAGGGGGGCTGGCAGGCGGTCGAGGAATTGGGGCTCTCCGCGGCGGAGGTCGAGCAGTCGCGGAGCGTACTCTGCGGGCTCTCTGCGCGGGCGCGGCTGGCCGAACCGCTCGTGGGGCGAGCCCGGCTCGACGAGTCTCGCGTGGCTGCGACCGTCGGCACGCTGCTCGAACGAACCGCCGCCTGGCTCTCCTCCGGCATCGATCGGCTCGTCGCCGACCGGCGTGGCCGGATCGACGGGCCGGTGTTTCGCTGGGTCTGCGAGGCGCTCTTTTCGGGGCTGCTCGTGGCGGTGCTCGTGCGGGCTGGTTGGAATTTCTTCGTCGGCCATCTCTGGCAGGGCCGCGTCGTGGATGGCGGCGGCTTCCTGCAGGAGGCGCTCGTCTGGGTGATTCTGTGGGGATTCTTTCTGCGGTGGATCGCGTTTGCCCGCGTCCGCGTGGGGCTCAACAGCGACATCCAATCGCTCGTCTCCCGACTGCCACAAGCGCATCTCACCGATCCGCTGCTCGCCGACTTTGCCGCAGCCGCCGACGCCACGGCCCTGTTCATCGATCATGGCGACCGCCTCAGTCGCGATCACGAGGGGCTCGTCGCCCGCCTGACCGAGCCTGGTGGCGATCTCGGCCACCTCCGCGGAGACTCGCGATGAAGCTCTTCCGACGCGTGCTCTCTGCCAGCATGCTTGGTGCGGCACTGGTCTCAACGGCCGCCGCTGCGGACCTCGATGAGGTGGTGGCCCGCGGCGAACTGATCTGGGCCGCCGATCAGGAAGGGGGCGGGCCTCACGTCTTCCCCGACCCTGCCAATCCACAACGGCTGACCGGCTTCGAGGTCGAACTGGCGGCACTCCTCGCCGAAGAACTGGGGGTGAAGGCCCGGTTTCAGCAGGGGCAGTGGGACCGGCTGCCGCTGCTCTTGGGCCGCGCGGCTGATTGTGTGATCAACGGGATCGAACTGACTCCGGAGCGGCAGCGCGATTACCACTGTTCGCGGCCCTATTTCGCCTACAGCCTGCAACTCCTCCCCCGCCGCGACGGTCCCTTGGACACATTCCACACGCTCGCCTCGCCGGGGCCCAAAGGACGGTGGCGGGTGGGCGTGCTCACCGGCTCGGCCGCCGAGAGCGTCATGCGGTCGCGAACCGATCTGGAAGTCGATGTGATCGGCTACGACGGCACGATCGACTCGCTGGAGCAGGTGTTGACCGGTGTGCTCGATGCCGCCGTGATGGACGACTGCATCTTCAACTTTTACGCCGATCGTTTCAGCCGGTTGCGAACGGTGGATCGGCCCTTCGCCGGCGGCTTCTATACAATCCTTACGGCCGGCGACTCGCCGAAGCTGTCGGCCGCGATCGACGTGGCGATCGGTCGGCTCATCGCCGATGGGCGGCTCAAGTCGCTCTATGATCGTTGGGATCTCGCGGGCCGGCAGCAGATGCTCATGCTCCGCGACGCCGCCGAGATTCCGGTGGCCCGCCGGAAGAGCCTCGGTGAACTTGCCCGCGACACCCTTCCGCTCCTGCTCAAGTCGGCCGGGATGACGGTGCTCCTGTCGTGCCTGGCGTTTCCGCTGGCGGTCTGCATCGGCCTGGCCGTGGCTGTGGGGCGGATGTACGGTCCCGTGTGGCTGCGGCCGCTCCTGACGGCCTACGTTGAAGTGCTCCGCGGCACGCCGCTGATGCTGCAGCTCTACGCCATTTTCTTCCTGCTGCCGAAGATCGGCCTCGCCCTGCCGGCGCTGGTGGCGGCGGTCATCGGCCTGGCACTCAACTACTCGGCCTACGAGTCGGAGATCTACCGGGCCGGCCTCAAGGCGGTGCCGCTCGGGCAGTTTGAGGCGAGCCTGTCGCTGGGGCTCTCGAAGTGGCAGGCCCTGCGGCATGTCTTGGTGCCGCAAGCGGTGCGGATCGTGATGCCGCCGGTGACCAGCGACTTCATCGCCCTCTTCAAAGACACGAGCGTCTGCTCGGCGATCACCGTGATCGAGCTCACGAAGCGGTACAGCGTGCTGGCGCTCTCAACCGGCCGGATCGTGGAACTGGCCGTCGTGACGGCGCTGCTCTATCTTTGCATGAGCTGGCCGCTGGCGCTGCTCTCGCGCTGGGTTGAGCAGCGGCTGGAACGGCCGGCCGCTGGCGGCGGCATGACGGAGGGCTGACAGCACCGTGTTTACCGTGTCATCGCTGACGAAGTCGTGGACGCATCTCCGCGTGCTCGACGATGTGAGCCTCACGGGCGCCGAGGGCACCGTGACGGCGCTCGTGGGCCCGTCTGGCAGCGGCAAGAGCACGCTGTTGCGGTGCTTGAACGGGCTGGAGACGTTCGACGCCGGAGAGATCACGATCGCGGGCCATCGGTTGGCGGCGGGGCCTCATGCCCCGGGCCTGCTGGAACGACTGCGTCGCGACGTGGGCATGGTCTTTCAGCAGTTCAACCTATTCGCCCATTTGTCGACAGTCGACAACGTGGCCCTGGCGCCCCGTGTGGTGCTGGGATTGTCGGCGGCGGAGTCTCGGGCCCGCGGCCTCGAACTGCTCGACAGGGTCGGGCTCCGCGCCTTTGCAAACGCCCGTCCAGCCACGCTCTCGGGCGGCCAGCAGCAGCGGGTGGCGATTGCGAGGGCGCTGGCCATGCGGCCCCGCGTGATGCTCTTCGACGAACCGACCAGCGCCCTCGATCCGGAGATGACGGCGGAAGTGATGGGGGTGATCGTCGAGCTGGCTCGGGCCGGACAGACGATGGTGGTGGTCACACACGACCACGGCTTCGCCCGGCGGGCCGCATCGCGAGTGGTGGAACTCGCCGCCGGCCGGGTCGTCCGCCAGGGGCTGGCGGCAGACGTGCTCTGAATCACGTGGCGACAAGATTGCATCTTGTCATTACCCGTGGCGACAAGATTGCATCTTGTCATGGGGCAGGCCGAATTCAGCAAGTTAAAAACTCGCTGCCACGGGCGCATAAAAAAACTCCGCCCGGGACTTTTGGTCCCGGGCGGAGCTCACTGGCCGAAGTCGGGCAACAGATCTCCGCTCGACCTATCGTCCGATCATCACTTGGTAGCAACCGTGCGGCTCACCGCCACCACCTTGCCGCTGGTCTGCTTCTTAGCAGACGCATCGGGCGTGGGGGCCGGGGGAACCGTCGAGGCCTCACAAGCACTGCAGGCAGCTGCACCGCAGGCCGGCTCAGCACCGCAGCCGGGCTCGCAGCAGCTCGCGCTGCAGTCGGGCTCGCAGCAGCTCGACTTGTGGCAACGGCTCTTCTTCGCCTGGTGGATCGCCTTCAGCAGGTCGACGATCCGATGCTTCTTCTTGCAGCAACCCTTCGCAGCACCGCAGCTCGGCTCGCAGCAACCGGCACCAGCGTCGCAGGCCGGCTCGCAGCAGCCGTTGCCGGCACCGCAAGCAGGTTCAGCGCAACCGTTGCCAGCACCACAGGCCGGCTCAGCACAACCGTTGCCAGCACCGCACGCCGGCTCGCAGCAGCTGTCCGTGCAACCACGGGACTTCTTCTTGCAGCAGAACAGACCCTTCAGACCGCCGAAGAGGTCATGCTTCTTCTTGCAGCAGACCTTTGCAGCACCGCAACTCGGCTCGCAGCAGCTCGACCCTGCATCGCAGGCGGGCTCCGCACAACCGTTGCCAGCACCACAGGCCGGTTCAGCACATCCATTGCCGGCACCGCAGCCGGGCTCGCAACATCCATTGCCGGCATCGCAGCCGGGCTCGCAGCAAGAGGCACAGCCCTTGTGGCCGAGCATCTTGTCAAGGAGCTCGAAACCAAACGACTGACTACAAACGGTGACGCCGAGAACCAACGCACCGAGGAACAACATACGCTTCATCGAGCCACATCTCCTTTGCTTATAGATCACGTGAGAGTCTTCGTCCCGATCGCGAGGTAGAGGTCACCCCGAGGTTGTGATCTACGAACTGTCTTGCGGCAGGCCTGTCGAGCCATTCCGTGACTCGAAGTATTTTCAGGTTTCTGCCGCCCCCTGGTTGCCCGACGGGCACAGTGATTGCCCCGGGGGACATGAGGGGCTATCGGCGGGCAGGGGAAAGCGGCTTGAGCAACACCCAAGTATTTTTCGTTGCTGGACTTGTGGCGAGTTGTGGGCAAAGAATGCCGTGTGTGCGGCGCTGAGAACCTGTGCCGCGCGGCGCCATAGAACCGTTACAGATTCACGCGTTTTGTCTGCGCAGCCGGCAAGGTTTCACACCTGCTCCCGGTGCGTGTGAATCTGTGCCGGTTATGGTGGGCCGATCGTCACAGCTTGACAGGAGTGGCACCACCGATACACTCCTCCATCGAATCTGGTGGCCGGTCGTTTGCAGCTGTGCACGACTGGCAAACAGGGAACTCCGGTGCGATTCCGGGACGGCCCCGCCGCTGTATCCAGGCGAATTTTCCCGATGGGGAAAGAGAGGTCGGCTGTTTTCAGGCCATTGCGACCAAAACGGTGAAACCGTGCGGTTCGCGAGAAGGCATGCAGTCGGCTGAGCTTGGGAGTCAGAAGACCTACCAGCATTCATGAGGAGCGCGTGCCGACTGCGAGGGCGGTCACACGGGCACGGACTGTGCGTGCAGGCCGTTGGATTGCCAAGACGAGGTCTGTCTGCGTGCTGCTGACCACCATGTCCCGAGGGGCATGGTGTGTTCGAGCGTGCGGTAGGAGACCGCAGGGAGGTTGTCATGCAGGTCTGCAATGGACGTCCGAGAGGAGCCTCGCGCCGGCCCGGCTTCCAGCCCCTACACGGCTTCACGCTGGTCGAACTGCTCGTCGTCGTCTCCATCATCTCGGTGCTCGTGGGATTGCTTCTGCCGGCGGTGCAGTCGGCCCGGGAGTTGGCCCGCAGTACGGCTTGCGGCAACAACCTCCGGCAGTTGGGGCTCGCACTGCACAACTCCGTCAGCGCCAACGGCGGGAAACTTCTCCCGCTGAAGGTTGACGATGCCGCCCGGATCGCCGGCACGATCGCCGATCCCGACCAGAATCCCTACCCGGGCAAGAGTCGCTACTGGTTCGCCGAGATCGACGAGAGCCGGCCGGTGGAGTCGGGCAAGATCGACTTTTCGCGGGGGTCTCTCTCGCCGTTTATGGAGGGCAACGTCACCGCATACCAGTGTCCGAACTTCGGCCTCGCAGCGGTAGACATCGTGCGGTTTGGAAAAATGGCCACGGGGTTCGACTACAACGCCTCGCTGGGGGCCGGCACGGAGTACGACTGGGACAACTATCCCACCGTGACGCAGAAGCCAACCCGCACCTACACGATGGGCCAGATCAAGGAAACCAAGCGGACGATCGCGTTTGCCGAAAGCGCCATCGTCTACTTTCTCAGCCCCTACCCGCTGCGGGAGAATCTCGGTGGACTGCTGCTGCCGAGTACCGCCGATCCGTCCGTTCACTTCAGGCACGCCGGCCAACGGGCGAACGTCGCCTTTTTGGATGGGCACGTGGAGACCTACACGCGAAAATTCCGGGCGGGCCCCTGGACCGATCCGGCGCAGTTCGAGCCAATGGAGTTCTACGGCATCGGCATCGTCTGTGACGGTGATCCCAACGATGACGCCCAGTGCGACGCGCTCTACGACCGAGACTGATTCTGGGAAGACCGAACCGGAGGAAACCATGCTCAAGGATGCGCGTCTCTGGACCGCCGTTGTCGCCTTTGGTATCGCAGCCTTCCTGCTCGGCCCAGCGGTATTCCCTGTTCGGGCTCCCGCTGTCGCTGAGGAGTCAATTCCGGAGATCCGCTATGTCTGCACCGAGACCGGGGAGGTTTTCATGCGTCGATTGACGGCGGCGGCATTGCCCCATCCGACGACCGGAGAGGCGACACTCGTGCCGGCGGTTTATGACCGTAAAAAGAAGACGTGGAAGGTGGGGCCGCCGCCGGAGATCATGCACCGGCGCGGGCTGTTGCGGCCGTCGTCGTGATGCTGCGGGACGACGACCGCCGTCGCGACGCTGTGCTGGCCCACAATGCCCGCGCGTGGGACCGGCTCGCTGCTGGCCTGGCGCCGCTCGCACGGCCGGCTGTGGATGCGGCGTTTGCCGATCCGCGCACGTGGCTGGGCAGCGGCGGATCGGCGGCCCGCAGTTGGCTGCCCGACCGGCTCGACGGACTGGAGGTGCTCTGCCTGGCCGCGGGTGGCGGCAAGCATGGTCCGCTCTATGCGGCTGCGGGTGCGCGCGTCACCGTCATCGATCTCTCGTCGGCCATGCTCGACCTCGACCGGCAGGTGGCCCGCGAGCGGCGGATCGACATGGAGATCCTCCAGGGATCGATGGACGATCTCTCGACGCTGGCCGCCGCCCGCTACGACCTCGTCATCCATCCGGTCAGCACCTGCTATGTGCCCGACGTGGGCCGCGTGTTTCGCGAAGTGGCTCGGGTCACGAAGCCCGGCGGTCGCTATGTCAGCCAGCACAAGTCCCCCACGAGCCTGCAGGCCTCGGTCGAGCCGGGGGCTATTGGCCGCTACGAACTGCTGCATCCGCACGGTGGCGGGGGGCCGTTGCCGCCAGCGCCACCATCGCGGCTTCGCGAGATCGGCACGCAGGAATTCATCCACTCGCTCACCGCCCTGCTCGGCGGGATCTGCGCCGCAGGCTTCACGGTCGAGGACATCTGCGAGCCCGACCATACGCTGCCGGCGGCCGTTCCTGGCTCGTTCGCCCACCGCGCCGCCTTCGTGCCCCCCTACCTCCGGGTGCTCGCCCGACGCTGCAGGAAAAATAGGGACGGGAGCGATTTTTCCGATCTGTTTGGGGCGGGTACCATAACCGGTGGAGATTGAAAAATCGCCCCCGTCCCTATTTTTTGTCCTCGGACCAACCAGCAATGATCTGCCTGAACGTGCTCCTCATGGCCAAGGACCCGGCCAATGTGCCGACGATTCGCGACCATCTTGCGCAGGCGATGCGGAAGAGCCGCACGGAGCCCGGCTGCCTGCGGTTTGATGTCTATCACTCGAATGCCGAGCCGCGACGGTTCGTGCTCGTGGAGCACTGGGCCTCGCAGGAGGCGCTCGACCAGCATCGACTGGCCGAGGCCTACACAACGATCTACAAGCCCCACGTGATGCCGCTCATCGACCGCGAAGGCGGTCCCGCGACCCTGCTCGACTGAAAATGGGGACGGGAGCGATTTTCCCAATTTGCTTGGGGCGAGTACCCTCATCGGTTGAGATTAAAAATCGCTCCCGTCCCCATTTTTCGGTCTATCAAACACACATGATCCTCCTCATCGACAACTACGATTCGTTCACGTGGAACCTCGTCCAGCGGTTGGGGGAGGTCGCCCCCGAGATTCCCGTTGAGGTGCATCGCAACGATGCGATCACCGGCGACCAGATCGCCGCCAAGGCACCCAGTCACATCGTGATCTCGCCGGGCCCCTGCACGCCCGACGAGGCCGGCATCTCCTGCGAGGTGGTTCGCCGGTTTGCAGGACGGATGCCGATCCTCGGCGTCTGCCTCGGCCATCAGTCGATCGGCCAGGTGTTTGGCGGCACGATCGTGCGGGCCAAGCGACTGATGCACGGCAAGGTCGATCAGATCGAGCACTCGGGGCACGGACTCTTCACCGGGCTGCCGAGCCCGATCGAAGCGACCCGCTACCACAGCCTCGTTATCGATCCGCCCACGCTCCCCCGCGACTTCGAAATGGATGCTTGGTCAACCGCACCCGACGGCAGCCGCGAAATCATGGCGATCCGGCACCGTACGCTGCCCATTTACGGCGTCCAGTTTCATCCGGAGAGCTTCCTCACTCCGGCGGGCTACGACCTGCTGCGCGGATTTCTGGGCAGCCGCGTGGTGCCGGCATGATCGAACTGCCGGAGGCGATTTCCCTGATTGAGCGGGCCGCCACACCGCTGCCGCCACGCCGCTTGCCCCTGCTCGAAGCCTGCGGCCGCGTGCTCGCCGCGGGGATCGTGTCGGACGTCGATTCACCCCCCTGGGATCGGGCCATGATGGATGGATTCGCCGTGCGGAGCGAGGATTTTTCAGCCGGTGCACCGGAGATCGTCGAACTCGACGTGGCGGTCGACCTCGCCGCCGGCGATGTCACGACGCTCGCTATCGGCCGCGGGGCATGCGGCCGGATCATGACCGGCGCACCGATTCCGGCGGGGGCCGATGCGGTCGTGCCTGTTGAATCGGCCGTGGACGGCACCGCAAGCGTGCATGCGGGCGGCAGGGTGCGACTGCGGGACGAGCGGTTTCGCGTCGGGCAGCACATCGCCAGGCAGGGCGCCGCGTTTCGTCGCGGACAGGAGGTGCTCTCCGCGGGCATGGCGCTCGGCAGCGCCGAGATCGGGCTGGCGGCGGAGGCCGGAGCCACGCACGTGCTGGTCCCGCCGCGGGTTCGCGTGGCGATCGTCTCCACGGGAAGCGAACTTGTGCCGCCCGCCGCGACGCCCGCCTTCGGACAGACCCGCAACTCCAACGGCCCGATGATCGCCGCCGCGGTGCACCTGCTCGGGGCCGAGCCGATTCCACTTGGCATCGCAGCCGACCGGCCGGAGGCAATCCGGGCGGCGGTCGCTCAAGGGTTGGCGGCCGACGTGCTCGTGCTGTCGGGCGGCGTGTCGGCAGGCGACCTCGACCTCGTGCCGGAGATCTTCCGGCAGTGCGGCGTGGAAAAGATCTTTCACAAGGTGCGGCTCAAGCCAGGCAAGCCGGTCTGGTTCGGGATCCTCCGACGCGAGAATGCTGCACCCACGATCGTCTTCGGACTACCGGGCAACCCGGCGAGCAGCCTCGTCTGCTTCGAGCTTTTCGCAAGGCCGGCGATCGCGATCCTCGCGGGAGAGCCTCGCGAGGCCTGGCATCTTCCCCGCCGCGTGGCCCGGCTCACTGGCCCGGCCAAGGCCGCGGCCGACCGGCCGGTCTATCTGCCCTGCCGGCTGGCGGCTTCCGACGGCGGGCGCGCCGCCACGCCGCTGCCCTGGTCGTGCTCATCCGATCTGCTGGGGCTGGCCGGTGCGGCCGGCTTGCTCGCGCTGCCCGCCGGCGGCCGGCGGTATGAGGCGGGAGAAGAGGTCGAAGTCGTGCTGCGGTCGTGAGCCGAAGAGATCCCGTCGCTTGCGCTCAGGGCTTGTATGCGATCGAAATCATCCGTGAGGGGCTGCCCATGTCCCGAGAGCCGGCGTTGCTCGGGCACCGATCCGTCTCAGCGGATTGGTCGTCGCAGGCAGGATGCCGGAGCGCAGTCAGCATCGAGCGAGCGCAGGGCAGGATGCCCGAAGCGAGCGTCCGGCGACGGGGCATGGGCAGCCTCGAACCGTCGCTACGCGTTCGTACTTACGACGGCAGGCTGCGGTGGACGTGGACGTGCTTCCAATGGCCGGCCTGCTTCTGCCAGAGCCGCGTCTCCTCCGAACAGCGTGTCACCGGCTTGCCGGCCTCGTCGAGCGTCTGCGTGAGGCGAACGTAGGCGACGAGCGCCACGTCGGCGGCGAGCAGTTTCACTGTCGGCGTGGTCATCGTTGTTGTCACGGGCTTGGCGGGCGGCGGCGACTTGCCGTCGGTGGCCGGCGCGGGCAGCTTGAAATAGAACTCGTGGAAGGGCAGACCCTCCACCAGGTGGCCCCTTGCCTCAGGCTCGAAGCAGGTGATGTCTTCGGCCACCAGTTGGCAGTAGGTCTTCCAGTCGCCCGAGGCTATCGATGTCAGCAGGCGGCGGTTGAGTTCGAGCACTTCGTCGGCAGCGGATGGCATGCTGGTCAGACTCCCGTTGAGATCAAGAGGCAACGTGAAGGGGCAAGGGGAAGGGGGTAATGAAAGTCGCAGGTTGATCAGGTCGATTCGGCGGGCCGTACCAGACCGAGGGTCACGAGTTTGGCCAGGCACTCGTCCCGCTCGCGGCACCGCTCGAGCGCGGTCCAGGCGGGGTCCTGCGCCGCCAGGAAGTCGGCGTGGCCCGCCGGCAGGCCATGCTTCCCCGACCGGGCGGCGAGCCGCTGGATCACTTCGCGGTCGAGCTTCGTGAGCCGCATCGCCTCCAGCCGGTAGTCGACGAACGCCTCCCACACGAGTGGAAAAAGCGGCTGCACGATCTGCTGGCCGATCGTCTCGGCGTAGCGACGGATCTCCAACTGGGCGTGGGAGTCCATTCGCAGCGCCAGGAAGTGCAGGAGGTTGTGGAGATCGATCTTCCAATAGGCTTCGGTGTAGGTGGAGAGGGGCAGATCCTTCCGCGCCTGTTCTCTCGCGATGCCCGCCGCCAGCCGCTCCTCGTAGACCTTTCGCGCGAGGCTCTGGAGCTCCTGCTCCGACTGCGTGAGGCTGTGGCCAGCCGACCGCGACAAGAGGCCGGCCGAACCCTGGCGGTTGTTCGCGGCCTGGCTTCGCCACTCGTCGTTATGCGTTGACTGCATCGAGTCGATCGCCAGCGAATACCGCGTCGAATATTCGTTGATGCTGGCCGTACGGTGCCGGATCCATTGCCGCCAGCAGTCCATCGGCACACGCACCACGAATTTCAGCTCCGCCATCTCGAAGGGCGTGGTGTGGGCGTGACGCAGGAGATAGCGGATAAGCTGGCGGTCGTCGCTGACCTTGCGGGTGCCCTCGCCGTAGCTGACCCGCGCGGCCTGCACGACCGAGCCGTCGTCGCCCATGCAATCGACCAGCGCGACGAACCCGTCGTCGAGCACCGGAAACTTCTTCCAGCGCAGGGACTCGAGCAGGGCGGTGCGGTCTGCGGTTGGCTCGGTTGTGCTCATCGCGTGGTTTCCGGGAGGGTGGAAGCCTCACAGGATGCGGCACGACAGCCGAGCGGTCAATCCTTCGCCAGTAGTTCCTGCAGGATCGTGGCGAGTTGGCGGGCGTCGTCCGACTTCACGATCGTCGCAATCCGGCTCTTGGGCACCCCCAACTTGGCGAGCGACTTCTCAATGGTTTCCCAGAGTTTGGCCCGCTTCTTCCCCTCCGCGAGGTAGAGGTCGGTCACCTGCTCCCCGAGCCGCTGCAGCAGGGCCGTATCGAGGTTGTCGTAGTAATTCTTGACGACCGATTGCTGGTATTTTGAGAGTTCAGCCATGGCACCGTTCCGGTCTGCTGGAAGGACTGTCCCGCGCTGGCTACAGTATCGGTCAATTCACCCCACACAAGCGAGAGAATTCCGATGCCTACGATTACCTTCGCGAACGAAAAAAAGGAAATCCAGGTCCCCGAGGGGGCCAACCTCCGCAAGGAGGCCCTGGCCGCGGGCGTCGCCCTCTACCCCGGAATCCACACGGTCGCCAACTGTCACGGTTTTGGGTCGTGCGGCACCTGCCGGGTGCTGATCACAAAAGGGATGGAAAACACCAGCCCCCGGGGCTTCCTCGAAGCGGCCCGCATGGCGGTGTCGCTGGCCTACATCGGCAACGAGAGCACCATGCGGCTCGCCTGCCAGACGAAAGTGAAGGGCGACATCACCGTCACCACCTGCCCGCCTTTGAACCTGTTCGGCGAAAGCTTCTTCAGTTAGGCGTTTCTTGAGACTCTGATCGGCCCAAACCGCCGGGGGCGGTGCCACGGCTGTGTCTGCCGCATCACCAGCTGGCCGCGAACGTGAAGCCATGAAAGAAGTCATCGCCATTGTGAAGCCGTTCCTTGCCGAGCGGGTGCTCGAGGCGCTCAAGTTCGCGCCGTTGGAGGCCTGCACGGTTCGCGAGGTGAAGGGCTTCGGCAGGCAGAAGAGCTACCTCGACCAGTACGGCGAGAGCGACTACGCCCTGGCATTCCTGCCGAAGGTGGAGATCCAGTTGTGGGTTGACGACGCCCGTGTCGACGAGGTGATCGACCGGATTGTGGAGGTGGCTCGCACCGGCCGCATGGGCGACGGCAAGATCTTCGTCCTGCCGGCCACCGAACGGGCGATGATGTGAGTGGAAAGGGATTTCCCTATTTCCTGAAGATGCCCGTGGCGTACCAAATGCCGTTGGAGCCGCGGCGGATGTCGTAGCCGTAGGCCGCCTGGGGGCTGCGAACGGCGTTCCAATGGCCCGACGATTGCCGCCAACTGGCCACGCAATCGACGCACGAATCGAGCAGGTCCTGATTCTCCCAGCTCTCGGCGCAGACCTCTGAGGCACCGCCGCCGCCGCCAGCGATCCGCTGCGAACGCGTCTGCCAGTTGTGATGGCCCTGCCTGCGGATGCTGGCCTGATGGCCCGAGTGGGCGGCGGCTTCCCGGCAGAGCTGCGGATCGCACGTGCCCTGTGTGCTCTGAGGGTTTTCCGGATGCAGTCGGACGGCAAGGATGAGCGACCGCTGAGTGAGTGTGCCGGCCGGCAGCGAGGCGAGTTCATCGATGTGCGACGGGCTGAACCGGTAATATTTGCCGGGCGTCCTCGGCAGGATGGAGACGATCCTGCCGGTGAGCTCTCCGTGGGCGTAGTCGACTACGAAGAGGCCAGGTCCGCGTCGCATCTCAACAAGGCCGGGATCTCCCACGAGGCCGGCGCCGGCGTCCTGCATGCCGATGCGACAGAACACCCAGGGCGTGCCGCTGGCGGCAAAACGTTGCTGCACGTCGGGGCGTTCGAGATGCTGGCCGGCGGTATCAGCGGGATTGCCGCTGATCGGCTCCACCGATACCAGCAGCATCGACTGCGACTGCCGGGCAGCCGCCGTGGCCGCGCCGTAGTCGTCGAGTCGCGGCACCGCTCCACCGGCCGCCTCGCGGTCGAATGCAGGCGGAGCAGGGGTGGCAACGAGCGCGGCCGGTGGCGCGGCCTGAACGGCGGCAGTGATGACCAGCGTGCCGATGGCCATCACGAACAGGAGGACAGAAACACAATCCCGTCGCTTACGCTCAGGGCTTTTATGGGACGTGGTGGCATGGGTGGTCGCATGGATGGTCATCTGGAATCCCTTTCCTCGGTTTTCAGTCCGGCGTTCAATCCGTGGCCAAACGAGTTGGCGCGAGACGCGATTGAATGGCCGGGGCGGACGCCTGGCAACCCTTGGCGGTTGCGCGGGATGGGCTGGCCGCGATGACTTTGCTTGACTTGCGGCCAGGGCAATGTGCTTCAAGTACCGTGGCCTGCACTGGTTGCGGCCGACGGGAAAAATCCGCTTTTCCGCCGAAACAGAAGGGGGGATTCCGTGGTTCAGGGCCGCTGTGGAGGGGAATCTGGCAACAGACTACACTCCCGACTCGTTTTCCCAGCCCCCCAACGACAGGCTTTGGCCCATGGCTTCCAGCATCTCAGTCCTCGCGTCGCTGCCCCGATTCGCCGTTGCCGGCGGGCTGTTCGTCGCGGCTTGTGCCACCCCGCTCGCCGCCCAACTGCCGTCGCAGCGGTTCGAGAAACTGGCCAACGAGGCCCTGCAGGCGACGGAGACCTTCCGGCCGGCAGGAGATGCCGCCCTGGGATCGGCGGCCGCGGGGCTGCGTCAGGCCCTTGTGCCGCTCGACACGCTCCTCAACCGCAGTAAAAGCGGGGATGCCTGGCGGACCTACCTCGACTGGCCCGCCCTCCAGACGCAGGCCGCCTCCGGTGTGGCCGCCGACCCTGCCACGCTGCGGCGGCTGGAAGAACTTCTGAACGCCACTGAGACCGGCCTCGATATGCCCGAGTTCGTGCGGGTGAGAAAGGCCGTGACCCGGTATGCCGAAGTGGCCGATGCCGCTCGCGGCAACGGCGCCAGTCGCATGAGCCAGCGGCTCGGTTCACTGGCGTCATCGTTGTTGTCGGCCTCCGCAACGGGCAGTGCCGAAAGCCTCGCACCGGTGCCGCCGATTCTCGAGCGGCTTGCAGAGGCAGGCCAGGCCCCCGATGTCGTGGCCGCCGTGCGTGGTGCCAATGCCCGACCGAATATCCTCCTTGAAGTGCACGAGAGTCTGCTCGCCCAGGCCGTGAATCGTCCCATCGATCAGGTGATGCCGGTCGACGAGGTCGTGCTGGGCACCAGAGTGCGTGGGAGCGGCCGCACCCGTGGCAACGTGCGGCTCGATTTTGTGCCGTCGTCCGATCGTGCCGCCTTCGATCTCGTGTTCGCCGCCACCAACGTCGCCGACACCCGCGGCTCGCAGGGGCCTGTCACCGTCAACAGCCGCGAATTCGCGGTTCGGGAAGCGGCTGATCCAGAAGATCGCCGATCGCAAGATGGCCGAGACCATGCCGCAGGCCGAGGCCATCGCCGAAGGCCGGGCCCGGGATCGGCTCAGGAAACAGTTCCAGGAGCAGACGGAGCCGGCCCTCGGGCAGTTCCGCGATCAGTTTCAGGAGAAGGTTCGTGGTCCGCTGGAAAAGCAGGGACTCTATCCCGAAATGCTCCATATGAACACGACCGACACGACGCTGGCCATCACTGCCCGCAAGGCCACTGCCCGCCAAC
>JAPLNQ010000153.1 GCA_026401075.1 Planctomycetia bacterium
TGATCGCCTTCGACTCGGCCGCCGTCTTCGCCATTCGCACAAACGGCGAGGCCAGCGCCTCGGCCACGCCGGCCATCTTCGCCTCCGTGAAATCATGTTCCGCCACATGCCGGCGAAACACCTCGGTCGCCTCGCCCGCCATCGGCGAATCGATCCAGACGGGGACCTCGGGCAGGCGACCGGTGGCCATCAGGGTGCGGAGCAGATAGACGAGCTGCTGGCAGCGGCCGATCGCAAACGACGCCACGAGCATCATGCCGCCCCTGGCCAGCGACTCCTTCGTCACTGCCTCCAGCTCGTCGAGCGGTCGACTGGCGGGATGATCGCGGTCGCCATAGGTGCTCTCGCAGACGAGGTAGTCGCAGGCGGGAGCGGGCAAGGGATCGTGGTAGAGCGGTGCGTCGTAACGGCCGACATCCCCGGAGAAAACGAGCCTCCGCGGGCCGGCAGCCGTGGCCACCTCCACTTCGATGAACGAACTGCCGAGCATGTGCCCGGCATCGTGAAAGCGACAACGGATACCCGCCGCCGGTTCGAACCATGTTTCGCGGTCCACCGCCTTCACCAGCCGGAGTGTGCGATCAACATCCCGCTCGTCGTAGAGCGGCAGTGCCGGCTGGTGCTTCGAATACCCTTTGCGATTGGCATACTCGGCGTCTTCAGCCTGGCACTTGGCGGAGTCGTAGAGCAAAAGCCCGAGCAGGTCGGCCGTCGCCGGGGAGGTGAGGATGGGACCCTTGAATCCCTCCCGGACCAGCCGCGGCAGCCAGCCCGAATGGTCGATGTGCCCGTGGGTGAGTACGACCGCGTCAATCGTGTCGGGTGGCACGGCGAAGCGGTCCCAATTCCGCTCGCGCAGGTGCTTCTCCCCTTGGAACAAACCACAATCCACCAGCACGCGGGAGCCGCCGATCTCCAGCAGGTGCCGCGAGCCCGACACCATGCCCGCCGCGCCGAGAAAGGTAATGCTGTCTCCCGCGCGGGAGGCGTTTTGCTGTGCTGCCATTGATGCGATCTCCTCAGAAGTGATCAAGCGATAGAAGGGTCAGGAAGACGGGGGGACCGGACGCTCGCGAATCTCTGGCGACGAGCGGGTTTCTCCTGCCATCAGCAGTTCGCCGTCGCCGATCGACAGCGACTCCAGCCAGTAGCTCGTCGCTCCCGCATCGTGCGTCGACGGTATGTAGACCATGAGCACCGTCCTCCCGTCCATCATCCGCAGGTCGGTGACCATCCCCAGCCTGCTGATCCGACGAGCGAGCTCCCGCAGGATCGGGGCCCGCGGAACGGGAATCGCGCCCAGCCACGCCTGCTCAAGCACGATCATCAGATGGTTGACATCCCGCAGGAGCACTTCGCATTCGAGCCAGGCCACGGCCGTCAGCGGCCCAGAGCCCACCCGCGTGCCCAGCACGACATGCCTGGGCCGGAATACCAGTCGCGGCCGCGTGACGCCTTGCGGCAGCCAGCGAGGATGGTTGCGTGGCAGGTCGACGGCCAGCCAGGCATTGAGTTCACTGGCGGTCACCGCCATCTCCCAGCTGCCAGTCCGCGAGATGGAGGCATGCCATGCCGACGCCTTTGTCATGGCCCGCCGCGCCAACGCCTCGACGTCCTCCGCGTCGCCCGCAGGGACGGCATTCACCGAGATCGTAGCGGCGGGGATCTCGAGTTGCCGGTAGAAGCCCGGCTCGTGTTTCACCAGCACCGCGACAACGACGACCGCCACTGCCAGGCCGCCAAGACAGCCCAGAACCGTTCTTTGCACGCGCCGCCAGGATGATTGCTTCACGACGGTAGGCCACACATGATCAACCGCGTCTCAAGAACCTTCGGTACACATCCTGCTGTCAGCAGCCGCTGCCGCCAGGAGCGGGGGGGCCCGGCACAATCTCCTCCGCAGCATCGCAGATTGGAGCCGTTCCCCCCAGGTTTTGAAAAGAGGTTTTAACAGAGGTTTTGAACAGAGGTTTTGAAACCGCGATTAGCCCGTCAGGCCCAATAACTGCGCGATCGGCA
>JAPLNQ010000084.1 GCA_026401075.1 Planctomycetia bacterium
CGGCTGGCGGGGCTGGCAGTGCCGGCCGATGTGGCGATTCTCGGCGTCGACAACGACGAGGTCTTCTGTTCGCTCGCCCGACCGCCTCTTTCGAGCATCGTCACCGCGACGGGTCGACTCGGGCTTGAAGCTGCGAGGATGATGGACGCCATCCTGAACGAGCGCGACGCCAGCAAGCGACGACACATCATGGTGCCGCCGCTGGGCGTCAAGGTCCGCGCGAGCACCGACACGCTGGCCACCGACGACGAGGATGTCACGGCAGCCGTGCAGTTGATCCGTGGGCTCGGCTCCGAAAAACTCTCCGTGACGGCCATCGCCGAGGCCGTAGGCGTCTCGGTGAGCACACTCCAGCGGCGGTTTCGCGAGACGGTCGGCCACAGCGTGCACGAGGAGTCGATCCGGCACCGGCTGCGGATCGCGATGCGGCTGCTCTCGGAGACCGATCTCTCCATCCTCGCCGTGGCCCATCGCGCCGGCTTCGGCCATCAGGAATATCTTGGCCGTGTGTTCAAGTCCCGCCTGCGTGTCACTCCAGCCGCGTACCGCAAGTCCGCCCTCAGTCGCTCCGCCGAGACACTCAACCAATTTCGCGGATCATCACCGTGACGTCTCGCGCTGGCAGGAAGTTCCCTACCGCCGCTGCGATCCCGAAACGAAGGATATCCCTCCGCAGCATGGCTCCATTCGCTCCTCGAGACCGGTCGTTTCTGGACAGAACCAGATGAACACAACGCCCAGCAGGTAGATGGCCGAGAGGATCGAGCCCGCGGCGGGAAAGCTGCCACCGAAGAGCCCCATCAGCTGGGCCGTCTGCAGCGTGCCGATCGCCGCGAGCACGCGGCCGAAGTTGTAGGCGAAGCCCTGGCTGGTGGCCCGGATGGCCGTCGGAAAGAGCTCGGGCAGGTAGAGCGGAAACCATCCATAGAAGGCGGCCGTCACACCGCCGGCAAGGCAGACCGACGCCAGGAAGCCGGAGGTGAATGCGGTGTGGCCCTGATAGAGCCAGAGCAGCGACGCCACCGACCCCAGGCACAAGAGGGCGTAGGTCAGGCGGCGGCCCAGCCGTCCGGCCAGAAACGCCGCGGCGATGGTGCCGATCACTGCGCCGATCGCTGAGGCGAGCTGCGTGTATTCCTTGGCGAACTTCTGCGGCGTGTCGCGAGACAGTTCGATCGCCCAACTCGGTGCCCACTGCAGCGATCCCCAGGTGCCGAGGAGCGCCACGCCGGCGAGCATCGCCCCCTGCAGCAGCCGACGCTTGAGCGTGGCCACCTCGCTGGCACGGATCTCGCCCGCGGCCATCGCGCGGGAGAGATACATCAGCACAGGATGGAGGAAGCCGCGAAAGGCGGCGAGGACGCCCAGCGGCGTCACCACCGCCCGCAGCAGCCGCGAATCGACCGCCGGCGACCAGACAGCGATCACGGCCGCAGCCCCGACCGCGCCGGCCACGGTCGCCAAAAGGTCGCGGCCGGCCCAGTGGATCGTCCGGCCGCTCCGCTTCTCTTCTTCCCAGCGGTGCGACTCGGGCACGCAGGCGCGGATAAAAAACACGAGTAGCGCCGGCAGCGCGCCCGCGATCATCAGGAACCGCCAGGCCTGATTCGCCAGCAACGATTCCACCCAGGCCGCGGGCAGCACCTCACCCAGTCCGCCGCGCACGCTCGTGATCAGCGTGCCGAGCATGATGCTCACCACGGGCACCAGCCCGATGCCGACATTCGACGCTGCGCCGATCAATCCGGCGATCCAGCCGCGCGAACGCTCCGACCACATCTCGTTGACAAGCGCCACGCCCAGCGACCACTCGCCCCCCATGCCCAGCGAGGCGATGAACCGCAGCACGGCGATGTGCCAGGCCTCGGTGGCCAGTCCGCAGGCCCCGGTGAACAGTGCGTAGGTAATGATGGAGAGCGACATCGCGCGGACGCGGCCGATCCGGTCGCCCAGCCAGCCGAACACAACTCCGCCGGTGGCCGCGCCGATGAGAAACACCGCCATGATCACGCCGAACCAGCCGTCGATATCGGCCTTCGAGGCGCCGGAAAGCAGTTCGCCAAGCGCCGGCCGGCCCACGAGCGGAAACATGCCGATCTCGAAGCCGTCAAACATCCAGCCGAGCAGCGCGGCCACAAGGGCCATCCAGCGGCCGCGGGCGGTGGCGTGATGCGTGGCGGCGTTCGAGTGTGTGGGATCCATGCGTGAGCCTCGGAGTGAATCTCAGGTGTGATCGAAGTGTGGGGGCGGGTTGGAGTTGGCGTACTTGCGGGCGTGCTGTAGCTAGCGAGCCAGCCTTTCAGGTGCCGGGCGACGCCATCCAGCCTCCGGCCGCGAGCGAGCCGGTCGCCAGGAACGGCTCGGGCAGCACCCGCGGGATCTCCTCGACCCGCATGCCGAAGCCTGGGCCGGAGATCGAGCGGAGATCGACCATGCCGTTCCGTCGCCGATAGATGCCGGGGTGCACGGTCGCCTCCGGGATCGATGCCGCTGGATAGAACTGCGATGCGTTGGTCTCCACGCCCGCGAGCGTGCCGGCGTGGGCCGCCAGCCGCACGTGCGGCAGCATCGCCAGCATCGGATTGGTGAGGTCTTGCACCATGACGTCCATGCCATGCGTTCGCGCCCAGGCCAGCGAGAGCAGCGCGCCCGACATCGTCTTGCAGGTTTTCAGGGCGACGCCGTTCCAGCCCAGCGCCCGGCCGGTGGCCACATGCCGCCAGTCGTGCGCACTCTCGTCGAGAAACAGCCGCGTGCGGCCGGCGATCGAGCGGACGTCGATCGGATTGGCCGCGAGGTCGTAGGGGAAGGGCTGCTCAACGTAGAGCAACTGACGGGCCAACGCAGGATTATCCGCCGCGATCGCATCGAGCACCTCGTGCACGTAGGCCGGCTCGGAGACCGTGCAGTTGAAGTCGGCGCACAACATCGTCACTCCATGCGCGAGCCCGATCCCGCCCACGCGGAGAAGCCTTGCGATGTCCCAGTCGATGTCGTTGCCGCGGAGTTTTATTTTCAGGCACGTGAGGCCGTCTCGCTGGATCCAGTCGGCGAGCACGAGCGGATGGCCGTCGTCGGGCTCCTGCCCGGTGAGATCGGACGCCTCGAGCGGATCGAGGCCACCCACGAGGTGCCACGCGAGCAGTTCGGTCGCGGGTTTGGCAGCGAGAAAATCGGCCGGATACCGGCCGTTGAACAGTCCGCGATCGGCGTCGTCGGGCAGCATCCCAGAGTCGCCGAAGAGGTCGGCAAGATCGCGACTGAGATACTCGGCCGTGTAGCTCGTGAATGTGTCGATGCCATGCACCTTGCCGAAGGCGTCGTGGATGGCGAGGTCGAGCGGGCTCAGGCAGATCAGGGCTGCGAGTCTCGGAATGGCTTCGCTGCTCTCGCCGGCCGCGATGCGGGCGAGGTCGTCGAGGCGGTCCACCTCGAATGCGTGGCCGATCTCCAGCGCGTGGCCCGACCCAGGCCATTCGCAGATCGCCTCCGCGCAGGCCGCGGTCAGCCGGACCATGGCATCGTGCCGCACCGCATGCGGGAGGTTCGACGGCCAGCCCCACTGCACGGACAGCGGCGTCTCGCCCCAGCCGACCGCCCGCGCTCCATCCGCCGTTTGCACCTCCGCAGCAACGCGGGCGCACGTCACCTCCTCGACGATCTGGCCGCCAAACCGGAGCGGTATCCGCAGCTTCACGGGGAGAAGAAAGACCGCCGCCCCCGTGACCCGCACGTCTGTGGCCCGCGATGACGACGGCCTCTGCTGTCTGCGACCAAGAGTGCTCGCATGGTTCATGGTGAGGGCCTTCCGGCAACGGGCCGCACGTCGACGCCTCGCATGAGGTGCAGCCGGCCGCGATGGGCCGCCAGGGCCGTGGCGGCCTCTGGCGAAAGATCGCGCAGGCACCGCAGTGCGATTTCGCCGTCGTAGGCGGCCAGGGCCGCCGCTGTCTCAGGCGAGAGCCGCTCGAGGCCGTTCAAGATCAGCGAGCCGCCCTTGCGGCGGGCGAGCGCGGCGGCGGCCTCCGGACTCAGTTCCGTCAGTTCGTTGAGCACGAGGACTCCCTGGTGGGCGGCAAGAGACGCTGCGACCGCGGGTTCCAAATGTTTCAAAGCGGCAAACCAGAGCACGGAGCGCGACTGGTCGGCCCGGCGGGTGACCACGCCGGGGCGGGTTCGATCCTCGAACATTCCTTCATTCGTCGCCAGGATCGCTGCGATCTCCGGCGAAAGCTCCGTGACGCCCACCTTCAGTTCGCCCCACTGCCCAGCGAGTTTACGGGCCAGGTCGGCCGAGTCGAGCCGCTCGATCGCGGGGAGCCGGAGATTGCCTACATGGGTCGCAAGCGCCGCGGCGGTTTCCGGCGTGATGTGCCGCAGCGCCCGAAACTCAAGGTCAAACTGGCCGAATCCCTTCATTGGCTTATGGGCCGCGAGGGCCCGGGCCGCCTCTGGGGAAAGCTCTGCGAGCACCGTGAAGCAGATCGTGCCGTCGTGCTTCGCGAGTTCGGCGGCAATCGCCGCGTCGATCGCGACCAAGGCGTTGAACTGCAGCGGTGCCTTTCGGCTGGCCAATTCGCGAGCCTGCTCAACCGTCAGAGACTCCACACGGAGTGGATCAACGGCGGGTGCCGCTGTGGCATGCGAAACTGCCGCGGCCCAGGCCAGGCCTGCCGCCACCATCCACCATCGCCACGCCTTACGGGTCACTTGCATGCGAAGATCTCGCTTTCGCAACAGAGCGCAATGAGGTCCCGCAGGCGATAGCCATCTGGAGCGGCGGCCGCGAGGATCTTCCGGATCGCCGGCTGGTCGGCCACGTCGAGCTCGCGGCCGAGGGCCATGACGAGCAGCTTTTCCACGAGGCAGCGGGCAAACCGCTCCGGCTGCTCGACGAGCAGCTTCTTGAATTCGGTGACGTTCTTGAACGGTGCGCCTGAGAGCTCTCCGCTCGGATCGACCGGGAGCTTTTTCTCAGAGTCGTTGTAGGCGTCACGCCAGCGGCCGATTGGATCGAACGATTCAAGTGCGAAGCCGGGCGGGTCGATGAGGGCGTGGCAGGTGGCGCAGGCGGCGTTGCTGCGGTGCTTCTCCAGCCGTTCGCGGATCGTCGTCGCCCCGCGGATGTCGGGCTCGATCACCGGCACGTTCGCCGGCGGCGGGGAAGGCGTCGTGCCCAAGATGTTTTCGAGCACCCATGCGCCGCGGATCACGGGCGATGTGTCGACGCCGTTGGCCGTGAGCGTGAGGATGCCCGCCTGCCCAAGGAGGCCGCCGCGGCGACGGTCGGTGAGCGACACCCGCGCGAAGCCGGTCTGCTGCCGGGAGCGGGACGGCGCGGTGCCGAGGGCGTCGGGAGTGAGGTCCGTCGCGGAGAGGCCCTCGACGGGCTTTCCAAGCGACGCCTCAAACGCGTCGGACGGGATGCCGTAGAGCCGGGCAAGGCCGGCGTTGACGATCGTCTCATCCGCATCGAGCAGCCGCACGGCCGGGCCGTTGGTGGCCAGGAGCTGCTGGAAGACGAGCCGCGTCTCCCGCCGCATCGCCGGCTCGAGATCGTCGTCGTAGTAGGCCCGGAATTTCGCCCGGTCGGGAGCCATGCTGCCGAGTTTCCAGAGTGCCAGCCAGCCGTCGAGAAAGGCATCGAGAAAACGGTCGCTCGTGGCGGCTGTCAGGAGCCGCTCAGCCTCGGCACGGCGAACCTCAGGCCGCTCAAGACGGTGATCGGCCGCAAGCTGCAGCAGCCGCTCGTCGGGCTGCGACACGGCGAGGAAGTAGGAGAGCCGCGAGGCAGTCTCGTGGTCATCAAGCTGCGGTCCCTTCTCCTCGCGGTAGAGGAAGCCGGGCGAGCAGAGCACGCCCGTGAGCCCCCTTTTGATCGCCTCTTCGGGCAGCTCTCCGGAAGACTCGGCCGACCGCACGAGCGCCACCATCGGCGCGATCTCCTCGCGGCCGACCGGCCGCCGCCAGGCCCGCGTCGCGAAGGCATGCAGCACCTCTTCCGCCCGGTCGCTGCGATAGGCCTCGGCACCGAAAATCTCCTTGTGGCTCCGCGGCGGCCACTCCGGTTCGAGCGGCCCTTCGACCACAAGCTGGGTGAGTCGGATCTGCGGCGCCTCCACCCACATCGGGATCGAGAAGTCGCCACCTCTCTCGACGTTGTCCTCGTAAAGAGCCAACGCCGCCTTATCGAGCAGGGCGAAACGGTTTTCTCGGAAGTAGTGGTTGATCCGATAGTTGCCCCCGTACAAGCCGTTGGGAAACACGAACCGGGGATATTCCCCCGCATCGAGCCACGCATCACACTCGAGCCACACCTTCTCGTCGTCGGGCAGGTCCCAGTGCCCGAGTTCCCGCTCCCGCTGCTGCTCGTGCGTGGCGATGAACTCGGCCGTACCCTGGTTGTCGGGGTTGGCAAGGTCGAGCCCGCGGAGCGATCCCGACACGAGTTGCAGCCGCAGCGGCTTGCCATCCTGCCACTCCCCCGCCGGCCCGAGCGCAAACCTCGTTGGCAGACTCATGTCTGCCTTGCGAAACTTCGCTTCGGCCTCGATCCGGATCCGATACCGGCCCGCGAGCGGCACGCCCTCCCGCAGGTCATCGATTGGCACATAGCCCACCAGCGGTGAATCGCCGGGCCGCTCGAGCAGCGTCTGCCAGGGCTGAGGTTTTTTCTCGATTCGCGCATACCACTGCGCCTCGGCCATCGGGTAGGAAAACTTCGTCTTGTAGAACGGCGGCCGCAGGTCCCATGTCCGCACCTCCGGCCGCGACTCGAAGTGGACGGCCCGGTCGATCGCGGTCTCGGCCGCCTCGACCGCCCGCCGCAGATGGAACCCCGACGTCACGAGCGATTCGCCGTTGGTGGCGAAGCCGTGCGTGCGGACGTCGCTGGGAAAGCCGTCGGCGGGATCGAACCCAGGCGCGTCGAGATGGAGCAGGTCTTTGATCGTGTTGTGGTATTCGTCGCGGTTGAGACGACGGAAGACGGTCGGATGACGAACACCTGCAGCCTTGGCATGCGCAGCCAATCGGCCTTCGAGGTCGAGCACCGCGGCCCGCCGCTCGTCTGCCGTCGGCCGCTCGGCATCGGGCGGCGGCATCCGCTCGGTGTCGAGTTCGTCGAGCACCTTCCGCCAGAGGTCGAAGTTTTTCGGTGTGACTGCGGCGTCGAGCCCTTCGAGAGACAGGTTTGCCTCTTTCGTGGCTGCGTCATGGCAGTCGAGGCAGCGGGCGGCGACGATCCGGGCCGCAGGAGAGTCTTCGGCCGCCGCTGTCGCCGCGACTCCCGCCAGCAGGCAGGCAGCGCCGACCAGCCTCCACATAACGTTCGATCTTCCACCACCCTCGACAAGAAGCCCCGGGTGGAAACCCGGGGACACCGGACCGTTGGGCGAGCCCGGGTTTGCATGGCACGCGGGACGGTATTCGCACCCGGAGTCCCCCAGCTCCCGCCGGGGGCTTTTTGTTCGCTGGTGCGCGACGGCCGCTCTCATCCCAGCTCCGTGAACGTGCTCGTGCTGCGGTTGAATCGGTCGGTCTCCACGCCAAACCGCTGGGCCATCGTCAGATAGAGGTTGCACAGCGGCACCTTCTTGCCCGCTTCGGCCGGCGCGACCACGTGGGTGCGATGGCGATACCCGCCGCCTGCCACGAG
This sequence comes from Planctomycetia bacterium, assembly GCA_026401075.1. Lineage (GTDB taxonomy): Bacteria > Planctomycetota > Planctomycetia > Pirellulales > UBA1268 > CAMCQY01. The sequence continues at coordinate 7,658 of JAPLNQ010000084.1, forward strand.
GATCGGCAGATCGACGTTTGTGTGCGCGCTGCCGTCGCCCATGCCGCTGCCGAAGAGCACTTGGGTCGAGTCGAGCAGATCGGCCGCTGCGAGCCGGTCGAGGAACCGCGCGAGCTGCTCCATCTGGAACCGCTCGATCTTGCGCATGCCGGCCATGAGCGTCGGATCCTTGCCGTGGTGCGAGCAGCCGTGATAGCTGCTCTCACCGCCGACGGAGGTAGTGTCGAACGATCCCGGCACCTCGATCGTGGCCACACGGGTGGAGTCGGTCTGCAGCGCGAGCAGGACAAGATCGAAGAGGATCGGCACCTGCTGGGTGACGCTGCCGTCGCGGGGCTCCGCGATGCCGGCCGCGGGCCGCGGCCGCGACAGCCAGGCCTTTTCCTGCTGAAGCGTGGTCTCCACCTCACGGATGGAGGTGAGATAGTGGTCGAACTTGCGTCGGTCGTCCGCGGAGAGCCGCGGCTCCATTCCGTGGGCCTGATCGAGGACGGCGTCGAGGATCGAGCCGCGGCGGTCGTAGGTTGCGATCTGCCGCGTGGTGGCCTCCGGCGGGTCGTCACGAAAGAGCCGTCGAAACACCTCGCTCACCTTCTGGATCGGCGGCACGAGCACGCCGCTGCGGGTCCAGGAGAGTTCTGCGCTCCCCGTGCCGGCGGGGCCCGCGGCCGTGTTGAGCACCGGAAACCGTGTCTGGCCGACGACTGCTCGGCCGAGGAACTGGTCGAGCGTGATGTTGCCGTCGGGCATCGTGGCGGCGTCGGCCGACTTGACCCCGGAGAGGAACGTGTGCGTGAGCCCGTGGCCGCCGTTGGCGCCGTGGTCGAGGTTCGAGAAGACCGTGAAACGTTCACGATGCTTTTCGAGCGGGGCCAGATTGCCCGGCAGCTTCGCGTCGGCCCCGTCGCCAACCGGAAAAAAGTCCTCCTTCAGCATGCCGAAGGGATTCGCGACGCAGACGAATCGCCGAGCAGCCGGGCCGGAAGCCTCGCCGCCGAGCGACTCCCCGAGCGATTCAAAGAACGGCAGCGCAAGGCACACGCCCCCCGCCCGCAGCACGCGGCGGCGGCTCATCGCAGGGCCGGTCATTGGGAATGTTGTCGTCGGGCCTGTTGTCATGGGGACTGTTGTCATTGCCAACCTCCTCGCCGACCCTATCACACGCCTGCCCTGGCCGGCCTGCCTGACCCAAAACATCCAAGAAATGACCGGAAATGTTTTCGACGATCGGCTATCGTCATTCTCGGGTAGTTGATGTGGCGGGGAACTCGCTGACTCGCCAGCCTTGCCTCGCCGCAAGAAGCCACGAAAGAAGGATGATTTCCATGCGATCTGACAAGAGTACCTGCCGCCCCGAATCAGCAGATCAGGAACGCTGCGGCCGTGCAGTTGATGGTTTTGCGCCCGGTTTTACGCTCGTTGAACTCTTGGCGGTGATCGCGATCATCGGCACGCTCGTTGGCCTGCTCCTGCCAGCCGTGAAGGCAGCGCGAGAATCGGCACGTACGACAGCATGTGCCAACAAGCTCCGGCAGCTTGCACTCGGTGTGATCAACCACGAGCACGCGAAGAAGTGGTATCCCGACAACGGCAACAGCCCAAACAAAAGCTCCCAGATTTCCTTTCTTTGGGATGTGCTTCCATTTGTCGAAGAGCAGGCAGCGTACGACAAGTTTTATACGTCCATCATGATCACTAAAG
>JAPLNQ010000272.1 GCA_026401075.1 Planctomycetia bacterium
AGGCATCACTGCTCAGACTCGTGTCGGCAGTCCTCAGCGAGATCAGCGACGACTGGGAAACAGAAAGGTCTTACCTGAACATGAAAGCCAGATGACCCGCCTGCTCATCCCGGCATTTACAGAAGAGGGGTTGCTTTATCCGGCGAGAGAAAGCGTGCGATAGGGGCTGACCCGCGCGAGCGTCTCGGAATGGGCGCCGATCTCGTAGGTTTTTGCCAAGCACATGCGAAACGAATCGACCTCGGCATGGACGACCCGCGCCGCGGCCGCGTAGCGAACCACTGCGTCCGGCTGCCGCTTGAGGAGTCGATGGATGATCTCCGTGTCTCCAACCACCGGCATCGGCTCGAAGAGGCCGATCTCCTTGAACACGTCTGCCCGCACCACCATGTTGCCGGCATGACCAAACCAGCACGCCGAGGGCTCGCTTTCGAGCACCTGCCGGAGCTTTGCGTCTTCGTAGTCTTCGTGGAGTTGCAACGCCAGAGACCGTGGTGAGGGATAGGCGAGATAGCCCAGAAGAATTGCGGCGTCCGACTCCATCAGTTCACGCTGCATCGCCTCCAGCCAGTCGGGCTCGGCTAGGCAGTCGGCGTCGAGAAAGACGAGGTACTCTCCGCGTGCCGCGAGGATGCCCCGGTTACGGGCGATATATGGATCGCGTTGCGGCTCAGCCAGCAGCGTCGCCCGCGGCTCGGCCCGCACGATCTCGGCCGACCGATCGGTCGATCCGTTGTCGATCAGGATCCATTCGACAAGCGTGGGGTCGGAAGTAAAACGGTGCCTGGCACCAAAATTGGGTAATCTGGCAAACTACCCATATTTGGTGCCAGACCCATATTTGGTGCCAGGCACCGTTTTCTTTTAAGAGTCATGGCGATGATCCAACGCCGCTGGTTTCTCTGCCTCGCGCCGCCCGCGGTGATGCACCGGCCGATCCGGCTGCACTCTTCAACGAGGCCATCCGGCTCTTCTTCGCGGCCCAGCCTGTCGAATCGGCCAAGGTCTTCGACCAGCTCGTCGTGGCCCGTCCCAAGAGCGAGCCCGACCTCTGGCAGCGGGGCCTGGCCCTCTACTATGCCGACCGCTTCGACGACGGCCGCCGGCAGTTCGAAATCCATCGCACGGTCAATCCGGCCGACGTCGAAAACGTCGCCTGGCACTTCGCATGCGTGGCCCGCGACAAGGGCGTCGACGCCGCCCGCCGGGCGATCATCCCGGTTGGCGCCGATGCACGGGTGCCGATGCGGGAGGTTCTCGAACTCTTCGCAGGCCGTGCCGAGCCAGCGGCTGTGCTGGCGGCCGCCGAGGCCGGTCCCGAGGAGGCCCGTCGCAACCAACGCTGCTTCGCCCACCTCTACCTCGGACTCTATTTCGAGGCAATCGGCGCCGACGACCAGGCGAAGCGACACATGCTCGAAGCCGCAGGGCCCTTTGCCATGGACCACTACATGGGCCGGGTTGCCCAACTGCACTGTCAGCTCCGCGGCTGGTCATCGAAGCCAGACGTGTCGGCAGCCCCGACCGGCAACGACCAGCACGACGGCTCGGCCACTCAGCCGGTGGCCACGCTCCGCCGCGCGATGAATCGCGTGCGGGAGCTGCGGGCCGCGGAGCCGGATCGTGCCGGCCCGTTCGTGGTTGAGGTGGCCGACGGCCGCTACGAGCTGGCAGCCACGCTCATGATCACGCCAGAAGACTCAGGCACGCCCGAGGCGCCAACGATCATCCGCGCGGCCGACAGTGCCAGGCCGGTCTTCAGCGGCGGCCGGATTGTCACGGGCTGGACCGTTTCCCAAGGCACAGAACAGGAAACACCTCGTTGGACGGTCGTGCTCCCCGAGGTGAAGGCGGGGGCGTGGAATTTCGCGCAGCTGTTCGTCAACGACCAGCGTCGGTTCCGGCCGGTGCTGCCGGCCACGGGCTGGTACACGATCGCCGACAAGCTGCCGCCATCGGAGGCCAACACGGGCAAGGGGCACGATCGGTTCGTCTTCTCCGGCGACGAACTGCGGACCGACTGGGCGAATCTCGGCGACGTGGAAGTTGTCGCCGTCCACAAGTGGACGATGACCCGCCTGCCGATCGCCACGATCGACCCGGTGGAGAATGATCCCGCGAAGAAGGCGGTCACGTTCGCCGGACGCACCAGGGGTGTTCATGAATGGTGCTCCTTCCCCAAGGGCAACCGCTACCGCGCGGAAAATATCCGCGAGGCGCTCGGCGTGCCCGGCTCGTGGTATCTCGACCGGCCAACCGGCACGCTCACCTACTGCCCGCTGCCGGGCGAGACACCCGAAGCCATCACGGTCGTGGCGCCGGTGCTCGACCGGCTGATGGAGCTCCGCGGCGACGTGGCCGCCAAACGATTCGTCGCGCACATCCGGTGCGAGGGCCTTTCGTTCGCCCACGGAAACTGGAATCTGCCAACGGGTGGGCAGTCGTATCCACAGGCGGAGGTGAACGTGGGCGGAGCGATCGCAGCCACCGCCGCGCGGCACGTCGCCTTCGAACGCTGTGGCGTGCGGCACGTCGGCCGCTATGCATTCGAACTGGGCAACGGCTGCCAGGACTGCACCCTGTCGCGGTGCGAACTGGTCGACCTCGCCGCCGGCGGCGTGCTCGTGGGCACCACGGCCAAACTCCCCGATCCGGAGGCTGCCGTCACAGGCAATGTGGTCCGCGACTGCACGATCGCGCATGGGGGCCGGCTCCACCCGGCGGCGATCGGCGTCTGGATCGGCAACGCCTCGCACACCTCCGTCGAGCACTGCGACATCTTCGACCTCACCTATTCGGGCGTCTCGATCGGCTGGACCTGGGGCTACGCCGAGAGCCCGGCCCACCACAACCTGGTCCGCTTCAATCACATCCACGACATCGGCCACGGCGTGCTCTCCGACATGGGCGCGGTCTACACGCTGGGCGTGTCACCCGGCACGGTCGTGGAGGGCAACCTGATCCACGGAATCACCAGCCATGACTACGGCGGCTGGGGGCTCTACACCGACGAGGGATCGACCGGCGTGGTGATGCGCAACAACATCGTCTACGGAACCAGTTCCGGCGGCTTCCACCAGCACTACGGCCGCGACAACACAATCGAGAACAACGTTTTCGCCGTCGCCCGCGACTGGCAGTTGCAGCGGAGCCGCGTCGAAGACCACACGAGCTTCCGATTCGCCCGCAACATCGTCTGGTGGAATTCCGACAAGCCGCTCGTGAAGGGCGACTGGACCAAGGGAATCGTGACGGAGGCCAACTGCTACTGGAACGCATCGGGCCCCGTGGTGTTTCCCGACGGGAAGGATCTCGCCGCGAGGCAGGCATCAGGCCAAGACGAGCGTTCGATCGCGGCCGACCCGAAGTTCACCGATCCGCAGCACGGCAACTTTGCCATTGGCCCCGACTCCCCTGCCCTAGCCCTCGGCTTCAAGCCGATCGATCCCTCGCTCGCCGGCCGCCGCACGAAGCCCACGCTCACGGCTGATCTCCCCACGGTGCCCACACTCTGGCCCGAGGCCCAGTGACATCCGGCGTTCATAACGCGGGCCCCCGCCGACGCGGTTTCGCGATCGGAAAAATCAATCTCTCTGGCGGCCTGACGAAGATGCTTTCATAATCAGAATTCTCGAGCGAGCCCATACGACCGTCCATCCATCCGGTTACCCCGAGGAGATGCCATGCCCGCCAGCCCCACTGCCGTACCGTCGTCGCCGATTTACCGCGGCCCCCTGCCCCACGTGCACACGGTCGAGCGGATCCCTGTCACGGTCTACGACCAGTCAGGCGACGCCAGCCGCTCAGTGGCCCGCGAGATCGCCGATCTCGTGCAGGCCCGCGCGGCAGCCGGCCAGAAGACCGTGCTGGGGCTCGCGACCGGCAGCACGCCGGTCGCCGTCTACGACGAGCTCATCCGGCTGCACCGCGAGGAGGGCGTGTCGTTCAAGACAGCCGTCACGTTCAATCTCGACGAATACTGGCCGATAGAGCCCGATGCGCTGCAGAGCTACCACCGCTTCATGCGGGAACACCTCTTCGACCACCTCGACATCCCGGCCGATGCGATCCACATTCCGGATGGTCTGCTGCCGCGCGAGAAGGTTGCCGAGGCCTGTGCCCGCTACGAAGAGATGATCCGCGACGCGGGCGGCATCGATCTGCAGCTGCTCGGCATCGGTCGGACCGGCCACATCGGCTTCAACGAGCCGGGCAGCGCGATCGAAAGCCGCACCCGGCTCATCACGCTCGACAGCGTGACGCGATCCGATGCCGCCAGCGATTTCTTCGGCGAGTGGAACGTGCCCCGGCAGGCGATCACGATGGGCGTAGGCTCGATCCTCGACGCCCGGCGGGTCGTGCTCCTGGCCTTCGGCGAGCACAAGTCCCCGATCGTTCGCAAGGCGGTCGAGGAGCTGCCGTGCAGCCATGTGTCGGCAAGCGCGCTCCAGCAGCATGCCGACGCCAGATTCGTGCTCGACCGGGCAGCGGCGGCCCGTCTCACGCGGTTTGATTCCCCCTGGCTCGTGGGCCCGCTCGACTCGATGGGCCTCGAGTGGACCGATGCCCTCACGCGGAAGGCCGTCATCTGGCTCGCGCTTGAGCTCGAGAAGCCGATCCTCAAGCTCACCGACGAAGACTACAGCGAGCACGGCCTGCAGGATCTCGTCAGCAACCGCGGCCGGGCCTACGACCTCAACATCGAGGTCTTCCGCACGATGCAGGACACGATCACCGGCTGGCCCGGCGGCAAGCCCGGCCGGCCACGCAAGGTCCGCGGCGGGACGCAGGCGGCTGCCGCAGGCCACAGTGCACAGCCGGACGATTTCCCGAAGCGTGTGGTGATCTTCAGCCCGCACCCCGACGACGACGTGATCAGCATGGGTGGCACATTCATCCGCCTCTGCGAGCAGGGGCACGAGGTGCACGTGGCCTACCAGACCAGCGGCAACATCGCCGTCTGGGACGAATCGGCCGACCGGCATGTCGACTTCATCGAGGAATTCTGCCGTGCGTTCGGCGTCGGCACGAAGTCGAGCGAGATCGCCGATAAGATCCGCACCTTCCTCCGTACCAAGACTGCCGGTGAGGTCGATCTGCCAGAGCTCCAGGCCGTGAAGGGGCTGATTCGCCGCACGGAAGCCCGCGCCGGTGCCCGCTACTCTGGCGTGAAGCCGGAACACATCCACTTCCTCGACCTGCCGTTCTACGAGACGGGACGGGTTCGCAAGAAGCCGATCGGCCCCGACGACATCGCCATCACGTGCCGGCTGCTCGACGAGGTGAAGCCGCATCAGATCTACGCGGCCGGCGATCTCTCCGATCCGCACGGCACGCACCGCGTCTGCCTGAACGCGATCTTTCAGTCGCTAGAGGCCTTGGCTGACCACGACTGGGCGAAGGCCTGCGAACTCTGGCTCTACCGCGGCGCCTGGCAGGAATGGGAACCGCATGAGATCGACATGGCCGTGCCCCTTTCGCCCGACGAGGTGAACCGCAAGCGGATGGCGATCTTCAAGCACGAGAGCCAGAAGGACCGGGCCCTCTTCCCCGGCCCCACCGACCCGCGGGAATTCTGGCAGCGGGCCGAGGATCGCAACCGCGAGACGGCCCGTCTCTATGACCGCCTCGGCCTGCCCGAATACGAGGCGATCGAGGGATTCGTGTTGCACAGGGGCTAGCGATGCCCCTTGTTTTCCGGCCCAAATTGCTCTCGTGTGCCACGGGGGGGCAGCGGTATGCTCCCCTCCCCGTCAGGCGAAGGGAGCCGCCGCATGAGCCTCGCGAATCAACTGGATCGACGCACCTTCCTGCTCCGCGGGCTCGCCCCCGTGCCGCTGACCATCCTCGCTGGCGGCTGCCGCAGCATGCAGTTTGCCCGCGTGATGATGCCAGGCGAAGACGCCATGATCGGCAGCCACCAGGCCGGGCAGGAGACCTTCACCCCGCTGGTGAACGACGCAGTCGCCAAACTCCTCGCCAGGCACGTCGATGAGGCCGTGCAACAGGTTTCGTATGAGGAGGGCGCCGAACCGCTGCCGCCCCCGACCCGGCGGATCTGCTTCGTCGGCGTCGAGAACAAGAGCGCCGAGGACATCGGCGATTTCAAAGAACAGATCTACCAGTCGATCGACAGCCGCATCCTCGAATCGAGCATCTTCCGATCGGTCAACCGGCGATTCGTCGATGCCGGCCTCCGCGACACCCGCCTGCGGCCCGATCAACTGCTCGTGCCCGAGCACATGCGAACGTTCGCCGACCACATGGAACAGCAGGGCCAGCCGATCGACTGCCTGCTCTACGCCACGATCACCTCCGGCACCACCCGCGAAAACCGCGACTACCAACGCGACTACGTGCTCACGCTGGAGCTGGTCGAAGTCGGCACGGGCACTTACGACAAGCAGTCGGCCGAACTCAGCAAGGGCTACCACCACAGCCGCCTGAGCCGGTGGCGGGCCACCAATCCGCTGGCGCCATGAAGCACCCGTGGCTTCACGAAAAACACAGCATCGTGCCAATCCTGTTCGGCGTGACGCTTGCCGTGCTTTCAAACGTGGCAACAAGATTGCATCTTGTTGGGCTCGGGGCCGCATTCGGCAAGTTGAAAACTTGCCGCCACGGGGGCGGAGCATTGGGCGTATCCTCGCCCCCGCGACGAGACTTCTGCCGTTCCAGCGGCTGCATACCCAGCGGCTGCATACCCACCGGCTGCATACCCACCGGCTGCATACCCACCGGCTGTATACCGTTCTGCCACTCCTCCTCTCTCTGATCACCCTGACCGGCTGCGCGACGCACATGATCCGCCTGCAGCCCGTGCGGGCGGCGTTTCAGCGGGGCGACATCGTCGAGGCCGACCGGCTGATCGCCCACGAGCTTGAACAGCAGTCGGGTGAGGAAGACCTGCTGCTACTCGACCGGGCCATGGTCACGCTCGCCGACGGCCGCCCCGCCGACGCCGAACGGATGCTGCGCCGGGTTCGCGACAGCTTCGACCATCTCGAGGAGGAGAGCCCAGCCGAGAACGCGTGGAGCATGCTCAGCGACGACGGGGCCCGGGCCTACCATGGCGAAGACTACGAAAAGGTGCTGCTGCGCGCGATGCTGGCCCTCTCCAACCTCGTGCAGGACGGCGACGATGCCGAGGCCTACAGCCTGCAGGTGGTCGACAAACAGCAGCGCATCGTGGCCGCCGCCGCCAAGCCCGACGGGACGAATCCCAAAGCCGCCTACCAGCAGGTCGCCCTCGCACCCTACCTCCGCGGCATCATCCGCGAGGAGACGCACCGCGACTACGACGACGCCCTTCGAAATTTTCAGCTGGTGGTCGACTGGCAGCCCGACTTCGGGCCGGGCAGGGCCAATCGTGCGAGGGCCGCAGAAGGCAGCCACTCGCGCCGCGGGCACGGCGTGGTGCACGTCTTTGCGCTGGTCGGCCACGGGCCGTTTAAGGCGGAGGTGGAAGAGATGCCGACGAGCACGTCGCTTCTGATCGCTGACCAGATCCTCAGCACGCAGATGGGGACCACACTGCCGCCCACGGTCGCGCCGATCAAGGTGCCGCGGATCGTCGCCGCACCGGGCGCTGCCGGAAGCGTGCAGGTGGCGGTGGGCGACTGGGCAGCGGGGCAGACGGAAACGATCACCGACGTCTCTCAGATGGCCCTCCGGCAGCAGGAGGCACTTTTGCCTTATTGCGTGGCGCGGGCGGTGGCCCGCCGCACCGTTAAAAAAGGAACGATCTACGGCGTCAAGCAGGGGTTCGGCATGCGGGAGGGGCTGCCGTCGCTGGCCCTCGACGTGGCGGGCGTCGCCTGGGAGGCGTCGGAAAACGCCGACACGCGGTGCTGGAGCCTCCTGCCCGACCGCATCCAGACCATGCGGCTGGAACTGCCTGTCGGCACGCACACGCTCCTGCTGCGGCCGCTCGATCGCCAGGGGCGGCCGCTGAGCCAGTCTGTTCCGCAGACCGTGACGGTGGCGGACGGCCGCAACACCTACCTGCTCGTCCAGGCGACCGACGCAGGCTTCGTCGGACGCCCACTGACGAACAGTCCGTAGGGCCGTCCCCCATGTGGCGACAAGATTTATTCTTGTCAAAGACGCGACGCCGACTCCGCAAGTTGAAAACTTGTGGCCACGGGGGAGCACGGACAAGTTAAAAACTTATCCCCACGGAGGCGCCGGGATCGGCGGAAGCTCGACGAGCGTTGGAATTTCCCCCTCCTGAGGTCTGCACTACCAACACGCCTCACGGCGAAAGTCCCCGCGAAGGAGACTTCTGCCGTCCCGGCGGTGCCGAAGAGAGAGGAACAGGAGAATGGACAAGCTAAAAACTTGTCCCCACGGGGGAGCACGGACAAGTTAAAAACTTGCCGCCACGTGAAATATGTCCTGCTATGTCCTACGTGATCAGGTCGCATCGTCGAGCGACCCAAACACCTCGATCATCGCCGCCGCCTCGGCAGTGCTGATCTGGTCGGTCCGCCGCGTGGCCGGGGCGATACAGGTCGCCAGCAGCAGGTGCGGCTCGATGGCGGCCAGCCCCCGAAACCGCCGGGCCGTCGCCGGCCCTCGTGCACGGACGGCATCCGAAACCGCCTGGAACTCCGCCTCGGAACAGGCATGCCGCGGCGGCGTGCCGTCTGCAGGCACCACCTCGCCCCAGGGTGGCCGCACGATCTCGACGTGGCCGGCGTCGAGCAGCGGCCGCATCCAGCGGTGGAAAAACATCAGCATCAGCACGCCGCAGTGGATACCGTCGGCATCAGGATCCATCAGCAGAAGCACCCGCGAAAAGCGGAGCTTGGCCAGGTCGAACGCGGCCCCCCGGCCAGTGCCGAGGCTGTCAGTCAGCGCGGTGAAGAGTGGGTGCGCCGCCAGCTTCTTCTCTGTCGCCTTGATTGCATTGAGTGGCTTGCCCTGCATCGCGAGCACCGCCTGGGTCGCGGCATCGCGGACACGTGTCACGGCGAGCGCCGCCGACTCCCCTTCCACCACGAACAGTTCCGGGCTGGGCGACTTCACGGAGCCAGGCACGGCGACGTGCAACGCACAGTCGTCGAGCTTCACCTGCCCCGAGGAGAACGGCCTGGTCATCGGGGTGATTCACGGACCGCCGCAGACCGTCCCGTGCGGGCCGACTCATAGCAGGCCTCCACGATCGCCACGGCCTTGCGGCCCTCGAGACCGTCGAGCGCGGGAGCCCGACCAGCCCTGAGGGCCGTGATGAAGTCCTCGAAGTTACGGGTGTGGCAGGAGTAGTTGATCGCCATCGGATCGGCGGCGCCCCCCGTCGTGCCACTCGCCCCGCCAAACCGTTCCCGTGTGGCCGCATCGGCGGCCGCTTCCTCGCGAAACCGCCAGGTCGTCAGCTGTTCTTCGAGGATCTCCGCCGTGCCGTCGCGGCCCCCGAAGAGAAACCGTCGCAGCTGCCCGGGAAAGAGGCTCGTTGCAGCCAGCAGTTGGCCAAGCCCACCGTTTTTGAACCGGAGGACCGCCACGCACGTGTCCTCGACCTCCAGCCGCTTCACATCGTGGGACCGCACGGCAGTCAACGCCACGACGCTCTCGACCGGATTCTCGCCCGGCGCAAGGTCGGGCATCGAGGCGCCGGCGATCCACTGGATGGCGTCAACGCCGTGGATCGACTGGTTCATGACGGCGCCGCCGCCATCGAGCGCCTTGGTGCCCTGCCAGCGGCCCGGACCGTAGTAGGCGTCGTCCCGCCACCAGGGAACGTAGCTGGCCGCGATCGCCAGCGGCCCGAAACGACCGGCCGCCGCGGCCGCGTGCACGGTCTGCACCACGGGATTGAACCGCTGCGGGAAGATGGCCCCGAGCGTGATGCCGGCCTGCCTCGTCGCGACCAGCATCTCGTCGATCCGTTCGAGCGAGATCTCGAGCGGCTTCTCACAGATCACGTGCACGCCGTGCCGGGCGGCGGCGCGCACAGCGTCGAGATGGGCGCCCGATGGCGTGGCCACCGTGACAAAATCGGGCCGCTCAGCCTTGAGCATGGCGTCGGCATCGGCATACCACGTGCAGCCGAACTCCTGCCCAAATGCCTTCCCCTTCTCCTCGGTGCGGCAGGTCGCCGCCACGAGTTCAACGCCGTCGATATCGCCGAAGGCCCGCGCGTGCATCTTCGCGATCGCCCCGATGCCGATGATGGCTGCCCGCATAGCGTTCTCTCTCCTCGAAGGTGCCCAGGGCTCGCTGCAGCACTTGAATCAGGCGTGTGCCGTCGCGATCAACTGCGCCAACAGCGGCAGCAGCTGTTTTTTTCGGCTGACCACGTTCTTGAGCGTATAGAGACCGCGATCGAGACGCGGGTAGTTGATTTCCTCCCACTCCTCGCTCTCCCTGGAGAGGAGCAGCAGCGAGCCGTTGCTCACCACGTCGGTCACCAGGAGCGCCGAGAAGTCGAGCCTTTGGCGGATGGCAAACTCCTCCAGCGCCGCCCGCAGCTCGTCCTTCCGCTCCCAGAAGAGGTCAAAGCCGGTCTCCTCGATCTGCGAGATCGAAAACCGCACGCCGTGCTCCGTAAACTCCTTGCAGTCTTCGCCGATCACGTCGGACGGCTTGCTCGACCGCAGTGCCGAGCCGATCTCGAAAAACTCGCGGGCGTATTGATCGAGGTCGACGGTGCACATGGTTCGCAGCCAGGCCAGGATCTCACGGTCGGTGTCGGTGGTCGTGGGCGAACGCAGGAACAGCGTGTCTGAAATGATCCCCGACGCCATGCAGAGGGCGATCCCCGGCCGCGGCACGATTCCCGCGGCACGAAATTGCCGGGCCACCAGGGTGCAGGTCGAGCCCACCGGTTCGTTGATGAACCGGATCGGCTGCGTCGATTTGAGGCCCCCGCCCAGCCGGTGGTGATCGAGCACCTCGACGATCTCGGCCTCGTCCGCCCCGCTGACTGCCTGCCCCAATTCATTGTGGTCCACGAGCACGAGCCGGGGCTTCGGTGGATTGATCAGATCAGACTTGAACGACAGGCCCACCAGTTCACCGTCGTCAGACACGACGGGAAACACCGGCTGCGGTGAACGCTCCACGATCGTTCGAGCCTCAACAACACTCGCCTTCCCCGGCACCGTGATGACGTCTGTGTCGACCACCGGATCGATGAACTGCGACGACTTGATCCGCAGCGCCGTATTGAGCGTGTCGAACGGGCTGAGAATCACGGACACGTTGCGGATCTTGGCCAGCTCCACGAGCCCCGCGGAGAGCGAGAAGCCGCCCGTGATCACCAGCAGCCGCACGCCGTGCTCGATCGCCGGGAGCTGGATCGTGGGCCGGTCACCGCAGACTACGACCAGCCGGTCAGCCGGGAACTTGTGCATCCTGTCGGTGAAGCCCTCGGCGCTCATGGCGCCCACCATCACCAGCAGTTGATCACGCTGCTGCGGCTCGAGCACGTGCTGAAAACGGCCGCCGAGCACGTCGTGGATCTTCTGCAGGCAGGTCGTCACCGTCCGCAGTTTGAGCGGGTCGCCTTCGTCGCCGAAGAACAGGTCCATGAGGTGGAGCACGGAAAGCACGCCCACCACCTTGCGGCGGTCGTCCACGACGGGAATCGCCCGTAGATCGGCCGCTTGCATCCGCTGGTAGGCGTCGTGAAACGAATCGCCGAAAGAGGCCGTCACGATCTCGCGGCGGCAGAGATCCTCGGCCGAGGGCCGCACGTCCATCACGATCCGCGGCGCCGGCAATCCGGCCCGCGTGAGCACATATTCCGTCCGCTTGTTGGGCGGCCCACAGCAGGCGGCCACGGCGTCGGGCCGCGTGGTCTGTTGCAGGAGGTCGGCATAGGCGATGGCCGAACAGATGGCATCGGTGTCGGGATTGCGATGCCCGAAGACGAACGTGGTCATGGAAGAAGATTCACTGGTGCTGGGAACGAACTCGATCCCAGAGGATACCACGAGAAGCCCTACCGAGCCCCCGGCACCATCAGGCTGCCTTCCTCGCGCTCTGCACCGAGCAACCCCCACCCAGAACTGCATAGAGCGAATCGCTCAACGGTGACCTGTCGAAAAGCCCCATCCGCACGACATCGAACCCTGCACTCCTGGCCATCGACGCCAGTGTCGTGGCGGTGAAGTAGTTCACATGGTCAGGCCAGCGAAACCCGCACCATTTTCGCCCGCGAATCAGCCGGCCGAGACAGTTAAAATTCGGCACCTTGACGATGACGCTGCCGTCGGCCGTGAGCCGCTCACGGCAGTGGCGGAGCAGTGTCAGCGGTTCGATCTCGTGTTCCAGGATGCAGGAGAGCACGATCATGTGCACGCTCGCCGGCTCGAGCATGGCGAGCCCCTCGATCCCGGTCGCGTGGATGCAACGGCCGCCGCGACGCGATAATGTTCGGCCCGCAACGGAGGCCAGGTGCGTCGAGATCTCGATGCCAATCGGTTCGACTCGATCCGCGACATCGGCTGGAATGCCCTCAACAACACGTTCGATCAGCGTGCCCTCCGCACAGCCGACGTCTACCAACCTGATCGGTCCGGTGCCAAACGTGCAGGCGATGCGGCGTCCGAGCGCAGCCACCTTGTCGCGTTTGAGCACGCGACGGCGAAAGGTTTTGGCGGCCTCACTCATGGCGTGGACTGCAGGCTCGGCCTGCTGGCGACGCCGGCTTTCGGTCTTGTGGGTCACCTCCCACGCAAACGTATCGCGAAAAAGATCCTGCGCCGGCGGATTGGCCAAATAGACGAAACCGGTGTCGGAGCAGCGTCGCAGGCTCCAGGGAAATGGCGCGTAGGGCAACGGCTGCGACTCGGATGCACGTTCGAGCAACGGACAACTCCGTAGCAATGACTTCGACATGGCATGTCTCCTGTTCGGACTCCCCGCAACGCCGCACGACGGTGCCCCCGGTGGTTGTCGGCACAAGAGGCACGGCCGCCACAGACTTCCCAACCGGAATCCGCCGCACAGTGCCCCCCTCATCAGAAAGGAGGGGCCGCACATTCTCCATCCTGCCCCGCCTCGCCAGCCTGCCAAGGCGGCCGGCCATCATGACCGACTCTCGCAAATAGCCTCACGGCTCAGGGGATTTGCGCCCGATTTGAACGGTTGAAACGGTTGTATCGAGGCCTTTCCGTGCGCGGTCGGTGTGAAATCCGACGGCGTGCCAGGCCCCCCGCTCCCTGGCCAAGCCCTCCGTGCACAGCCCCATCCCACAACGATTCCGACTTGCCAGGGTGTTCCACCTCCTGGCCGTGGCGGCTTGCAGTCTGGCGGTGAGCGGCTGCACGCCGTGGGGCCAGTATTGGCGGAATTCGATGAAGGTGGGTCCGAATTACCTGCGGCCGCCCGCGGCCGTCGAAGGCGAGTGGATCGACGCCGAGTCGGAGCAGATCCGGTCGCTGTCGGACATCGACTCCCTGTGGTGGGAGCAGTTCAACGATCCCGTGCTCAACGGCCTTGTGATCCAGGCCTACAACCAGAATCTTCCGCTCCGCGAAGCCGGATTTCGCGTGCTCGCCGCCCGTGC
The DNA here is from genome assembly GCA_026401075.1 of Planctomycetia bacterium. Classification (GTDB taxonomy): domain Bacteria; phylum Planctomycetota; class Planctomycetia; order Pirellulales; family UBA1268; genus CAMCQY01. The sequence continues at coordinate 13,517 of JAPLNQ010000272.1, forward strand.
GTCCTACAACATCAAGGTTGGCGGCTTCTTTCCGCAGGGGCAAGGCGCGCTGGCGACCTACAACCGCTACCAGTTCAGTAAAAACGTCACCGCGCTGAACAACCTCTCGACCACCGCGTTCAGCATCTTCAGCACGGGCTTCAACCTCTCGTGGGAGCTCGATCTCTGGGGCAAGATCCGCCGCGGCATCGAGTCGGCCGAGGCCCAGTATCAGGCGAGCATCGAGGAATATGACGGCGTGTTGGTCACGCTCGTGGCCGACGTGGCCGATCGCTACACCGACTACCGTGTGGCCGAGAAGCAGGTTCACGACCTCAAGCTCCTGGCCGAGATCCAGGCGAAGAGCCTGCAGGTGGCGACGGACCGCTTCGAGGGGGGCGCGACGACCGAACTCGACGTCCAGCAGGGGAAGCTCAATCTGGCGGAGACTGAGGCCGCGATTCCCGCCTACGAACAGCAGAGCCGACTCGCCTCCAACGCGCTATGCCTCCTGCTGGGCATCCCCCCGGCCGAACTCTCCGGCCGGCTGGGCGAACAGGAGATCCCGCAGCCTCCGGCATCGATCGAGGCGGGCATCCCAGCCGACCTGTTGCGGCGCCGCCCGGACGTGCGGCAGGCGGAGCGGATCCTGGCGGCGCAGAGCGCCCAGATCGGTGTGGCCGAGTCGGAGCTCTACCCAGCCCTGTCGATCAACGGCTATCTGGGCGTGTATGCCAATGAACTCGGCCAGCTCTTCGAGTCCGATTCGTTCTTCGGGTTCATCGCCCCGGTCGTGGACTGGAAGCTGCTCAACTACGGGCGGCTGCTCAACAACATCCGCAAGCAGGATGCCCTCTTCCAATCGCTCGTCGCCCGCTACCAAGACACCGTGCTACGGGCCGGCAAGGAGGCAGAGGATGGCATCGTCATCTTTATCAAGGCTCGCCAGACGGCGGCGAAGCAGGAGGAGGCCCTCGCGGCAGCGGCCCGTTCGACGGAACTCGTCCAGATCCAGTACACGGAAGGCACGGTCGACTTCAATCGAGTGTTCGTGCTGCAGAAAAACCAGGTGGAGGAGCAGCTCAAGCTCAATGACGACGTGGGCATCGTGACCCACGGCATGATCAAGCTCTACAGAGCACTGGGGGGCGGGTGGCAATTGCGGCTCGATGAACTGGCGGCCGCAGGACAGTGCTGCAAGCCGCTGCCAGCCGTCGAGGGAGGCGACTGCGACGACTACATCGGCAAGCAGCCTCCGGCTGGCTTCGACGCATGGTGCATCTGGCCCGAGTGGCTGCGGGGTCACAAGGCCCGCTAGAGCGCATCTCGACCAGGTGGAGAGACGTTCTGGTTCCAGAGAAGAGGGAGGCGAGGGGGTCGGCGAACGCTCGAGGAGCATTGGGCCGCCGCGGCCCACGCGACGAGACTTTTGCCGCCCCCGAAGCCGGTGCCACACCACAGTCGCATGCGTTCTAGCCCGGTGATCCACGCCACCGCCGCAGCGTGTAGAAGAAGACCGGCGTGAGGAAGATGCCGAAGAGTGTCACGCCCAGCATGCCGCTGAACACGGAGATGCCGAGCGTCCGCCGCATCTCTGCCCCTGCCCCGTGCGCCACCACGAGCGGCACCACGCCGAGGATGAAGGCCAGGGAGGTCATCAGGATCGGCCGCAGCCGCAGCCGGCAGGCCTCGACGGTCGCCTCGCCGAGCGGCCTGCCCTCCTCCTGGAGCTGCTTCGCGAACTCGACGATCAGGATCGCGTTCTTGCAGGCCAGTCCGACGAGCACCACGAAGCCGATCTGCGTGAAGATGTTGATGTCCATGCCGGCCCACCGCACGCCGAGCATCGACGACAGCAGGCACATCGGCACCACCAGGATCACCGCCAGTGGCATCGTCCAGCTCTCGTAGAGCGCCGCCAGCACGAGAAATACCAGCACGACCCCCAGCACGAAGAGAAACGCCGCGGTATTGCCCGAACGGATCTGCATCGCCGCCATTTCCGTCCAATCGACGGCCATCAGCGGCGGGATCGCGGCCTCCCGCTGCAGCCGGTCGAAATGCCCCTGCATGACGGCCAGCGCCGACGTGCTGCCCACGCCGGGACCGGGCTCGCCATAGACCGCCGCGGCTGGATAGAGGTTGTACCGCATCACCAACGACGGCCCGACCCGGTCGCGAACGTCGATCAGCGTCGTCAACGGCACAGGCTGCTTGTTGCCGCCCACCACTTTGAGCCGTTCGAGCGTGCGGTGGATGTCCTGCCGATGGCTGCCATCCGCCTGCATGTTGACCTGCCACGAACGGCCAAACCGGTTGAAGTTGTTGACATAGAAGGAGCCGAGCTGAATCTGCAGCGTGTCGATGAGATCCTGCATCGACACGCCAAGGGCTGCCGCCTTGTCGCGGTCGATGTCGAGAAACAGCCAGGGCGTGGCCGCCGAAAAATTCGTGAACAGGCCACGCAGCCGCACGTCGTCGCCACCGCTCTGCACCACGGCGTCGGCGGCCTGCTGAAGCTGTGGGAGCCCGTAGTCGCCGCGGTCCTCCACCACCATCTTGAAGCCGGCCACGGTTCCCAGACCGTCCACAGGCGGCGGGCCGAACACTTCCACCCGTCCCTCGTCGCTGGTCGCCTCCCACTCGGCCCGCAGTCGTCGGGCTATTGCGTCAGCCGACAACTCCGCCCCGCGCCGCCGGTCAAACCCGTCGAGGAGCAGATACATCGAGCCCCAATTGGCGCCGGTCGCCCCCAGCACGACAGATTGCCCGGCAATGGAGAGGACGTGGGCCACGCCAGGCTCCTCGAGCGCACGCTTTTCGAGCCTCTCCATCACCCGGCCTGTCCGCTGCACGCTTGCCCCGTCGGGCAACGTCACGTTGACGAGCAGGTAGCCCTTGTCCTGCGCCGGAATGAACCCCACCGGCACGACCGTAAACACCTGCCAGGTGAGGAACAACAGTCCCGCATAGACCAGCAGGATTGGCACGGAGATCAGAAGCGATCCCTGAACCAGCGCGGCGTAGCCGCGGGTCAGCAGCCCGAAAACGACGTTGAAACCGCGAAAAAACCAGCCGGCCACGACCCCGAGGACCTTGTCGACGATGTCGCGACCAGCGCCGTGGGGCTTGAGAAGGATCGCCGCGAGCGCCGGGCTGAGCGTCAGCGAGTTCACGGCCGAGAGCACGGTGGAGACGGCGATCGTCAGGGCAAACTGCCGGAAGAACTCGCCGACGATGCCCGAGATGAAGCCGCACGGCACGAACACGGCGCAGAGCACGAGTGCCACGCCGACCACGGGGCCGGTGACCTCCTCCATCGCCCGATACGAAGCCTCGCGGGGCGAGAGCCCCTTTTCGATCCACCGCTCGACGTTTTCCACCACCACAATCGCGTCGTCGACGACGATCCCGATCGCGAGCACCAGGCCGAAGAGGGAGAGATTGTTGAGGCTGAATCCCAGCGCCGCCATGAAGGCGAAGGTGCCCACGATCGCCACCGGCACCGCGATCAGCGGAATCAGCGTGGCCCGCCAGTTCTGCAGGAACACCAGCACTACGAGGGCGACGAGGATGATCGCATCGCGGAGCGTCTTGAGCACCTCCGCCTTCGATTCCTCGATGAAGGGCGTCGTGTCGTAGACGATCTCAGCCTTGAGCCCCCGCGGAAACCGTTCCCCCAGCGAGGCGAGCGCCGTCCGCACGCCCTCCGCCGTGCGGATCGCGTTGGACCCGGGCAACTGGTAGATGTTCATCCCCACGCTCGGCTCGCCGTCGAGCCGGCAGACCTGATCATATTGCTGGGCCCCCAGTTCGACGCGGGCCACGTCGCGAAGCCGCACGATCACCGCGGCCGCTCCGCCGCCGGGCGCCTCCATCTCCTTCACCACGACGTTGTCGAATTCCTCGACGGTCACGAGGCGGCCGACCGCCGCCAGTGGAATCTGGAATGCCTGCCGGTCGGGGGCCGGCTGCTGGCCGACGCTCCCGGCCGCCACCTGGAAATTCTGCCGCTCGAGCGCCTGTTTGATGTCGTCGGGAACGAGATTGACCGCCGCCATCTTCTCGGGATCGAGCCAGACCCGCATGGAGTAGTCGCGTTGTCCCAGGAAATCGACGTCGCCCACGCCCTCGACCCGCAACAGTTCATCCCGGATCTGGATGGTGGCGTAGTTGGAGAGAAAAGTCTCGTCGAAGAGCGGCCGGCCCGACGCGTCTTTCTCGGAGGTGAAGTTGACGATCATCATCGCCGCCGGTGATTTCTTCAGCACCGCGACGCCCTCGCGCTGCACGACCTCTGGCAGGATCGGCATCGCCAGCGTCACGCGGACCTGCGTCAGCACCTGGGCCATGTTCAGGTCGGTGCCGGGCGCAAAGGTCACGACCAGCCGGTACCGGCCGTCGTTGGTGCACTGCGAACTCATGGAGAGCGCGTTTTCGACGCCGCTGACCTGCTGTTCGATCGGGGCGGCGATCGTGTCGCGGACAAGCTCGGCATTGGCGCCGGGGTAGATCGTGGAGACCTCGACCGTGGGGGGGGAGATTTCCGGATACTGCGTGGTGGGAAGCGTGAGGTAGGCCACGCCTCCGCAGAGAACGAGCACGATCGAGATCACTGAGGCGAAAATCGGCCTCGCGATGAAAAAGCGTGCGATTGTTGCTGCCTCCTGCACCCAAAGCCGGCGCGGCATCAATGGCCGCCAGACCGGTACGAGCGGTGGTTTTGATGATGCCGTCTTCGGCCCGGAATGTCGAGAGTGACCCGACTCAGACCATGCCCCGCGGCCGATGATAGACTTAACGTGGAGCCGAAGCCTCCTGATGCCCCGTGTTCTGTTTCCCTCGATGGGCACCGTCGCAGGCCGCGGCGGGAAGGAGCCATGAGCCTCTCCGAACTGCTGGGCATGTCGGCCCTCACGCAGGCCCGCCTCATTCGCGAGGGGCAGGTGTCGAGCGCGGAACTGGTCCGGAAGACGCTCGACCGTATCACCGAGCTCAACCCCCATTATCAAGCCTTCGTGGGAGTCTTCGAGCGGGCCGTCGCGGTGGCCCGACGCAAGGATCGCATTCGCCAGCGGTCGCGGAGCGACCTGCCGCTGTTTCACGGAGTGCCGCTGGGTATCAAGGATCTCAACGTCGTCCGCTGGACGACCACGCGATACGGCTCACGGGCTGTGCCCCACCTGCCGCTGCCGGTCGATGACTACACGGTGGCACCGCTCCGCCACGCGGGATTCGTCATCGTGGGCAAGCTCAGCAGCAGCGAATTTGGGGCGATGCCCGTCACCGAGCCCGACATCCATCCGCCCACGCGGAATCCCTGGGCTCCGAACCACACATCCGGCGGCTCAAGTGGCGGATCAGCCGCCGCCGTCGCTAGCGGCATGCTTGCCGTGGCGCAGGGCTCCGACGGTGCAGGCTCGATTCGCATCCCGGCTGCCTTCTGCCAGCTCTATGGTCTGAAGCCGGCACGCGGACGACTGCGGAACCAGTTCGGTCTGCCTGATCGCCGGCTGCTCTACACCTCGGGCCCGCTCACCCGCACGGTCAGCGACGCGGCCGCCATGCTCGACGTCATGGCGGGGCTCGTCGAAGGCAGGCCGCACTGGGCCCCGCCTCCCGAGCGACCTTTTCGAGAGCGGTCCGGCCCGGGTCGCCGTCTGCGAATCCGCTTTATCACCGCCACGAAGTTGGGGCCCACCGATCCCGAGATCGTCGCGGGGCTCCAGCGGGCCATCGGCGTGCTCACCAGCCTCGGACACGTTGTCGAGGAGGGGTGTCTGCCAGAGAGCAGCGCGGAGGAGTTTCTGCCCCTCTGGCAGCACCAGGTCGCCCAGGTGCCACTCTGGAACTGGAGCCGCACGCAGCCTGTCACGCGCTGGCTGGGCGAGGCGGGACGGAGGCTCCGCGCTGACGATGTCCGTAGCCTATTCGACAGACTGAACGCCCGGTTCGCCCCGGCCTTTGCGACAGCCGACGCATGGCTGATGCCAACCACGGCGGTGCCGGCTCCACGGATCGGCGCCTTCCGCGGACTGCCCGCGGCCGAGGCCTTCGCCCGCGCCGCCCAGCTCGGGGCATTCACGGCCATCATCAACCTCACCGGCCTCCCGGCGGCCTCGATTCCAATGGGCCGCACACTGGCAGGCCTGCCGATGGGCCTGCAGGTGGTGGGCGGACCGTTCGGCGAGCAGGATGTGCTCTCGCTGTCGTGGGAACTGGAGGAGGCGATGCCCTGGCAGCAGATCGCCGACATTCCTGGAATGACGGCGTCGCTGGAATGACGGCGTAGCGAGCACAACTTCGTAGCTGCGGCCCGCTCCGACAGGCTCACGTCCGCTCACCGCGCCAGCCGAGGCGGGTCGAGAGCCCCTGCAGGACGGCGAAAAAGACGGGGGTGAGGAAGATGCCGAAGAGCGTGACACCGATCATGCCGGCAAAGACCGTGACCCCGAGCGACCAGCGGAGTTCCTTGCCCGCCCCCTGTGCCACCACCAGCGGCACCACGCCGAGGATGAAGGCCAGCGACGTCATCAGGATCGGCCGCAGCCGCAGCCGGCAGGCGGTGAGCGTGGCGGTGCGGATGTCCTGACCGTGATTGACGAGCTCCCTCGCAAACTCGACGATCAAAATTGCGTTTTTGCTGGCCAGTCCCACGAGCACCACCAGCCCCACCTGCGCGAGGATGTCGATCGGCAGCTTTGCGATCGCCAGGCCGACGATGGCGCCAAGGATGCACAGCGGAACGACCAGGATCACGGCCAACGGCTGCGACCAGCTCTCATAGAGCGCCGCCAGCACGAGAAACACAAGTGCCATGCCCAGCACGAAGAGCACGCCGGCTGTGTTGCCCGCCAGAATCTGCAGCTGGAAGATTTCCGACCACTCGTATGAAAAGCTGTCGGGCAGTTCCTTTGCGGCAGCGCTGGCGACCCTGTCGATCAGCACGTTGCCGCTCTCGAAAGGGTTGGGAATGCCTGTGACCGGGGCTGCTGGAAATAGGTTGTACCGCATCATGATCGCGGGCCCGACGTCATTCCTGGCGGTCATCACCGTCGCCAGCGGTACCATCTCCCCGGCGGCATTGGCCACCTTCAGATTGAGCAAATCTTTGACTCCGCTCCGAAAGCCCGCATCGGCCATGATTTTCACCTGCCAGTACCGCCCGAACAGGTTGAAGTTGTTGATGTAGAACGACCCTACGTACATCTGCAGCGCCTCGAACACGGTATTGACCGGTATGCCCATCGCCCGAATCTTGGCGCGATCGATGTCGAGAAACAACTGCGGCGAGTCGGCGCGGTAGTCGCCGACGACGAAGGGCAGCTTCCAGCCCCGCATCCCGGCGACGAACTGCTCGATCGTTTCCTGCAGCAGCCGCGGCCCCTGATTGGCCCGGTCCTGGAGGTAGAACCGGAATCCTCCGGCCGTCCCCAGCCCCTTCACCGGGGCTGCGGGATAGACGCCGACCCGGGCGTCAGGAATCTCCGCCAGGCAACGCTCCCGCATCGTGCGGATGATGACCTGATCCGACGTCTCGCGGGTGCGTCGCTCCTCGAACGGGGCCAGCACGAGAAATGACGACCCGACGTGGGGCATGCTGGCGCCGTAGAGCACCGAGAACCCGGTGATCGACAGCGTGGTCGCGACCCCAGGAATCGTCGTGGCCACCTCATCGATGCTTTTCATCACATCGTCTGTCCGCTGCAGCGACGTGCCGTCGGGGAGCTGCGCCGAGACGATGACGTATCCCTGATCCTGCGGTGGCACGAAGCCGATTGGGTAGCGACTCACAGCCTGCCACGTGAGCAGAAGCAATGCCCCGTAAGCCGCCATCACCCAGACACTCCGCCGGAGCAATGCCGCCACGATGCCACAATAGCCCCCCACAACCGCTTCAAAGCCGCGGTTGAACCACCGGAAGAACCAGCCACACAGCCTCTCCAGCAGCCACTCCAGCGGGTCCGTCTCGGAGCCCTTCGGACGCAGCAGGATCGCCGCCAGCGCCGGACTGAGCGTCAGCGAATTGATCGCAGAGAGAATCGTGGAGACCGCGATCGTGAGGGCGAACTGTTTGAAGAACAGCCCCGTCACGCCGGAAATGAACGCGCAGGGAATGAACACAGCCGACAGCACCAGCGCCACCCCGATCACGGGGCCGGTCACCTCCTCCATCGCTCGAATCGCGGCATCCCGCGGCGTGAGGCCCTGCGCGATCCAGCGTTCCACGTTTTCCACCACCACGATGGCGTCGTCGACGACGATGCCGATCGCGAGCACGAGCCCGAAGAGCGAGAGCGTGTTGAGGCTGAAACCCATCGCGGCCATGGCGGCGAACGTGCCGACGATCGCCACGGGCACGGCCACCAGGGGAATGAGCGTCGCCCGCCAGCTCTGCAGAAACACAAGCACGACCACCGCCACGATCAGGATCGCGTCACGGAGCGTCTTGATCACCTCGAAAATGGAATCGGTGATGAAGGGGGTCGTGTCATACCGGATTTCGTAGATCAGGCCCGCGGGAAACCGCGAGGACAACTCCTTCACCTTCGCATGAACGGCCCGCGAGCAGTCGAGCGCGTTGGTGCCGGGAAGCTGAAACACGGCGATCCCGACCGATGGCTTGCCGCCGAACCGGCAGACCTGGTCGTACGACGCGGCGCCGACCTCGACCCGAGCCACATCGCGCAGCCGCACCAGCGGCGTGCCCGGCAGTGAGGGATCGGTCTTGACGACGATCTCGCCGAACTGCTCCGGCGATTCAAGCCTGCCGAGCGCGGAAACCACCAGCTGCGCCTCCGGGTCGCCGGCCTGCCCACTGACGCCGCACACGACCTGGTGGTTCTGGCTGGCGATGGCATCGCGGACGTCCGCCGGCGTGAGTCCGCGGGCGGCCAGCTGCTCGGGGTCGAGCCAGGCCCGCAGCGAATAATCACGCTGGCCGAACAGGAGGATGTCGCCCACTCCGTAGCACCGCAGGAGTTCGTCACGCAGGCGGATCGTCGCGTAGTTGCTCATGAAGACGTCGTCGTAGCGGCCGTCGGGCGAGAGCAGTTGCACGGTCAGAAGAATATCGGGCGACCGCTTCTTGATCGTGACGCTCTGCTGTTGGACGACGGGCGGCAAGAGCGGCATCGCCAACTGCACGCGGTTCTGGGTCTGCACGACAGCGAGATTGGCATCGGCACCGACCTCGAAGGTGAGCGTGAGCACGTAAGCCCCGTCGTTGGTCGCCTGCGACTGCATGTAAAGCAGCTTGTCGACACCGTTGACCTTCTGCTCGATCGGTGCGCCCACCGTGTCTGAGACGACCGCCGCATTCGCGCCGGGATAGGAGCACAACACCTGCACGATCGGCGGTGCGATCGGCGGAAAGAGCGCGATCGGCAGGGAGAACACGCTCACCGCCCCCGCCAGCGTGATCAGGATCGAGATCACCGCGGCAAAGATCGGACGCTCGATAAAAAAGCGGGAGATCACGGCGGCTTCGGTCCGGACGGCTCGGGGCTGGCAATCACGCCGGCAGGCCGTGGCAACGTCTCCACCGCCCCCTGGGCGGGTGCCGCCGACACACCAGTCGCCTCCGTCGCTGGAGCCGCTTGTGGCAGCGGCGCCGGGGCGGCAGCCGATGCGGCTGGCAGCGTGTCGAGGCCGATTGTGTCAGCCGGCGCCACCACCACCGTTACAGGCTTCCCCTCGCGGCAGCGCTGCAGTCCACGCACGACCACCCTGTCTGAAGCGTCGAGGGGCCGCGCCGGGTCGGCCGACCGCACCGCGATCCACGCCCCCACTTTCTGTCCCGGGAGAACCTCGCGGCTGTGGACCGTGCCGTCAACGCCCACCAGCCAGAGCACCTTCCTATCCTGGTTGCTGCCGATCGCGGCCTCCGGCACGAGGGTGAGGTCGGCCGGATTACCCAGCGGCAGACGGGCACGGATGAACATGCCGCTGCGAAACAGCGGGGGCCGGGGATGCGCCGGGTCGGGATCGTGCGGATTCTCGAGCACACCACGCATCGTGATCGTGGCCGTCTGCGGGTCGACCTGGTTGTTGAGGAAATCGACGACGCATCGGTAGGGATAGTGGCGTTCCCTGTCATCCACCAGCCCGATGTCGACGACAAACTGCCGCCTGTCGACCATCGCGGGCTCCGATTCCCCACGCATGGTTCTCACGACGCGAACGAACGTTGGCTCATCGACGTTGAAGTAGACGTAGATCGGGTCGATCGACACCACCGTTGCCAGAGTTGTCGAGTCCTGATTGATGAGGTTGCCGATCTGGAGTTGCGTGCGGCCGATCTGGCCGTCGATGGGAGAGGTGACCGTGCAAAACTCGACGTTGAGCCGGGCGAACTCCACCTGGGCGCGGGCTGCCGCAACGGCACCGGTGTTTTCCTCGAGCTTCGCCTTCCAGGTGTCGAATTCCTGCACACTCGCGGCCCCCTTGGCGGAGAGTTTCTCATACCGTGCCACCTGCACCTCGGCAAAACGACGCTCCCCGAACAGCTTCTCGAGCGAGCCCTTCGCCGACTCGAGCTGTGCACCATACGGGCGGGGATCGATCTCGTAGAGCGGGTCGCCAGCCTTCACGAACTGCCCGTCGCGAAAGAAGATCTTGGTGAGGTACCCGGTGATCCGGCAGCGGACATCCACCTCACGCACGGCCTCGATGCGGCCAGTGACCTCCAGATACTCCGGGAGGAGCCGCGACTGGAACGCGGCGACTGTCACCTCTGAAGGCGGAGCCTGCGCGGCGGCCTTGGTTGACGCAGACGGATCTTTCGCCGCCTGCCCGCAGCCGCCCAGCATGGTGACGATCACGGTCGCGAGAGCGACCGCCACCGAGGCCGTCGCCCTCCCGGTCATTGTGTGGCTTCCACCGTGGTGGCCTTCGTCTTGCCGTCATCCCACAGGCCGACACCCACGAAATACCAACCATCGGGGGTCGTCTGCATGCTCGTGCCGTTGACGCCGAAGTAACGACTGATCTGCTCGAACTCCGGGAGCGAACTGCCGTCCACCTTCTGCTGCCGCTGCGCGGGATCCTGTGGCTCGCCGACCTGTTTTCCATCGAGAGCCCGGTCACTCTCCAGAACCTTTTTGAGCAACGAGCCGGCGAGGCTCTTGCTCTCGGGCAGCCGGCCGGCACGGAGCAATTCGTACGCAGGCCTGACCACTTTTTCGGTGCGACTGAACGAGCCCAGGGCCCATTCCCCTCCGAGTCGCTGCTTCAACTCGGAGGCCACTTTCTGATAGCCGCCATCCTCGACGATCGAAGACGTTCGCGGATTGGCCAGCACGCGTTCGAGGAAGTCCCGATGCGATGCCAGGAAGACGTGCCCGTGCGCCACGGACACCGACAGATTCGGCCAGACCGTATCCTTCTCCTGCCGCTCCCGCTGCCGGGCCCTCCGCCGACCGGCGGCGTCGTCACCATCCGCCGCCCCGGCGGTCTTCTCCGGAGCCGCCGCGGCCTTGACCGTCTCCCAGATCACATGCCCGCCGGCCTCGACCTTGCGGACATCCGCCTCGCTCGTCATACCCTTGGCGATCACGGCTGCCACGGCTTCGGGATTGCTGGTCTCGATCGCGATCAGCATCCGCTCGCAGTCTGGATCGATGGGAGACTCGTGATCGCTCGCCACCGCACACCGTTTTCCCAGATGCTCGATCAGGTCGTCTCGCACCTTGATCTGCGGACCATCCGGATCCTCTTCGAGACTCGCGATGACATCCTCGAACACACCCGCCTCACCGATGATGTCGTCCACGAGGGGCTGCACCGAATCAAATGCGTTTGCGATATCCCACTCGAATGACAACCATGACGCCGCGCCCTTCGGCACCCACGGCGCCGGCGCGAGACCGGCCACGTTGGGAAAACGGAGCATCCGGGCCGCCTTCTCGAAGCGGTCGGGGCCGTCGGCCGGCCGACCGTTCTGCGGCGGAGCTGAGATCAGCGTGTTGTGACACAGATCGACATCCCCTTCGCCAAAGAAAAGGTGTCCACCGGCGCCGTTCACCGCGTCGAAGCCCTGCCGCCGCAGGATGGCCACGTAATCGGGACCCTTCTTGTTCTTCTTCGGGGGAAACGTCCGGCGGTCGGCGGCCAGATAGGCCAGCGGATCAACGAACCAACGCACCGGGGCCGCGGTCGCGGGCACCCCTTTCCCACAGCGTTCCATCACTTTCGCGAAGGCCGGCACCGCGGCGAGCGCATCGGCCCGGCCACCGGTGGGGTTTGCTCGGGCCTTGTCGACCGTGGCAGACATTTCGCGCACGGCATCGTATCCATCGCCGACGATGACACATCCGGGCGTCACCGCGATAGCCAATTGGCGTGGGGCGGCATTGTCCGCGGTGGCGGCCGGGCCTGCTGCCCCGGAGGCCGGAGTCGGCATGGGCCACGAGAAGGCCTTGAGCGGGGCCGTCGCAGCGACGGGCTTGCCCCCATTGGCGGCGACCCGGCCGACCACGGCCTCCACGACCGGCGCGACCTCGGCCTCGCGGCCTGAGGTGTCGATCAGCGCGAGCGTTGCCAGCTTGCCATCGGACCGTTCGATCACGGCCAGGGTGATCTCGCCCCCGGCGATCTTCTCCACCTCCTCGAGGGTGATCTCGAGGGTGCCCCGCAGTGGGTCGGCGGACTTCCGGCTCTGCTGCCGCAGGCCATCCAAGAACGTGCTCATGAGCGGATCGTAGAGGAGGCCGCCCAGCGAGGATCGCTCGAACCGTTTCCGCAGGGCCTGGGGATCGGCCACGCTCACCCAGATGCGGGTCGAAGCCGGCAGCAGCTTCTCACTCGGCGGAAAGGAAGCGGCCTCACCACGACCGGAAGCCACCACGTCCATCGCCAGCACGGCGACCAAGGCATGGCAGACCGACACGATTGCACCGCGCGGCATGCCCCGCCCATTTCCAAACCTGCACCACTCCCTGCGTCCCGGCATGACAGCCTCCCTGATGAATCGAACCTTACGGCCGCCTCCGGCGCCGCCGAGAAAACCCCCTCACTATACGATAATCAGCCGCCAGTGGCTACGGCCGCCAGCGGTCACGGACAGACCGTCAGGCTTCAAGGAGGCAGGCGTAGGCCGACATGCCGGCACCATACGCCGTCATGAGCACCTTCTCGCCCGGCTTGATGCCGCGATCCATGAGGTTCTTGAGGATGAACAGCACCGTGGGCGAAGACATGTTGCCGTACGCTGCGAGCACCTCCCGCGTCGGGGCCATCTGCTCCTCGGTCAGGCCGAGCGACTCCTCGAGGGCCGCCACCATCCTGTCGCCGCCGGGATGGATGGCCCAATGCTGGATATCGCCGCGGGACAGGCCGTTCCGCTCGAGCAACTCGTCGATCAACGGCGGCACCACGGCCCGCACGACCTTGGGGAGCTGCACCGACAGCTTGTTGTGGAGCTTTCCGTGCTTGTAGACATACCGCACGTCCTCGCGGAAGGAGGTGTCGATGCATCCAGCCGAATCGACGATCCGCAAGCCCTCGGGACGGGTCCACAAGACCGCAGCCGCCGCCCCGTCGCCGAAGATTGCGTTGGAGATCAACAGGCTCATGTCGTTGTCCATCTGGTAGGTCGCGCTGCAGATCTCCACCGCGACCGACAAGACGATCCCCTTCGGATTGGCATGCAGGCTGTACGTGGCCAGGTCGATGTTGGGCAAAGCCCCGCCACAGCCGCTGCCCACGGCATCGAACACGCGCACGCCGCGTTCGAGCTTCATCGCCTCGAGCAGATAGGTCGACACACCTGGACAGATGTAGCCGGTGCACGTGTTGACGACGATCTCGCGAATCTCAGCCGCCGAGGCCCCGACCTGACCGAGTGCCGCCACAGCGGCCCTCTGCGACAAGGCGGTCGACCAGCGGGTGAACCTCTCCATCCGCATGTCAGCGTCCTCGTTCTTCAGGGCAAGGACGTCGAGTTCCGTGTCGAACGACAGATACCGAGTGAGGATGCTGGGGTGCGAAAAGACCTTTTCCAGCACGTCCATGCTCCGTTCCGAGAGCACGTCGTTGTAGTGTGCCCGCACGAGTTCCATGCCCCGTGCCTGCGCGACACGGACTGGCGGATTGGCGATGCCGACGGCCGCGATCCGGACCGGTGGCCTATCATGGGTTGGCTGGGGCACACATCTCTCGCTTTCAAAACTGATGAATCCGGACGTCAGGAGGCCACGAAGGCCCGCTTGAGCCTACACAAACTCCGACCGGGATGAAGTGCTCGGTCGCCGCCCGCCGTCTGGGGCGAAATCGCCCCCCGGCCTAAGGCCCCTTGACGAAAACACTGTTGTGCGGGCACCATGTCCCGCGGTCAGGCACTGCTCGAATCCCCGAGCGACGACCCAGGAAAGAGCCATGGCGGACGAAGAAATTCGCGCACGCGTCGAAAACACGCTCGTCGCTGTCTTGAAGATCGATGCCTCTGAACTCGGCGCTGATCGGCGGATTCGCGAGGATCTCGGGGCAGATTCCCTCGACTCCGTGACGCTCGTCATGGCGCTCGAAGACGAGTTTGGTGGTTCGATCAGCGACAACGACGCGAAATCTCTGGCGACTGTCGGCGATGTGATCAGTTACATCAGCCGGCGTGTCGAGGAAAAAGCCCTGGCATGAACCGCCGGCGGGTTTTTGTCACCGGCATCGGGATGATCTCGCCGCTGGGCACCTCGGCCGCCGAGTGTTGGTCTGCCCTCTTGGACGGGCGGAGTGTGGTGGCCCCTGTCCCGGAGGCCTGGGGACGCTACGCCAAGACGACGTCGACGATCTGGGCTCCCCTTCCTCCCATCGACTGGCCGTCGTTGGGTGTCGGCAAAATCGAGCAGATGCAACTCGATCCGAGCGGCATGCTGACGATCGCGGCCTCTACCGACGCGGTTCGCGACGCCGGCATCACCGCCGTCTCGGCCGACGCCAAGAAAAACACCTTTCTTCTCGAGGGCCAGGCACCAGACCGCTGCGGTGTCTTCATGGGCACGGGCGTGGGCGGAGTCCCCTGACCGCCGCCGTTCCCGATCCATCGGTCTTGCCCCCCATGCCGCCCCGGTACAATCCCTACGCCGTTTCCTCCCTGATGCCCAACGCTGTGTCGGCCCTGTTGGGCATCCGTTGGTCGTTGCGCGGGCCAAATCTCACGTTCGCACAGGCCTGCGCCGCGGGCACCGTAGCGATCGGCCACGCCTTCCGGGCAATCGCCTCCGGCTCGGTCGACCTGGCGCTCTGCGGAGGCGCAGAATATATCGGCGACCCCTACGGCGGCATGTTTCGCGGGTTCGACCTTGCCCGCACGCTGGCCGCGGAGGGCTCCGACCTCCAGCGGGCCAATCGCCCCTTCGATCGTGACCGCACCGGCTTTCTCTTCGCCGAGGGCGGGGCCGCGGTGCTGGTCTGCGAGGAGGCCGAAGCCGCCCGCCGCCGCGGGGCGCGGGTCTATGCCGAGATCGTCGGCTATGCCGAAAACTTCGACGGCTACAGCATCATGTCGATGGACCCCTCCGGCATGCGGATCGCCGACATGGTCGCCGCCGCCGTGCAGGACGCCGGCTGCACGCCAGGCGACGTTGACTATATCAATGCGCACGGCACAGGCACGGCCGTCAACGACGAGATCGAGTCGTCGGTGATCGACCGTCTCTTCGGCACGAAGCCCTTCGTCGCTGCCACCAAGTCGCTGACGGGCCACTGCATCGGCGCCAGCGGCGGCATCGAGGCGGCAGTCACCGCGCTGTCGCTCGCCCACCAGGCGTCCCATGCGTGCCGCAATCTTGAGAACCCGATCCGCGATCTACGGTTTGTCCGCGAAGCCGGTCCCTGCCAGATCGACACGGCCGTTACGCAGTCGTTTGCCTTCGGCGGACACAACGCCGCTGTTGTCATGAAGCGCACCGACTGACTGGGCTCACTCAGCGTTTTCTCGCGGTCTTCTTCGCGGCGGTCTTCTTCTTGGTGACCTTCTTGACCGCGGCCTTCGTGGCTGTCGGAGTCGACAGTTTCTTGGTGGTCGACTTCTTACGAGCCAGGGCTTTCTTCTTCGGGGCCGCCTTCTTCGTCACGCCCTTCTTCTTTCCAGCGGAGGCTGTCTTTCCAGCGGAGGCTGTCTTTCCAGCGGAGGCCTTCCCCGTCGCCGGCTTCTTCTTGATCGCGGCCCGCTTCCGTCCGGCCCCGGCCGTACGCCGCGCCTGCAGCGCATCGGCTACCTCGTCGAGAAACTCGTTGGCCTGCAGGGCCAGATCGGCAGCCGAAAGCGGCTCCACCTCGTCGATGATGAACAGCGCCAATTCGCCCCGCTGCTGCGCCGCCCCGAGGGCCTGGTATTCGGAGAGCGACAGGTCATCGTGGTCATCGTCTTCGCTGGAGAGAAACTCGAAGCCGACCCGCTTCTTCGCATCCCATCCATCGACGTGGAACTCGACCCCATACTCCCGAAACAGCAAGTTCCTCTCAATGGCATAGCCCCGAGCCCTGAACAGGCGAGTCAGCAGGTCACAGCCTTGGGTCTCCGAGAGGAATTCAGACATGGGGGCTCGCTTTCTGGGGGGAGTTGCAGGAATCCATCGAAGAAACATAGCCGATTCCAGGAATCTCCGCGACGCGTTGTGGGCCAGAAGGGACCGCCGTTTTGGGGAAAGGAAAGCGTTTCGGTACGATGACGGGAAACCCTGAGGCCGCCGGTTGCCGATGAAACTCCGTTTGCCACATGCGGTACCGCTCCTTGTCCTGCTCCCTCCCCTGCTGTTGGGGTCCGGCCGGGGCGTGCCTGCGTGTGCGCAAGAACGCCGCGGGCCGACGACTCTCGAAAATCTGCTCCAAGAACATGCCCAGGTCACGCCGCACGGAACCGTTGCCAGGCCGCATCATGGCAGCACCGATCCGGTGATCGCCGCAGCCTGGAAACAATACGACGGGGCCGTCCGCGCAGCCTCGGCCAGCCTGCTCCAGCGGATCGATCAGGATTTGCGACGGGCCAAACCCACGACCGACGCCGACACCACCGCGGGCCTCGAGGCGGCCAAGAAAGCGTTCGTCGAGCACGGCAGCCTGCCGTCGATGCTCGACGCGGGCCTGAAGAAAGCACGTCGCGACTCGGAGACAGCCTATCGCGATGCCGCCCTGGCCCTCCGACAGCAATACGACACGACGGCCGCAAAACTCCGCAAGACCGACGATCCAGAGAGGGCCGAGACGCTCGTTCAGGAGTGGACGTTGTTGCAGAATGCGCTCGATCTGGCAAAGGAACCCCAGTTTGATTCGACCTGGAAACACAGCATTACAAACGGCCCGTCGGCGGAGATCACGCTGTATTCAAACGGCTCGATCAATGCGCCCGACGGCCCCGACACCTGGAGCCTCAACGGAACGACCCTGGTCATCCGCTGGCAGAATCCCGAAGCACCCGGGGGGGCATGGGTGGACACCTGCGAAGTGTCCCCCCACGCCGGTTCCTACTCCGGCACCAACCAACTCGGCACGCGAATCTCCGGCACGCGGGTGCCGTAGCTTTTGTGCGTCAGCTTTCGAACTCCGGGGCCGGAAAACCCGGTTGCTCAAATCGCCCGGCCATGGCTAGACTCCGCCCCGGTCTTGTATCTCGATCCCCAAACGACGCGAGGAAATGAGTCATGGGCAAAGGCAACAACTCCCAGAAAAACGACAAGAAGAACAAGAAGCCCAAGCAGGAGAAGGCGAAGCCGGCAAGCAAGTAGGCATTCACCGTCGCAGGCAGGGCGGGCGGCAACGCCCCCCTGCCCTGTGGCGGTGCCGTGAAGAACCCATTCTCCGCCCGGCGGGCCCGTGAAGTGGCTCTCCGGGCTTTTCGATAAACCGGGCGGGCAGAGCATGACAGGTCGGGGCATGAAGCGGCGGGCGGTGGTGACAGGGCTGGGTGTCGTCACATCTCTGGGCAGAGAGGTCGGCGGATTCTGGAATCGCCTCGTGCGTGGCGACAGCGGCGTGGGACCGATCACGCTGTTCGATGTGTCCGGCTATCGGGTCCAGTTTGGCGGCGAGGTGCCATGGGATGCAGAACGGGAGAACATCTGCAACCCCAAGGAACTCCGGCGGATCGACCGATTCGCGCAGTTCGCCATCGCGTCGGCAATCGATGCGGTGGCTGACTCGGGGCTCGAGTTCGCCAAGGAAGACCCCTACCGCTGCGGCGTGGCGATCGGCTCGGGGATAGGCGGTCTCAACGAGTTCGAGGCCCAACACGAGCGGCTCCACACGAAGGGGATCGACAAGGTCTCCCCCTTCTTCATCCCGAAGCTATTGCTGAACACGGCCAGCGGACACGTCTCGACGATGTTCGGGGCCAAGGGAGTCAACATCGCCGCAGCGACCGCCTGCGCCAGCGCCTCCAATTCGATCGGCAGCGCGCTGCGGGCCATCCAATACGGCGATGCCGATGTGATGCTGACGGGCGGCAGCGAGGCCGCGCTCACGCCGATGGGCCTGGCAGGCTTCCAGAACATGCGGGCGCTCTCCTTTCGCAGCGACGCGCCGCAGCAGGCGAGCCGGCCTTTCGATGTCGACCGCGACGGATTCGTGCTCGCCGAAGGGGCCGGAATCGTCGTGCTGGAGGAGTTGGAGCACGCGCAGCGACGTGGCGCCCGCATCTATGGAGAACTCCGGGGCTATGGAGCCAGCGGCGACGCCGGTCACATCACGCAGCCTGACGATGAGGGGCTGGGGGCGTCCCGTGCGATGACGATGGCCTTACGGGATGCGGGCCTCGATACCGAGGCCGTCGACTACATCAACGCCCACGGTACGAGCACCCCGCTCGGCGACAAGGCCGAGACTGCCGCCGTCAAGCGAGTCTTCGGTCTCCATGCGAAGCGGCTCGCTCTGTCCAGCACGAAGAGCCAGCTCGGGCACACGCTTGGGGCCAGCGGCGGCATCGAACTGGTGGTGTGTGCGCTCACGATCGATCGCGGCGTGATCGCCCCCACCATCAATCTCGAAACGCCCGACCCCGACTGCGATCTCGACTACACGCCCAAGGTCGCCCGCGAGGCGAAGATCCGGGTCGCCATGTCAAACAACTTCGGCTTCGGCGGCCACAATGCCTCGCTCATCCTCAGCCGGCTCGACTGACGCCTCCGGCACCAAACTGTCCGCCCGCAGGTCCGCCGCGATTCCCGCCGGACCGCGGCCTGTTTTGCCGGCCACCCCCGGGCTCCGTAGCATGCAAGCAGTCTCTTGGCCGGGGCAGCCACACGTCGTCATGGAGGGCGACATGAAAAATGTGAACTGGAACGGAATGATCCAGACGCTGGTGCTCGTCCGCTTGGGACAGGAACTCGGCACCGATTCCCGTCTTGCCCGCGCGTTGCACGATCTGTTCGACGCCGTGCTGACGGTCGTGAGGTGAACTGTCTCACTCGCTCGACCTGAGCGTCCAGAATGGATGCGAAAAGGGGATGCGAAAAGGCGAGACCGTCAGTCCGGCAGGTGGAAGAAGCCGATCGCCAGGATCAGGTAGACGGCCAGCAGGAGCACACCCTCGAACCAGTTCGCCTTACCGTCCTGGATCAGCTCGCGGGTGATCATCGTGGCGAGCACGATCGCCACGACCTCAAACGATGTGAACGCCAGGTCCATCGGCTGGCCGATGAACCGGCCGGCGAACACGAGCAGCGGGGCCACCAGCAGCATCAGCTGAATCGACGAGCCCACGGTCGCGCTGAGCACGAGGGACGGCCGCCCCTGTCGTGCGAAGTGGCAACTGGCGAGTATCTCGCCGATGCTGCCGATGCCGCCGAGCAGCACGAGGCCGCTGAAGGTGTTGGAGAGTCCCAGCTGCCGGGCCGTGGGCTCAAGCGCCGTCGAGAGCAGTTCGCTCATGAGTCCCAGAAAGACCGCCGCCACGACGAGCGTCGCAAGGCTCGCCCACAGCGGGGAGTCTGGATGCTCGTCGCC
>JAPLNQ010000044.1 GCA_026401075.1 Planctomycetia bacterium
ACTCAACATCCTCTGGTTCTCCATCGCTTGTCCTCCTGGCCCTCTACTCTAATAGGGGAAAGGCAGGTGTCTCACCTATCATTGGCACAGAGGGCACCGTGGCCGCTGAAACTGCTGAAGTCCCGCATCCGCAACTTCCCGCCGGTGCCGGCAAGCTCGATGCCGACGCACCGAAGACGTTCGCCACCACGCCGTCCGGCCTGCAATACCGCGTCCTCCGCAAGGGCACCGGCGCCAATCCCAAGGCCACCAACTCCGTGAAGGTCAGCTACCATGGCTGGCTCGACGGCGGCAAGGTATTCGACAGCTCGTACCAGCGCGGCGAACCGATCGATTTCGGACTCAATCAGGTGATCCCCGGCTGGACCGAGGGCATGCAGTTGGTCGGCAAGGGCGGGATGATCGAGCTGGTGATCCCGAGCAACTTGGGCTACGGCCCGCGCGGCACGCCGGGCGGTCCGATTCCCCCCAACGCAACGCTCCACTTCCTCGTGGAACTGCTCGAAGTGAAGTAGGAATCATCCGTTCCCCCGTGGCGGCGAGTTTTTAACTTGCTGAATCCCTGTTGCGGCATGGACAAGATGCAATCTTGTCCCCACGGGGAAGACACTCTGCAATCTGGTCCCCACGCTCTGAAACGTCACCGCCGCTCTTGCCGCCAGCGGCTCGGGGGCATGCCGTGGCGTTTGGTGAACGCCACCGTCATGTATTCGGTGTGCTTGAAGCCGGCCCGCGCGGCGATCGCGGCCAGCGACAGTGTGGTCTCTCGGAGAAGTTGCTCGACACGACGGAACTGCACCCGGGCGATCTCCTCGTGCGGCGTGTGGCCGACCCGTTTCGTGAACCGGTTCTCGAGCACCCGGCGTGTGGTATTGAGCGCCCGGGCGACGTCGGCCACCTTGATGCCGTCGCAGGCGTGGTCGCGAATGTGTCGCACGGCCCCCACCACGAGCGGGTCATCGATGGCCAGCACATCCGTGCTCTGACGGGTGGCGATGCCCAAGGGCGGTAACAGCCACTCGCTCCATTCAAGCGGCTCTCCCCGCATCAATTGCTCGAGCAGTTCGGCGGCCCGTCGGCCGGCACCAATCGCATCCGGCATCACGCTCGAAAGCGGCGGACTCGCCAGGCCGCAGAGCACGTCGTCATCGTCCACGCCCAGCACGGCCACCTCGTCGGGCACGGCAATCCCGGCCCGGCGGCAGGCGTCGATTGCCTGCAGGCCGCGGATGTCGTAGCAGGCCAGGAGTGCGACCGGCTTGGGAAGACCCGTCAGCCATGCCTCGACCGCCTCGTCGTCATCGGACGGCGTGGTCTTGCGGCGGCGGGAAAACACCGCCACGTCGTGGCCTTTCGCCGCCACGGCCTCCACAAAGGCCCGGCCGCGGTTGTCGCTCCACTGAAACCGGTCGTCCCCGAGAAACGCGAAGTGGCGAAAGTCACGTTCGAAGAAGTGGTCTGCAGCGCCGGCCGCGATCGCCGTATCGTCGGTCTCAACGTAGGGAACGTCGGCGATCAGCCTCGCCGCGCTCACGTCGATCACCGCAATCCCGAACTTCCGCCGCAGCTTCTCGATCGCCTTGGCGGTGGATGCCGTCTCGATCCGCGCGATCACGCCGTCGCCGACCCACGTCGCGAGCGCCTCCAGCGGCGGCGTACCCCGCCCGTGCTCCGGCAAGAAGACCGTCCAAGGATCATGCTCCCGCACGTGCCGCAGGATGCCGGTCAGGAGGCCTCGCGCGTAGGCATTCGATGCCTCGATGACGACAGCCACACGGCGGTTCGTTCGGGAAGGAGTTGGCATGCCACCGTTGTATCACGCCACGGGAGGAGGCTCTGTCGGGCTCGCGGCGACTGCCGTCTCAGGGCATCTGCATGCTCACGGCATCTCCGCCGTCACCGCCATCACGATCGGCGCGGTGCCGTCGTCACCTTTGACAAACTCGATCGCGGTCAACGGCTCAGGTCGCTTCGGCTGGATCCGCAGATAGCGGAGCTGGCGGCCACCGAGGTCAAACGCAAACTCGCTCTGCGGCACGTCGACCCGCCGGATGAAGTCGGCGACATGCTCGCCGTTGACGAGCGGGTGGTCCTCCTTTTGGCCATCGGCGTAGACGAGCCTCACGATCATCGACGTCGAGCCTTTGGCACCGGCCGGAAATCCCCAGCCGGCGACGCCGCCGAGCAGGTGGATCGCCTTGACCGGTGAGGCGAGCGTCAGTGACACGCTCTTGGGCATCTTGGGTGCGAGATAGCCATTGGGGCCGTGGAGCATCACCACATTGGGCACGCTCTGCCCCTGCGGGTCGACAAGCGTGAACGGCACGCCCTGAAACGTCTTCGGCTGCCAGTCGGCAAACACCAATCGTTCCCCAGCTGCGTGCTGATCATAGAAAAGGCCCTTCGTGCTCACGGCCGTCGCCACTTTTTCCAGTGACAGCGGCACGAACTTGCCACGGGCGGTGAGAAATGCCAAAAGATCGGCAAACCCTTCGGGCTTGATCTGCTTCTCGAACCCGACCGGCATGAGCGAGTTGGGCGACGGCTGAAACGCATCGATCTCGTCCCGCTGGATCGCCACCCGCTTGCCTTCCGCATCGACCAGTTCGACGGCTGTCTTGCTCTCCGCGGCCAGGAGGCCGGTGACCACGCGGCCGTCGTCGGTCGATACCGTATAGGCCCGGTAGTTGCCCTCGACGGAACGGTTCGGGTCGAGGATGTGGATGAGCAGTTCGTGCGCCGGGTGCACCGCCATGCCGGTGAGCTCGGGGCCGACCTTTCCACCCTCCCCTGCATGCATGTGGCACTTGCCGCACTGCTCCTTGAAGACCAGCTTGCCACGGGCGGCGTCGCCGCCTGCTCTGACCACGGGCAGGATCTCATCGATCACCTTCTGACGGTCGGCATTCGGCAGGCCGCCACCAGCTGCGAGGATTTTTTTTGCGCGGTCGCGGATGGCACGATCGGGGTGGTCTGTGAGCTTGACGCGTTCCACGATCGGGATGTCACCGAGGCTGACCGTGCCCTTTTCCAGTCGCTCCACGAGTTGTGCCGCCCATGCGCGGTTGGCCAGCACCGTTCGCACTGCGGCCTCGCGGACCTGCGGCGTGAGCGCAGCGAGCCGGTCAAGGATGGCCGCCGGTGCCTCCACTGCAGTTGATTTCCCGATCGCTGCGATCAATCCCGCCGAAAGCTCAGGGCTCGCGCGACCGCCAACACGCGAAACAATCGCCTCCACCACGACCGGATCAGCAGGACGCAGCGTTACGAGCCGTTCAGCCGACTCCGCGCGATTCGCATCGGACGACTCAGCCCGATCCATCTCCGACAGAAGCGCCTCGCTGATCCGGCCGATCTTCGAATCGAGTGCCTGAGAGCCTGTGTGCTGCACGAGCGTGACGAGCTGACCCTGTGAGGCTGCCGGCAGGGTGTCGACGAGCGCGGTGATGGCCGCCTGCGCGTCGGGTCCCAGGGCCGCGGCCGTCCCCTTCGGCCAGCCGCGGGCCATGCCCGTCAGCGCTGCCGCCGCCACCTCAGGCGACGCATCGCGGAGTTGCCTGATCGCCTTGCCGACCACCGTCGCATCGGCCCCGCGGGCCACGTGATCAGCCACCCGCTCGATGATCGCCAGCCGCCGTGGCTCGGGCTTTGCGTTCGGCCCCTCAGCCGGCAACAAGTCCGGCAACAGGTCCGACAACAATCTCGGCAGAACGGTCGCCGCCTGCACCGCCGCAGCGCTCGTTGCGGCATCGGCAAGCACGGGATCCTGAAGCGTCCGCGGATCGGCCAGCAGTTGATTGACAAGCGATCCCGCCTCGGGCGACGGAGTCCAGTCGCTGAGCGACTCGAGCACCGCCAGTCGCACAAGCGCCGACGGATCGGTCGCCACGCCGGAACCCGCCAGCTTGGCAAGCGAGCCCTGATCCCTCGGCAGCACCTTCACGGCGTTCATCCGCACGCCCGCCGACGGATGCAGAAGCGCCGCCTGCGCGGTGGCTACGGCCAACGATTCTGCGGCGGGCCCCTCAAGGGCACCCAGCTGCTTCACTGTCCACAGGGCGTGGATCGCGCCGGGGTTGAGGCCCACGGCATCGACCGACACATCACGGACCAACTCGATGAGCGCCGGCACGACATCGCGGCCACCATCGGCTCGACCCGTGGCCCGTTCGACGAGTTTTCGCTGGGCCCGCTCCCGCCAGAACATGTTGTCGTCGCGGAGCGCGGCGACGAGTTCCGCGGGCGTCGCCAGCGTGAGCGATTTTCTCGTCGCGTTCGGCGCCGCATCGTGCACGACCCGCCAGATCCGCCCGTGCGTCTTGTCGCGAAGCGGCGTGATATAGGCCCCCCGCTTGCCTGTCTCGAAGCCGGCCGGCGTGGGATTGTGCTGGACGATGTAGTTGTACCAGTCGATCACCCAGACCTGGCCGTCGGGCCCCACGTCGGCTTGGATCGGTGCCGTCCATTCATCGTCGCTGGCGACGAGGTCCCAGGCCATGCGGCTGGTGAAGGCGGTGGCCTTCGGCATGAGTTGGAACGTCGCCACGATGTGGCCCGTCGGCTCGCAGACGAAGGCGGTGCGGTTCCAGTATTCCCGCGGGTAGGCACGGGCGGTATAGAGCCTGTGGCCGGCCGCGGCGGTGAACCGGCCGTGATGGTCGACCTGACGGATGGCGACCGATTCGCCCGGAGCGGCAGCCTGCGGGGCCAGTTCCATCTCGGGGCTGCCGGCGATGCCGGTGAGCGTGGTCGCACTCCAGCCGCGGACGTGTTCATAGACGCGGTTGGGTAGCGGCATGTGCTCGCTAGGGTTGCCGTTGGCCGTCGAGCCGAAGAGCAGACCCTCCTCGCTGAAACCCAGTCCCCAGGAGTTGTTGTTGGTGCTGCGGAGAAATTCGAGCTTCGACCCGTCGGGCCGGCATCGCCAGAAGCCGGCGCCAAACCGCAGCGGCTCGCCCCCGACCTCGCCCTTGAATCCCGAGTAGCCGACGATGCCGTACACCCAGCCATCGAGGCCCCAGGTGAGGTTACTCGGGCCGGCGTGCGTGTCGCCGGTGCCCCAGCCACTGAAGAGCACCTTTCGCAGGTCGGCCTTGCCGTCGCCGTCGGTGTCCTTGAGCAAGAGCATGTGCGGGGCCTGCGCCACGATCAGGCCGCCGTCGCAGGCCAGCATGCTCGTGGGAATCGATAGGTTCTCGGCAAACACGTTGCGACGATCAGCCTGACCGTCGCCATCGCTGTCGATGAGTGTCACAATCCGGTCGTGGCCCGCGATCTCCGCCGTCGGATCCTCCTTCGGTGGCTCGACCAGATCGTTTGGATAGTCAACGCTCTCGGCCACGTAGAGCCGACCATCGGCATCGAAGGCCTGCGCCAGCGGCTTGCCCTCAAGCAGCGGCTCCGACGCAAACAGCGTCACCCGAAAACCCTCGGGCGTGATCGCGTGCTGCCGCGACTCCTCGGGGTCGAGCGGCTTCTGCATCTGCGAGAGCGGCTCGTTCTTCTTCGCGGCATCTTGGCCGGGAGGGGAATAGAAGGCCACCTTCGCCGGCTCGTATGCGAAGGCCACGAGCCCCGCCGGCGGCTGCGTCATCGCCGGGTGGTCGACATAGGCGTTGGCCGTCGCCGGGTCGCGGCCCGCTGCGAAACGGATACCGCGTTCGACGAGGTTGTGAAACCCCGGATGGCCCCACGTCCGCTGGTCGTGGCCCCACGCCGTGTAGAAGACGCGGCCCTTCCCCTCGGTGCGGACCCAGGTCCACGGCTCGCACTTATCCCCTTCGACCCGCTCTTCGAGCACGGTGCGGCCACGGTCGTTGTGCTTGGTGTGCACATAGGTCTCATCGAAACTCTTGAACCCGCCAAACCCCTGCATCACCGGATGCTCTGGCGCAACGGTCACCGTGCGAAATTCACCCGTGCCGTGCTTCTGAAACTGTGCCCCGACGAGGTCGATCCAGGCGGGCGAATTGCGGAAACAAAAACTCGCGCAGTGCAGCGGCACGAGCCCCTTGCCATTGCGGACAAAAGCGAGGATGGCCGCTTCGCCTGCGGGAGGGAGCGTGTCGATGTTGGCGTAGACGACGAGCGCGTCGTAGGCGGAGAGCGCCTTCGGATCGAGATCAGCGAGCCTGTCGGTGTAGACAAGCTCGATGCCCCGCGACTCGAGCACCGGCTCAAGCTGCGCAAACCGCTCGGCTGGCTGGTGGTGCCCGCTGTCGCCCAGAAACAGCACCTTGATGGGCGGCTCGACACCGACAGCGAGCGGAGCCGTCAGCGCCGAGACGAAAACCACACAGGCCAGCAGGAACGATTTCATCACGAAAAACTCCATTCGGGCAGCTTCATGATCGCGCCCCCCTTCATGGCTGATTCATGTGCCAAGATGCCGGTGCAGGTCCAGTTGGCGCTCTGCTTCGCGTTGGGATAGGGGTCGCGGCCCTCGACGAGTGCCGTCACGAACTCATGCACGAGGTGCGGGTGGCTGCCGCCGTGGCCGCCGCCTTGAGTGAACGAGAGATGCTGGTGGTCGTCGGCATCGTAGACGCCGCCGGTGGTGAACCGCTGGATCGGCTCTGGCAGCAGATGGGCAAAGTCGGGCACGGACACGCGCGTGGGGATCTCGGGCTCCGGCTTCTTCGCCGTGTGGAGCACCGGCTGCTCGTTTTCGCAAAGCTGCCACTCGAAGCTCGCCTTCGACCCATACACGTCAAAACTCTCACGGTACTGCCGCGCGGTGTCGAAGAGCGAGCGGATCACCCGCGCCACCACGTCGCTGTCGCGGAGCTTCACATGCGCGCTCTCGATCGCAAACGGCGAGCCGTAATGCTTGACGAGCTCCTCGCGGATTCTTCCTGACCCAAAGCAGCTCACCTCTTCGGCGTCTTTCCGCTCGAGCGCCAGGCACGGCCCGACACAGTGCGTGGCGTAGTGCATCGGCGGCAGGCCGGGCCAGTAGTTGGGCCAGCCGTCCATGTCCTGCTGGTGGCTAGCCTGCACGAACTGGATTTTCCCGAGGTCGCCCCGATCGGCCAATTGCTTGATGAAGAGAAACTCTCGTGCGTACACGACCGTCTCAGCCATCATGTACTTGAGCCCGGTCTTCTCGGTGAGCGCGACGATCTTCTGGCAGTCCTCCACACTCGTGGCCATCGGCACGGTGCACATCACATGCTTGCCTGCCTCGAGGGCCGCGAGTGTCATGGCGGCGTGGTCGGGGATCGGCGAATTGATATGAACGGCATCGATCTGGTTGTCCTTGAGGAGGTCGGCGTAGTCCTGATACCGACGCTCGACGCCATAGGCCTTGCCGACCTGATCGAGCTTGTCACGCGACCGCTGGCAGATCGCGACGAGCTCCACGTGGGGGTGACGCTGGTGAATGGGGATGAACTCGGCGCCAAAGCCGAGGCCGACGATGGCGGTGCGAATGGTCCGGGCCGGGCGGGCGGTGGCGGTCATGCGGGCGGTTCCTCCATGCAGGGCGTGCCAGAGAGACCTCTTTATTTCACACCCTCCATACACAGTCCATGATGATTTGCACAGGCAGCATGAGAATATGCACCGTGGCCAGAGGGCCGGCAGGGGCATGCCGCTATCCGCCCGCCCGCTGCTAGCGCACGAGGTCGGACGCTTTGAGATCGTACGGCGAAAGATTGCCGGACGCATCCACCGATTTCTGCCAATCCGCCACCCGCGGCGAGACCGCCTTGCCATTGGAGGAAAGCAGCTGGCAGTAGACCCAGGGATCAATACCGTTTCGCAGAACGCGTGTCCGGCCATCGCAGAAGGCCACGTTGACCGCGCCGGGGTGACGGGAGGAGGGATACCGCTCTTTCCAGTCGTCGACGTTGGCACCCGCCAACGGCGGATTCGGAAGCGGGCATGTGTCTGCCGTGGGGTTGATCACCTGCAGGTCGGTTCTCGTCCCGACGCCGATCTCCAGCGGATGGAGGACCGAATGGTTCTCGACTCGGGCACCGACGTTCGCCCTGACAAGGACCGGATTGGCGGACCAGGAAATGTCTTTCGCCGCGTTCAGCCCGGAACGTTCCGTGAGCAGCAGCGTGAAGCCGAGCCCATCCACGGCAACTTTTTTCAGGTTCACGACTGCGGGCTTATAGGGCGGCCGGCTGGCGTCGAACGTCGGCTCACCTTGGAGGTTGCCCACCGGCTCGGCGAAGACCCCATCCCCCTCGAACTGGGATCCTGGCGTGGACGCCTCATCGAGTTCCTCACCGCCGGTGCCGGCATTGACGGCATAGGAGAGCGGTGATGTGGTGGTCACGTCGCCCCGCGAGATGCAGGCATAGGTTGGAATCTTTTTCGTCGATGCGTTTCCGGCAGAAGAAGCTGCGGCGGTCGTGTACGCGGTGTACCAGTCATGGATCGCTTTGTTCTCGATGTGTGGCAGGATCGGCACAGTCCAGGAAACGCATGCTGCCTTCGGATCGGTCGAGATCCGCACCTTGGTATAGGTGTCGAGGAAGTTGCGCCACCCCGGCAGCTGCTTCTTTGCATCGTCATAAGTGGCCATACCCAAAGCAATCTGCCGCAGGTTATTGGCGCACGATGTCCGACGGGCAGACTCTCGAACCACCTGCAGGGCGGGCGAGAGGATTCCCACCAGCAGCGCAATGATCGCGATCGTGACGAGTAACTCGACGATCGTGAATGCCATCTTGGGCAGCACTGCGGGCCGGCAGTGCGGCCGATCGACACAGGAACAAGAGTAATGGCACATGGTTTCCTCGAAAGCGGGGCGAGGAATCAAGGACGCGGTAGCGAAACCGGCACGGCCGCCAACTTGAGGGCGACGACCGCCAAGTGTCGTGATTGTGCACTCTCCGCGATGCTCAGTTCCAGTGAGAATCCTGTAAAGAACTCCTTGGCCCGGCGACGTACGAAGCCGCTTCTCAAAATCATCCTCCGGAACCCTCCCCGTGTTTCCGCAGCCGCTACGGCACGTCGGCGGGCTGGCCAGCCTGCGACGGGGGTGCCGCCGCATCGACGGTCGACTGCGCGTTTGGCTTGAATCCGGGTGGCGGTGGAAACGCTCGATCGGGGTCAAGGCCGGCTGCCTCGGCCTGGGACCGGAGGGTTTCCGACAGATCCTGGTAGCACTTTTCCCGGAGCTTTTCTGGTGCCCACGCCCAGACGCGGGCCCTTGCCAGGACCGGCATGCTAGGATCCTTCAAAAGGTTCTCAAACGAGTTCTGCACGAGCTTGGGGAATTCGAGGAGCTTCGTGTCTTCGAGCACCAATTTCTCGCCCGGCCGGCTGGTGGCGTAGCGGCGATCGTAAACGGCGTGGGCCACGCCGATGTAGCGGTTGAAGACTTTCAAGTCGCCCTTCGCCAAGCCCTCCAGCATCGCGCGGCGAAACATGGCATCGAGGAACTGCCGCAGATCGGCCAGATTCACGTTGACGCTGCTCGAAAACCGGATCGCCACGAAATTTTCAATCGTGTCGGCATAGACCGGCTCGTCCCCAAACCCGCGTCGCGTTACGAGCTCGCGGAGCAGCATGAAATACCTCTCCGCCTCGGCCTGGTCGCCGTACAGGTAGGTGAGCATCGTGGCGAGATTGAGGAATTTCTCGTAGGTGTCGAAGAGGTCCGCCTCGACGGCGATGCCGAAGCCGGCGGCCGACACGCCTTGTTCCGAGGCGATCAGGCCGAAGGCCTCCTCGATCGCCGTCTCGTAGACTCGCGCGAACCGCGGATCGGGCAGCAGATCGACCCGGTTCGTGGCGGGATCCAGTTCGACCCGGCCCGACCGCATGAGTTCCATGAGCATGAGCAGTCGGCTGCGGACGAGCATCAGCTCGTTGACATCTTCCCGTCGCGAGAGTGACTGGGAGACCTGCACCCCCTGCTCCGACCAATAGACACCATGGGAGTCGGGATGCCGCCAGTCGAGCGGACCATACCGTTCCATCGTGGCGAGCATCTCGGCGGTGTTCATCCGGTAGCGGTCCTCGAGGATCCGCTTCTGGAGATGCGGAATGACGTGGTCGAAGAGCAATCCGGCGGTCTCCCGGTCCGCGCGAATGGTGTCGAGCAGGCCGCGGTTGGTGTCGGCCGGGAGGGCCGTCTTGCCCAGAATCTTGGCATCGAGCGAGCCGCTCGTCATCAGCACCCTCCCGAGCATCCGCACGAGCGACTCGTCCGGTTTGGCGCCATGGGCGGCAAGCAGGTCGAGCGCCCTGCGAACGGAGGGCGTCTTCGCCTCCAGCTCTGCCAGCGTGTCCGGCGCGGAGCTGATCCTCGCGAACCGCTCGAGTGCCTCGGCCGTCGTCTTGCCGCCCGTGAGATCACCGAGGAACTCCTGCATCTCCGCTGCCAGCCGGGCCTTGTAATACCAGTGCTCCTTATCACCGACTCGGCCGATCTTGTTTTGGTAGAGCCAGGCGAGCTCGAAATAGAGGTTGGCGGCCCGCGGGTTGAGCGGGATTCCCCGCGATCGCAGGAGGTCGATGCCACGATTCACCCAGCCCCATCGCTCCGCCGGGACCTGCGTAGCGGCGGAGATGTTGTAGGCGAGATTCCAGGCCTGGAAGGCCCAAACCTTCTGAAACCGCGGCTGGAGCGTGGTGATCCACTGACTCAACGTCTGGGCCTCGTAGAATTCCCCGGCGTTCTGCAGGGTTTCTGCCCGCGCCCAGAGCAGGTCGACGGCCAAGCCGCGAAACGTGCCGAGCGCCGCGGTCACGATCGCGACGTGCGGCGGCATGGATTCGGTGTCGTCAGTGGTCACCACCAGTTTGAGGTCCCTGCGCTGCTGTTGGACATGCCCGGCGAGCGTGGAGGAGCCCGCCAAACAGGCCACGAGGACAAGGGAGGCAATCGTGATCGTGAGCCGATCGTTCATGATGAGGAACTCACGAGGTCGCGTCGTTCCAGCAGCCACCAGCCGATGCCAAGCAGCAAAAGAGGATAGGCCAGACCGAGTTCACACACGCCCGCGGCAGTCTCGGCCAACGACACCAGCCGGCCCGTGGCCACCTGCGTGATCGAGTCGTAATCGCCAAAGGAGGGAATCAACGATAGGAATGCATCGGCCGCATACGAGCCGATTGTTTTGATCGCATCCCACCACTCGAACTTCGCCACCCGCTCCAGAAGCAGGGTGGCGCGGAGCCGCAGCATCGACGTGAGCGTGGGATTGCCGCCATCGACGCCGGTGTAGATATCGAACGCAGCGGACAGGAACCCGCTGGCGACGGCCACCGCGAAGACCATCAGGCTTGCGAGCATGGCCACCGGCAATCCGAGCCATGAAGCGGCCGCCAGCGCCGCGGCGGCGAGCATCGCGAGCTTGGCCCACATCAAGAGCAATCCACGAAGAACATTTCCTTCGAAGCTGCCAACACGATACAGCAACTCAAGCCCCTCGCCCGGATTGAACCCGATGCTCGTGGGCGCCGGGTCGCCCGGCATGAGCATGTTGCGGTTGGCAATCGTCACCCGCAGCGTGCCGTCCTCCGCAATCGCCGAGGCCGGCAGTTCGAGCGTGTGCACCGGACCGGCCGCGAACACATATTCTTCGTGCTTACCCTGCTTGACCGGGTAAGGCCGCTCGTTGAGCCACAGCGCAAAGCGGACCTCTGCGGTGCTCGTCGAGGAGTTGTCCGCAAAGGGCTGGAGCCGCAACTGCACGACCTGAGTCCGCAGCCTTGCCGCCTCAAGGCCTGTAAAAAGATAGCTCGACACAACGTCGGGGCTGACCGTGTGCCACAGGAAGACATGCTGGGCGAAAATCCGCCTGTGTGCCGCGGCCGGATCCTTGTCGAACAGGGCAGGGTCGTCGTTACGGATCTGCGTGATGGCCGCCTCGATGGCCTTGTCGAACTCCTGTTGACGGGGATGCACAGGCCGTGCCGATGCCCTTGCCGTCAGCACCTGTTCCTCCACCGCCCGACGGTCGGCGTTGTCAGCCGCCGGCGACCGCCGCAGGGCCTCCGCGAAGGCATAGACGCCAATGCCCACGAGCGAGACGAGCAAGAGATCAAGCAGCACGACGCCGAGCCACTTGCCCAGCAGGTATTCCCAGCGCTGCAGCGGCTTCGAGAGCGCCATGTGGATCCGCCGGCTGTCGATGTCGCCGCAGACACTGCTGCATGACAGGGCGATCGTGATCAGGGCCAACAGCGCGCTCGCTCCCGACAGCGACCAATCGAGAAAAAACTGCAGCCGATAGGCGAGCCGCTCACCGGGATCGAGCACAAGCGGCAGCGTTGGCAGGGCGACTACGACAAGCATGACGAGCAGGACCGACAGCCGCGTGCCAACGGCCTCCTCGACGATCGTACGGGCGATCCCGATCACCGGATGCCCGGCCGATAGGAGCCGCCGCAGCAACGCGACCCCACAGACCACACCGAGGGCCAGGCTGACGATGCCGACGATTGTGATCGCCGGGGCCGGCCGGCCGCCGTACCACAGGGCCGCGGCGCTGCCGAGGGCCCCGAGCACCGCCAACGGCCGTGCGAACCGCTTGAGCCGCCGTTTCCGCCTTCCCTGCGGTGACTCGTCGTCGAACCAGCTGGGGATCTCGCGGGGGTCGGGGCCGGCTGACAGCGGCTGCGGCCGCGCGGCCGCGATCGGGAGGTCTGTCGTCATGGCGCGATCCGCTCACTTGCCGACGGCGTCACGAGGCTATCGAGCAGGCCCGTATCAACTACCTCCGCGCCGCCTGCAGGCCCATCCGTCGCCGGAGCCACCGGTTGGCTGTCGCTGCTATGCCCGAGAAACTCTGCAACGGCGCCGCCGCTGCGGGCTCCCGAGGTCTGCACGCCCTCGGCCCTCGCCTGCTCGACGATCTCGAGAAACAGGCTTTCCAGTGTCCGCCGGGGCCGCTGCACGTTGGTGAGGGCCAGATCGTGCCGCCGCAGCAGCTCCCTGACCTCGGCGATCACCGGCTCAGGCAATTCGGCGGTCTCCAGCAGCGTGGCATGTTCCTGCTCGAGTAGTTCGTCACAGGTTCCCTCGGCCCGGACCCGTCCACCGTACATGATGGCGACGCGATCGCAGAGATCCTCCACATCGCCCAGCAAGTGCGAGCAGAGCAGCACGGTCTTGCCACGGGCGGCGAGCGTGGCGATGAGGTCCTTGATCTGCTTCGCGCCTATGGGGTCCATGCCGCTGGTCGGCTCATCGAGAATCAGCAACTGCGGATCGTTGATCAGGCTCTGGGCCAGGCCGATTCGCCGCTGCATGCCCTTGGAATATTCGCCGACGGGACGATGCTGCACGGCCTCCAACCCCACCATGTCGAGCAGCATGTCGATCCGCTCGCGCCTGGCACGGCCATCCAGCCTGAAGAGCCGGCCGTAGTAGTCGAGCGTCTCGCGGCCGCTCAGGAACTGATAGAGATACGACTCCTCCGGCAGATAGCCGATCGACCCCTTGATGTCGACATCCTTGGGCCGCTTGCCCAGCACGGCGATCCGACCGGAAGTCGGCTGCAGCAGTCCCAGCAGCATCTTGATCGTCGTGCTCTTGCCGGAGCCGTTGGGGCCGAGCAGGCCATAGACCTGCCCGCGGCGGACCTGCAGGTCGACCGCCTCGACGGCGCGGACCCGTGGCCGCATCCAGAAGTCCCGAAACACCTTCGTGACTCCCGCGCAGACGATGTCGATGTCGTCGCCGGCATGTCCTAAAGCCTTCATCGCCTCTCCTTCAGCGTCAGCGTACGGCCTGCGTCGGGCCACGTTCAACGGTTCGAATGGGCCTCTTTTTGCTGCCGCTTCTTTGCCCGCATCTGCTCCTTCTGCCGTTGCTTCTGCAGCTCCGGATCGCGATTAAGCTGCAGTTCCAGCTGCCCCGGCACGGTATAGAAGGTCTCCACGTCGCCGGTGAGAATCGCCTCACGGGCATCCTCCCAGAGCTTGGAAAGCACCAGCCGCGGATTGCGGTCGTACTGCGGCAAGAGCTGCTCGAAGGCCTGCGCCTCCGAGGCGACCCGTTCCACGATCTGGGTCCGGTAGGTCTTGGCGGTGTTGATGACGCGGGCCACTTCGCCGCCGATGGCCGTGTCGCCCACCCGCAGGTCGGCAAGCGCCGTATCAATCGCCAGTTGGATCCGCAGCGCCGCCTCCTTGTCGCCCCGCTCGACCGCCTGCTCGTAGGCCGTCAAGAGTCCCATGAGCCCGCCGCTCGCCTCGCCGGCCGTCTCGCCCAGGATCCGCGACCGTTCCTGCTGGGCCGCCACGATCCGGCTGGCCCGGTCGCTCTCGGCACTGGTGACCGCGTCGAAGCTGCCCGCCACCCGCATCGGTGCCGACACCTTGTCAAGGACTAGCTGGTCGATCACGAGCCCCGTCCGCATCCCGTCGAGCCGCTCCTGCATGAGGCCCACGGCGAGTTCGCGATTGACGATCCCGCGCAGGAGATCGTCGGCCGCCAACTGAGCGATGGCCTGCACGATGCCCTGCTGGGCGACGAGCCGGACGATGTCCGTGGCGAGCTGTTTCGAGCCGACGTTCGTCAGGAAGGCGACCGGATCACTGACCCGCCACGTGAGCGTCCACTTGGCGTGGGCGATGTTCGAATCGCCCGTGATCAAGGAACCATCGCGAAGTGGATGGAGCGGCATTGCCTTCCGCGCCTGCAACTGGCCCCGCGTGAGCCCGCTCTCCTGGGCCGTGGTCTCGAACCAGAACTCCTTGTCGAGCACGAGCGTCACGGGCCGCGTGTCGACCTTCACGATCTGCTCGATTGGGAAGGGAGCGGCCAGATAGGTGCCCCGTTCCAGCACCCGATTGCCGGGATCGCCCACATAGTCGCCAAACCGCAGCCGCAGCGCCACTTCGTTAGAACCGACGGAAAACGTGCCGCTGAAGGCATAGGCGACCAACAGCGCCAACATGGCGAGCTTGAGGATCGTGAAACTCACCCGCAACGCCTCGGCCAGCGACTGCTGGGCCGGGTCGAGTGCCGGCGGGGCATCGGGCATGGATGGTGGATTGTGCTGCATAGCGGCGTCGGTTCCGGCGGGCGAAGGTCTCGTTTACGGCGTGGCTGCAGCGGGGCTGGCGGTCACCGGCAAGGGTGGCGCCGCCGCCTTCGCCGGATCCTTATTAAACCAGTCGAGGATGCCGAGGCTGTCCGCCGAGAGCACGAACGTCGTGTTGTGGTCGAGCATCTTCTTGAGTGCGTCCACCTTTCGCAGAAAAATCGCGAACTCCTCGTTCTTCGCGAAGCTTTCATATTGCACGGCGGCCTCGCGATCCCCCTGAGAGCGGATCGCCTGAGCCCGCCGCTCCGCGAAGGCGAGGATCCGCTCACGGGCACTGGTGGCCTCGCTGCGGATGGCCGAGGCCTGCGCCTGCCCCTCCTGCAGCGCGTTTTCCGCGAGCCGCTCCCGGGAGGCGATCATCGTCTCGAACACCTTCCCGGTGGTCGACTCGGGGAGGATGATCTTGTGGATACCGACGCTTTCTACCTTGATGCCGTAGCCCGCCTGGGCAAGGGCGGCGTCGAGCGTGCGCGCCGCCGCTTCTTCGATGGCGGCCAGCTTGAGCTTGCCGCGGTCGATGTTCACCAGTTCGTCGAACCGGTAGTTGCTGATCAGCCCGCGAACCTCGCGAAGCCGCGAGGAGAGCTGGCGTCCCGCCTCCGCCGGATCCTTGAGCGTCACGTAAAAAGCCAGCGGATCAGCGATCCGCCAGGTCAGGTAGGTGCGGACGATGACGCTCTTGCCGTCTGCCGTCTGCAGTTCTTCGATCTTGTCCTCGAGGAGTTGCAGCCGCTTCGAATAGAGCGAGACCTTGTTGATCGGCCAAGGCCACCGCCACTTGAGCCCGGGGGTCGGCTGCACGCTCGTCTCATCGGCCTTGTCGAAGGTGGTGCGGACGGCCACCTGATCGTAGCGGACCTGGTAGAGGAACATGTG
Organism: Planctomycetia bacterium; assembly: GCA_026401075.1. GTDB lineage: Bacteria > Planctomycetota > Planctomycetia > Pirellulales > UBA1268 > CAMCQY01. The sequence goes on from JAPLNQ010000044.1 coordinate 15,897, forward strand.
CGACAAGAGCAGCGCTACCAGCAGCAGACCGACGAGAATGATAAACGAGTTCTTCACGGCAGACGATCCTCAAACAGGGTCACGAAATCAGAACAATGGCATCCAATCAGCAGCTCATTCAGTGAGCAGCGTGTCGATGGCGGAGGTCGGGTCGCTGAAATCCATGCGAAACACAGGCGTTTCGCCAGCATCGCCCGCGATCACGAACTTGCGGCGACCGGTCAGACCCTCGGCCAGCACATCGAGGAACCGACGGGTGCGGTAGTAGAGGGGCGAGGTCTCGTAGGCCAGCAGCTCACCGGCAAACCGCTCACTGCTCGACCGCTCGCCGACCGACCGCTGCCAGCGGTAGGCACGGGCCTGATGAACAAGCTCAGCAGCCTCCCCGCGGGCCTCGGCCAGAAGCCTTTCGATCTCGGCCTCTGTGGCGGCCACCTGCTCGAGATCGCCGGCCGTCCGTTGGGTGTCGAGCCGTCGGATAGCCGCATCGATCCGTAGGCTGAGTTCCACCGAGCCGGCGACCCTGGCCAGTTGTTCGACCGCGTCCCTCCTCGCCTGCTGGATGCTCGTCTCGCGCTGTTGCACGGCGCCGATCTGGTTGTGAAAGGCCCGCGACACGCTGCCGATCGGCGGATGCAGTGCCGTCACCGCCACGCCGACGACATCGATGCCCAGGCCCATCGCATCGAGCCGGCTTTGCAGCGTGCGTTCGATTTCCCCGCCCGCCTGTCCGCGGCCACGGCCGAGGAGGTGGTCGATGTCATGTGAAGCGAAGTACTGCGACGCCTCCCGCTCGGCAACGAGTTTGAGGAGTTGCCTGGCGTCGACCGACCCGAGCACGAACTGGCGGAGGTCGCCCACCGTGAACTGCACGATCACGTCGGCGGATACGAGGGATACGCCGGCACCTCCGGCCGTGTCGCCCGACGAGGCGGGCGCCGCCAGAAAATCCTCTTGGCCGATCAGTGAGTCCCGGTCGCTGTCGTTGGTCCAGAGAATCGCCTGAGCGTCCCGCGAGGCGCCGGTGAGGTCGCTCGAAATGAGTACCTGCTGCACCTGACCGACCGGATGCATCTCTGTCGTCTCGATCGGCCACGGCCATTTCAGGTGCATGCCCGGCGGAAGCGGCTCGCCCGCCATCTGTCCAAACCGCAGTGTGACGCCGCGCTCGTCGGGGGCCACGATCGTGATGCAGCTCAGCGCGAGGAGGACGGCCGAGCCGAGCATGGTCAGCGGCGTCACAGCGCTGCCGAGCAATTGGTAGAGCCAGCTTCGCGACACCTCCACGCCGAACTGGTAGCTAATCGTGTCGGCCACCACGCGCCCGAGCGATTCGGGCGCCGTGAGGAGGCCGAGCACCCGGCTGTCGAACGCGGGCCGCGGAATCTCGCCCGGCACCTTGGGCCGGTAGGATTCGAGCAACGATGTGAGCAGGATCTCGACGCCGACGAGGATCATCACCGCCGGAATCGCCACCGCCAGCCAACCGAAGATGCGGGTATCACCGGCAATCGAGACGGCCGCCGCGCCGCCAAAGAGCAACAGCGCGATGACGAAGCAACTCATCAGGTAGCTTGCGCCGCCGCGGAGTAGCTGCCACGACCGCTGCCGGGCGTAGCCGCTGATCCAGCGGGCACTCACGAAAGCCGTGAAGGCGATCGCCGCCGTGACGAACAACAGTCCCACGGGGTCGCAGCCCGCCGCCAGGCCCGCCGCGGCGGCATCCCCCGCTCCGCGCGCGGCGGTAGCACGGAAATACAAGAGCGCGCATCCCGCCACCAGGAGGTAGATCGCCACGATCCCGCTCACTATCGGCAGCCCGTAACGATAGAGCCGATCCAGCCGCGCCCGAGCCGCATCGAGGTCGTCGCTCAGGTTGCCGAAGATCGCCGCCGTCGCCTGGCTTGAGTCG
>JAPLNQ010000117.1 GCA_026401075.1 Planctomycetia bacterium
GTTTTTAACTTGTGGGATCGATGGCCGGGGACACGGACAAGTTAAGAGCTTGCCGCCACGGGGGGGGAGGGGACACGGACAAGTTAAAAACTTGCCGCCACGAAGGGCGTGCTGCGGCCAGCTCAGATGATCCGTGCGAGCACGAGCACGCCGAGGAGCCCCACCACTGACACGATCGACTCCATCACGGTCCAGCTCTTGAGCGTCTCGGCGATGCTGATGTTGAAATACTCCTTGAACATCCAGAAAGCCGAGTCGTTGACGTGGGAGCAGAACAGGCTGCCCGCGCCGATCGACAGCACCATCAGGTTTTGGTCGACTCCGCCCCCTGTGACGACCGGCGCGAGAATGCCGGCCGCCGTCAGGCCCGCCACCGTCGCCGAGCCGACGCAGACCCGGATCACCGCCGTGACGATCCAGGCCAGCAGCAGCGGGTCGACCGACAGTCCCTGAAGCGCCTGTGCGATCTGGGCATTGACCCCGCTCTTGATGAGCACCTCCTTGAAGGCCCCCGAGCCGGCGATCACCAGCAGGATCGAAGCCACGTCGTTGATCGCACTGCCGAATGTGTTCATCACGCTCGGCAATGATCGGCCCCGTGCCAGTCCAAGCGACGCCGTGGCGAAGACGAGCGCGATGATCATCACCACGTCGGGGTCGGAAAGAAACCGCAGCAGGCCGGATTCCGGAACGCCACCCTGAGCCGCCGCCGGCGACATGAATCCTCTGACGGTCGTGAGCAGGAGAAGGACAGCCGGCAGCAGCGCGGTCACGATGCTGATGAACGCGCCGGGCAGTTCACTCTCCGGCTTCGGCTCGGCTGCGAAGCCGGGCAGAGGGCGGGCCTGGATTCCCGACAGCGTTCGGGCGAAGACGGGGCCGGCGAGGATGATGGCCGGCACGGCGACGATCAATCCGTAGATGAGCGTGAGGCCGAGGTTGGCGTTGAACGTGGCGACCAGCGCCGTGGGGGCGGGATGCGGCGGCAGCAGGCCGTGGGCCACGCTCATCGCCGCGCATGCCGGCACGCCCACCACCAGGGCTGGCAGTCGGTATTGCGCGATCACGGCGAAGATGATCGGCACGAGTAGCACGAAGCCGACACCGTAGAAGAGCGGAATGCCGACGATGAACCCGGTGATCGCCATCGCCCATGCCATCCGTCGTTCGCCGAAGGCTTTCACGAGCACCGAGGCGATCCGCTGGGCGGCCCCGCTTTCGACCACGAGCTTGCCGAGCATCGCGCCGGTGACGATGACGATCGTGAGCGAGCCCAGAATATCCCCGACTCCCTTGCGGATGGCGCCGGCGATGTCGCCGGCCGGCATGCCAAGGGCGAATGCCGCGCCGGCCGATACCAGCACGAACGCGAGGAACGGATGCACCTTCGCCCAGACGACAAGCGCCACGAGCGTGATGATCGCGATGGCAACGATGGCCAGTGGCATGAGATCAGCCTCTTTCCTGCACGGTGATGAGATGCCGCAGGGGCATCGGTTGGGTCCGAACCTGATCAGGCCAGGGCAAAGATCGCCTCGATCTCAACGGGAACACCGGCGGGCAGCGATCCCGCACCGACCGCGCTTCGCACGCCGACGCCGAGATCGGGCCCCCAGATCTCCGCGAAGAGTTCGCTGCAGCCATTGATCACGTAGGGGTGCTTCTCGAACTCGGGCGTGCAGTTGACCGCGCCAAGCAGTTTGACCACGCGGGTGATCCGGTCGAGGGTGCCGAAGCTTTCGATGAGCGTAGCTAGAATCGTGAGGCCCACCTGGCGAGCTGCGGCCTTGCCGGCATCGGCGTCGAGCTCCTGACCGATGCGTCCCTTCATGAGCGTGCCGTCGGCGAGCATCGGCAGATGCCCCGACAGGTAGGCGTGCTGGCCGACGACCAGGCAGGGCTTATAAAGGCCGGCCGGCTTCCCGACGGTCGGGAGCGCCAGGCCGAGCGACGTGAATCGGGCATGCGGGGAGGGCGAAGTGGTCATGGTGGAAGAAGGGCGAAGCCCAGCCTGGAACGTGGGGAAATGCGATGTGCAGACAGCGCAGTCGGCGACGGCAAGCCATGAAGATACCGTGATGACCCGGTTTGGCGAATGGTCGCCGCCCTCGGGGGCCTGTTCGGGGTTGGCTGGCACGAAGTGTGTTCGTGTAACGTCTCTTCTGTAAATCACCGGTAGGGGCCTGACCGAGTCGAGCGTAGCGAGACGAGGGCAGGCCCCTA
>JAPLNQ010000007.1 GCA_026401075.1 Planctomycetia bacterium
ATTGTCTGAATCTCAAGCCTGATTTCGTCTATTTCGTGATCGAGAAAGCTCGAAATCTCCGCCTCCTCGATATTTCGGGGTCACCGAGCCTTCCACGGCTTCCGGAATGGCCTCCCCAGATCGAGGTGGCACGCTTCAAGGGATGTTCGGCGATCGAGCACCTACCAGACATGAAGCGAACCGGCTGGCCGAAGAAGCTGCGCCGGCTCGACCTCTCGGGAACGGCGATCACGACGATGCCGCCGCTGTCGGCGACCCTCGATCACGTCGATCTCTCCAGTCTCACAGGCCCGGGGTTGGGACCGACGGATCTGTGGCCCCGCCGGGCCGACATAGAAAAGCCGCACCCGCGGACGCTCTACCTCCATGGAAGCGGCCTGCTCGTGCCTCCGGCTTCCGAGCAGGGGGAGGATTCCGAAGACAATGTCGCGCGGCGCTTCCGCGGCTTTCACGAAGACATCGACATCGTCGGCCGCGCGGAGTCGCGTCGCTGCAAGATCCTCCTTGTCGGGAATGGCCACGCTGGCAAAACCACGCTCGGGTTCGCCCTCCGCGGTCTCGACCCAAACCATGGTCTGGGCAGCACCCACGGCATTCGCCTCTATCCCTATCAGACGCCCGGCGATGCCGAGACGAAGCGGCTGATTTGGGATTTCGGCGGTCAGGAGATCTATCACAACGCCCACCGCATCTTCATCCAGGCGGGCACAGTCTTCGTCGTTGTGTGGAATCCATTGGCGCCGACGACGGCCAAGGCAGGCCGGCGAGCGATCTTCGAGGATGTGCGCCGTCCACCGCGCTACTGGATCGACATGATCCGAATGGCATGCCCGAATGCCCGGATCGCGCTGGTGTGTAATCCATTCACGGAGGATGCCGCCAATGAGTCCGGTGCCACCGCCGATCTCGCCGCCTCCGAAGCCCGGTTTCGGGAACGGGCAAGAAGCGAGCTCGGGGAGGATCTCGATCATGTCACATTCCACCTCTGCAACGCCCGGAACACGACCACGATCGCCGGCATCGCCACGTGGATCGACCAAGCCGTAGGGGAGGTCGTGGCGAGCCAGGGGACGGCGGTGCCAGCCCATTGGAAGGTGGGGGAAGCGATGGTGCAGGGCTGGGTTGAAAGGCTGCTCGGCAGTTATGCACATTCAGATTCGGCGGAGGCCTCCGCGGACGCGACAGGACCGGCCGCTCCCACCGCTGCTGCGGTCACAATCCCCGATCTTCCTCCGCAGCTGATGACGGCCGCTAATTTCGCAACCCGTCTGACGGCGGAAATCAAACAAAAAGGCACCCTCCCACCGGAAGCGGGCTTCGATCAATTGCTGCAGGCCCTCGACGCCGGCACGTTGGCCCTCACCACGGATCGCGTCGACGGTCGGCCCAATGACCAGGTCCGGCGAACGCTCGACTTCCTCACCCATACCGGGTTGCTCTATTGGAATCCGCAGGCGCTCCGGAATGAGGTGATCGTCGATCAGAAATGGTTTCTCGACGGTGTTTATGCCGTCCTCCAGAGGCCCCACTCGGAGGAGGTCGAGAACGAGGTCTTTGCCGAGCTTTCATCAGACCCTGTCTTCACGCGGCAACGGCTGGCCGAATTGGTATGGGATCGACCGGGATCGACCCCGCGGTACACGGTTGCCGAGCAGGAACTGCTCCTGGCGTTCATGGAGCGCATGGGGCTCTGTTTCCCCCTGGTGCGCGGTGACCGCGCATGGTCAGGGGTCACGTCCTCCATCAGTGTGCAGCATCTCCAGAGCGATGCCGACAAGCCGGTATCACCCGGCTTCAACGCCCGATTTCCCCACCAGGCAGACTTTACCCGGGGGGAGCGCCGCATCGACGCCCTCCATGTCGGTCTGTGGGAGCGGGCTCTTGCCAAGCTCGGAAGCATTTTCGGGCGCGACGGACGCTATGCGGAGGACGTGGTCTTCATCGAGCGCAACAAGGACAATCGGGCGATCCTCGTGCGCTGCACGATCGATCCCTCGGGCATCGGCGGCACGCTCGACGTCCGCGTCAGCGGCCCCGACCCCCGCGACCTCGAGGCGGAGCGGAAGCAGTGCGACGAACTGCTCGGCCAGCTTGCCGATC
>JAPLNQ010000181.1:0-14464 GCA_026401075.1 Planctomycetia bacterium
CCGGGCGGAAGCCCGGGGACCGCGTTCATCGGAAATGGCTCGCTCGATCACAGCGCCATCCGCAAACCGATGTCGTCGTTACCCTCGACCTTGTCGGCCCCAGGGGCGACCGGGCCACCGTCGTCCTCGCCGTCGGGGCCGATCGAGTAGACGAGCAACGCGTCGTCGGTCTGTTTCATGACCAGCGGCTGGTCGGCCGTGAAGGGATCGCGGGATGCAGGCGGCACGAGCTTCGTGGAGAGTTCCTCGAAAGTCGTGGGCGTCGTCCCAGTTTCCAGTCGCTGCTTCATGGCGGCGACGAGGGCGGAGGCGGCCCGCTGCCGGGCGACGTCCTGGGCCTGTGCGCGGAAGACGCCCCCCAGCGCCGGCATGATCAGCGACGACATCATGCCCGGGCTGCGGTCCCGAAGCTCCGTTTCCATGGCGTCGGTCTTCTTCTTCACCTCTGGGTACGGCTCCGATCCGGCAGCCAGTTGCTGGTACTTCCGCATGATCGACCGGTAGCCCGTCAGGTCGGCCTCGAGGAAAAAGACGCGGTAGAGGAGGGTCAGAGGCAGGATGCGGGAGAGCAACGGCCGCTGTGGCTGATTCGCGAACATCTCGAGGGCATTCATCACGCCGAACCGACTATCCGCCATGCCTGCAAACGTCGAGAGCCCGAAGGCCTCCTCGCCGTAGTAATGGCTCGCCATAGCCGGCGGGGTCGTGACGATATCGCGGATGTCGGACGAGTCGAGCGCGGCGAGATCGCTCTTGCGGAGCGTCGGCAGCACCTGCGCGAGTGTCTCGAGAGCCATCGTGTCGATCGCCAGACCGACCAGATTCGAGATCAGGAGCGGTTCGTTGGAGGCATGACGGCCGATCCGTTGGATGCGGGCCACGTCGTGAAGGGCGTCGGCGGCGTTGCCGTCGGCCGCCTCACGACGGGCGTCCAGCACGAGCAGGCGGGCCGCCGTGCGCAGCGATTGCATCTCCGGCAGCAGCATGTCGATGGATGGTCGCGTCCAGTCCCGCTGGAACCGGCAGGTGTCGCGATCGGCGGCGCGGCGGATCAGGTCGAGCGTGGCGGCATGTCTGGCGAGTGTTTCCGTCACGGCCGGATTGGCCACGTCGTTCGTTGTAGCCTTCGCGAGCGGCGACTCATCCGATTTGAGCGCGGGATCGGCGTCGAGTGCCGCGAAGGCTTGCTTGTAGAGCGGGGCGGCATTCTGCATATCGGACACGGCCGGCGGCAGGTTGGCCTGCATGAGCTGCGCCGCTTCCAGCCGCAGGTAGGGGCCCTGTGCCGCCACGGCGTTGTCGATGAAGAGGAGCGTGCCAAACGACACGGCCTTGGCCATCACGAAAGCCGCCGCCAGGCCGACGACGGGCCAGCGGGCGGCCAGCGGTACCGGGTCTGCCTCAGCACGCAGCGGCTTCACGTTTGCCCGGGTAAGTCCCGCCCAAACGATCCAGATGCCGCCGATGAGGGCCGACAGAAACGTGGCGAGCGTGGGACCGAACCAGTTGGTCGGCATGGGCTTCCAGAAGGCGAGAAATGCCGTGAACGCTACGAACGGCGCGAGCGCAGCGACGGGCGCGCTCCAGGCCACGGCCTCGAGCAGCCGCCGCAGCCAGGGACGGTGCGTCCGCGCCGCGGCGGCCGTGCAGGCGGCCGACCAGAGCAGGCATGATGCGACGACGAACACAAAGAAGAGAAAGTGGCCCATCAGAGGTTCCCCTGCAGGAAAGAGCGAGTATTGAGCACACGGAGCGTATCGTTGTGACGCGGGATCTCGGTGTCGTACGGCAGGCCGCTGGCCAACTGCACGGTGGCCGGCGGCATAGCGTCGAGCGTGATACCGGCCGCCTCGGCCCGCTGGGCGAACGAGAGCAGCGGCCGCTCGTTCGTGCCGCCGATGCGGCGCGAAGCGGCTTCACTCGACAGCATCGCGATGATCAATAACAACAAGGCCGTGCCCATCAAAAAGGTGCCAGCCACCAAATCTGCGTATTCTGGGGGATGTGGCTGCGCAGCTTGCCCATATTTGGTGCCAGGCACCGTTTTCGGGAGCACGGCGTCGATGTCGGTGAGCACCCGTGATCGCAGTGCGGGAGGCGGCGGTTGGAGCGTGCGGTCGGTGAGCATCCGCTCGACGGCCGATAGCTTAGGGTCGAATGGAGAGGTCATCGAATGGCCTCCGGGTGGGTGATCGTGGCACGGATTGTTTCAATCGCATAGCGGTAGCGGCTGGCGGCGGTGTTGATGCTCGTGCCGATGACGGCCGCGATCTCCGCGAAGGTGAGGCCGCCGTCGACTTTGAGCGCGAGCACCTCCCGCTGGGCCGGCGGCAATCCTGCCACGGCTGCGGTCAACGCATCGTCGGGCAGTTCCGCCGGCTGCGTAGCGAACCGCCCCGCCTCGACACGCTGCCTGGCGACCGTATCAATCGCCCGCCGGTCCACGTCCCGTCGTCGCCGTCGCCGGCTGATTGCATGCCGAAGCATCGTGAAGATGTAGGCGTCGAGGTCGGTGATCCGGGCGAGCCGGTCGCGGGAGCGGGCCAGTTCCACGAACACGTCGTGTACGGTGTCTTCGGCGTCTGGCAGGGAATCGGTCATGGTGCGGGCGGTGTTGAAGAGGCGGACGGCGAGCCGGTCGTAGAGGGCCGCGAAGGCCTCCGGATCACCGGCAGCCAGCTGTTCCGCGAGCGTTTTGGCCACCCGTTTCTCTCCGCCGGACTGTGCCGCCACTCCTCAAGGAGCCGCGAGGCCGGCTTTTTTGTCTGCCTTCATTGCTGGGGCGGGAAGATATCGCCTCCGCGACCAGAAGCGCCTATTCTTGGAGTGCAACGAATCTCCATTATGCCCTCGAAAACAGTCGCAGGAAACCATGTCAGACGAGACGCCCACGACAGCCGCCCCGGCCGCCAAGCCCACTGCCGTCGAACTGGTCAAGACAGCCAGCAACTATCTGGCCGGCGACATCGCCAAGGAACTCGACGACGAAGCTCCCGGGTTTGGCAAGCCGAGCATCCAGCTGCTCAAGAACCACGGCACCTACCAGCAGGACGACCGCGAGCAGCGGAAGGCGAAGGAGGGGGCCAAAAGCAGTCGCGAGATTTCGTTCATGATCCGGACGTGCGTGCCCGGCGGAAAGCTTACGGCCGCCCAGTTACTCGCGGCGATCGATCTCGGCGATGAGGTGGGCAACGGCACGATCCGGCTCACCACACGGCAGGCAATCCAGCACCACGGCGTGGTGAAGGGGGATCTCAAGCCCTTCATGCAGCGGGTGCACGACATCCAGATGACCACACTCGCTGCCTGCGGCGACGTCGAGCGGAACATCATGTGCTGTCCGGCCCCGATCCACAATCACCCCGTCCGCGCCGAGATGCAGGCGACGCTCGACAAGCTCGCCAAGCACCTCGCCCCGCGGACACGGGCCTACTACGAGATCTGGCTTACCGATCCCGACACCGGTGAGAAGACGCTCGCGGGAGGCACGTCGGGCGACAAGGATGTGGAGCCTATTTACGGCCCGACCTACCTGCCCCGGAAGTTCAAGACGGCGTTCGCACTGCCGGAAGACAACTGCACCGACATCTATGCCAATGATCTCGGCTTCCTCGTCGTTCACGAAGGTGGAAAAATCCTCGGCTACAACGTGCTCGCCGGCGGCGGCATGGGCGTGACGCCGAGCGCTGCCAAGACCTTTCCGGCACTCGCCAAGCGGCTCGGGTTCGTTCCCCCCGAGGATGTGCTGGCCATCGCCGAGGCGATCGTGAAGGTGCAGCGCGACTATGGCAACCGCACCGACCGCAAGACGGCCCGGCTCAAATACACGATCCACAACATGGGCCTCGATGCCTTCCGGACGAAGGTCGAGGAATACTTTGGCAAGCCGCTCGCCCCCTGCCACCCGGCAGACGTGCACGGTTTCGACGACCACATCGGCTGGTTCGAGCAAGGCGACGGGAAATATTTCTATGGACTCAATGTCGAGAATGGCCGTATCCACGACCGTGTTGTTTCCGAGCAGGGGGGCGGCTTCCGGCTCAAGACGGCGCTGCGGCGGATTCTCCACGACATCAAGCCTGGCGCGCGGATCACGGCCCACCAGAGCCTGCTCTTTACCGATCTCACGATCACTGACCGGGAGCGGATCGTGAAGATCCTCCACGACCATGGCGTAAAGACCTCCGAGGAGATTTCCACGCTCCGCCGCTGGAGCATGGCCTGCGTGGCATTGCCCACCTGCGGTCTCGCCGTGGCCGAGAGCGAGCGGGTGCTGCCCGGGCTCATCGACTCGCTCGAGCCGGAGGTGGCCAAACTCGGCCTCTCGCACGACGCCTTCACGGTCCGTATGACCGGCTGCCCCAACGCCTGCGCCCGTCCCTACAACTCCGACATTGGCATCGTCGGGCGGACGCTCGGGAAGTACACGCTGTTCCTCGGCGGCAGGTTGCTCGGCGACCGGCTCAACACGCAGTACAAGGACGTGGTGCCGTTCGAGCATCTCTCACGGGAGATCACGGCGGTGCTCGCCTGCTACAAGGCAGAGCGGCACGCGGGCGAGACACTTGGTGACTTCTGCCACCGCAAGGGCGTCGACGCCGTCCGCACGTGGGCCGACGAGTGGCTCGCCGGCGCCCGCGGAGCGTGAGCGGCGATCCCGTCGCTTGCGCTCAGGGCTTTTATGGACGTGATGTATCCGTGAGGGGCTGCCCATGCCCCGAGAGCCGGCGTTGGCCGGGCACCGATCCGTCTCAGCGGATTGGTCGGCGAAGGCAGGATGCCGAGAGCGCTGCCGCCATCGAGTGAGCGAAGGGCAGGATGCCCAAAGCGAACGTCCGGCGACGGGGCGTGGGTAGCCCCGAACCGTCGCCTTTCGCTTGATGGGCCATCACGCCGGCAGGTCGTCCCACATCGGACACCACAGCGGCACCCGCGGGAAGAGCTGCATCGCCAGCTTTTCGGCCACCTGCGTCGAAGCATGGAGCCGGCCGGCGGCCGCCGCCTCGACGGGATCAGACTGACCCAGCAGCAGCCGCGCCAGTTCCTCGTCGGAGAGCGTCAGGTAGCTGCGTCCTGAGCGGCCTGCATGGACGGTCGCGTTGCCGTTGGCGACGATGATCGAACCGCGGAAGCCCGGCGCATCAAGGCCGAGTTCGACCGTTTCGCGGATGCCCGCGGCCACCACACGGGCGGCCACGGCGGGGGCGGTCGCGGTGAGCACCTCAAACGGCTTGAATACCTTCGCGACGATCATCCGGTCGTTGGCCGACACAAGACTCTCGCCACCGGCCACGGCCTGATGGAGCGGATCAGCGGCACTCGACTCGTAGACGATCTCCTGCCGGTCGTTCTCGATGGCCTCGGCGCAGACGCGGGACAGGATCTCACGCTCGAGCCCAGGAAACTCCGGGTCGGCGAACAGCTCCATCACGCGATTGCCCGACTGTACGCAATAGCCCACGATGCGGGCCGTGGTCTCATGGAGGTCGTAGCGATCCTGTCCCATCAGCGCGACGATGATCGAGTCAAACGCTCCACGGCTCACCAGCCACCTCGAATACGCCTCGCTGCGGTCGAGTGGCCCGACGAATCGGGCGGCGTTCTGCGTGTAGATTCGCAGAATCGCTGGTAGTTCGACATGCCGCCATTGCCTCATCGTCACCGGCTCGCCGTCACGCTTCGGGCCCTCCAGGAGCCGTGACAGAATGGCCGTGGGGCGACCCGGCGTCGCGCAATCGCGGCCGAGCACACTCCAGCCGAGCTCGTGGAACGACGGCGCGATCCGAGTGCGTGAGAGTGCGATTGCTACGCCCATCTGGCGCATGCGTCCCTCGGCGGCACGCACGAGCCGCTGGCCATGTCCGGCCCCACGGCACTCGGGCAGCACGGCGACACGGTCGAGCACCGCTGCCGACACGGTGCCGCCACCGACCCGCACGCTCCGTGGAACGATCTCGACGTGGCCGACGATGCGGCCGGCAAGTCGGGCCACAAGCCGGTTGGCCGAATCGTGGTCGGGGTGATCGACGGCAGCGTGAAACTCGGCCTTCGACGGCGGAGAAGGCAGACCCGAGAGGAGTTGCAGGATCTCAGCCTGGTCTCCCGCGCGAGCGGACGCCACATGGCATTCCTCCAGCATCCACGCCGGCGGCTTCAGCTGGACGACCGGCTGGTGCGGCAGGTGCAGGATGGCCGGTCGCTTGGTCAGCGGCCGACGGCTCACCACCGTGCCCGCAGGCCGAATCTCGACAGCATGGACGGTCATCGCATCGAGTGAAACATCACCCTTGGCGTCGTGGTTTCGCTCGTGGTTGTCGTTGCGACGGGCAGGAGCCTTGGCCACGCCAGGCCGGCGGGGCGACTTGGCGGAGGCAGATGAAGAGGACCGGTCCAGTGTGACGTTCGCGGCTTTTGCCGCGGAATTGTCCATGCCGGTGGCCAGCCGGAGCGAGACCGACTGCTGCACGTCGGCCGACTTGAATCGCGTGGGCTGGGTGGTGGCCGCCGTGCCGGTCCGAATCTTCAGCGGGGGCTTTGGCTTGGGGCGACGCGTGGCGACGGCTGTCGACCGCACCGCTGAGCGGGAGGACTGCCTGGGCGTCGAACGGGAAGGACCCGCGCCGACAGCAAACCGAGCCACTCTTGCGCGAACCCCTCTTGCGATCAACCCTCTTGCGCTCACCCTACGTGTGCAAATTTTGCGTACGAGCTCAATACGACAGGACGCTCTGCGACAAGACATCGTGCCTCCTCTCCCTGGGGCGTCATAAAAACCAATCCGTTAGCGCTTAGGATATGCGGGGAGTCATCCCATTTCCAGTAGCAGGAAGGATTTGAGCGCGTTTTCCGAAAAAAAACACCAGGGATATTCCCGCGATCCCAGCACCTTGCGGGCTCGTACGGCGGTCGCCAGTGGTCCGGCGCGGTCGAGCATCCTGTTCCGCAACGACTGCGTGTGGAATGCCATCCGGTCGTTCGCCGCGCGAATCTCGCGGCAGCGCCGCTTCGCGAGCGTTGCTGTGGGATGCGTATCAATCCAGCGTTGCTTGTGTTGGATCAACTCGCGCACCTGTTGGGGCTGCGCGTCGTGTGGAGCGAGGTGGCGTTCCGGATGAAATTCCAGATCGCGGATCTGGCGGTGCAGGGCCGCGAGCTCCGCGGCCGGATCGTCGGTCGCGAATCCTGGAAAGAGTTGGTCGACCGGAAGTCGCAGCGTTCCGGTGACCACGGCGTGACGGGGCGGATCGCAGCCTGTGAGCCGACGGACAATGTCGTCGGTGAGCAGATCGTAGGCCGCGCCGCCGACGCCATGCACGAAGACGTCGGCCACAATCATGCGGGCCACGAGCGTCGTGAGGATCGCCCGCGGCCGCAGTCGCAGGGAATGTTCCTCCATGCGGGAGAGGGCATCCACCCATCGCGACGGCGTAGTGTCGGGTGAGATCGGTAGCTCCACCCGCAGTGTCTCCATGTCGGAGAGCACGAGCGTGCCGGGCGTGCCGGTGTTGGCAAAGACCCTTCGCCGCCGCGGGTCGTCCCGCGACCAGATCCACCAGGGCACTTCCAGCCAGGGATCGGACGATGTGTCGTCGAACCGCACAGCGAGATCAGGCATGGGGCGGGCGCGACCGCGGACATGATGCCGGCGGCGGTGGTCGGCGAGCGCCGCGTTGTAGGCCTCGTGCAACGGCGCGGCGTGGGCGAGCAGCCATCCCATGAACACCATCACCGTCGGCAGGCGGACCAGTTCACTGACGGGGAGTTCGAGTGTTTCCAGACCCAGACGCGCCTCGAACATGTGTCGCGCCTGTGCGATGGCAAGGCCGAGCCGATTCGACTCACTGGCCCGCTCCACCACCAGCGGCCACCATCGTCGGAGGATCGCGTCGGGCTCCAACGGCCTGAGCAGGCGATCGGCGCGGCTGCCGAACGACGCGAAGCAGTCGGCATCGATGATGCCGCGCTCCTCCCACGCCATCTCCGGCGCGGGACCGTCGAACGCGACCTGTTCGAGATGCGCCTCGCGCGGCGAGCCCACGGGCACGCCGACGCTCGTCGATGCGCAGCGGTCGGTGTCGACGACCAGGTTGATCGCGGTGCCGCCCAGTCGCCTGGCGTAGGCGTCGATTGCAAAGTTCTTCAGCCACACGCCGGGATGAAACAGTTCCGGTTGATGGCCACCCATCACGAGCGGCCGCGCGATCCAGTCGGCAACGTCGGTGGGCCGGTCGACGTCGCGATAGCTGGCGGTGTATTCGGTGGCGACGGTGAGCACCTCGCGCCGCGTTGCGGCCACCAGCTCCCACAGTTTCAGGTCGCCGATCCGGGTGTCGAAGGCCGCGCGGAGCAGACGGTTGTTGTCGACGAGGGCCTCGATCGAAGGCTCCGGCGTGTCGGGGGCCGCATCGAGCGGTGGATCGAGGAGGCGGCCGCCCGATTCCTGCGGCGGTGCATGAACGCGGCGGCGGGACGGCGGCAGGCCGGAGGATGAATGCATGGACTACATGGCAGTGCCGGGGACTGCTGACGCGACGGCGGCTTCCGCACGATCGAGAACGCTGCGGTAGTAGGCCAGACGGGTTGCCGCGTCGTCCAGTGCGCCGCCAAAACTCCGCGCCAAATCGAGGTAGACCAGCGGCACAGGGAGTTCGACGATCCTCAAGGATGCTGCCGCGGCCTGCACCCACAGCTCCAGCGGCATCGCATAGCCGGTCTCGGTGATGTGCAGCTGCTCGAGGCCGCGACGGGAGTAGGCCTTGAAGCCGCAGAAGGCGTCGGTGAGGTCAAGGCCCAGCCGCGTGTTGATGTCGGCCGTGATCTCGGCATTGATGCGGCGGCGGGCGGCGGGCGGCTCACTGTCGCCCGGGAACCGCTGCAGGTAGCGGCTGCCGCTGACAATGTCGGCGGCGGGCCGGCCGGCGGATGCCGTCGTGGCGGCAGCGATGAAGGTCGGGATCAGCTGTGGCTGGTGCTGGCCGTCGCAGTCGATCGTGACGAGACCGTCCCACTCTCCGGCGAGCGTCTCGCGGAATGCGGTGGCCAGCGCCGAGCCATATCCCTGGTTTCGCGGATGACGCACGATGCGGATGTCACCTCGCTCTTCGACGCGCGCTGCCAGCAGCGGCGACGTGCCGTCGGTCGATCCGTCGTCCACGACGAGGACGTCGGTTGTGAACCGCAGCACTTCGTCGAGCACCGCCGAGACGTGGGCCACTTCGTTGTAGACGGGTAGGGCAGTCAGGAATCGGGGCATGGAACCGCCATTTCCGGCAGGGGGACACGCGCAGGACGATCCTTCCAGTGTAGCGCCGGAAAACCGCGGAGCAATTTTTATTTCGAGGATGTTTATGGAATAAGCGGCTTTATCACAGCCACTGGAGCGGGTCGGTCTCGTCGCGGCTGGCCCAGCAGGAGAGGCCGGGCATCGCCTCGGCCAGCCGCTCGGCGAGCACTCCCATTGAAAATTGCTCGCTGGCATGGTGCCCCACCGCGATCACCGCCAGGCCGAGGGCCCGCGCCTCGAGGGCCTGATGGAGCTTGATCTCGCCGGTCAGGAAGGTTGTGCAGCCTGCCTGGGTCACTGCGTCCAGCGAGTCACCGCCACTGCCGCAGACGATGCCGACGCGGCCGGCTGGGTGGTCTGGAATGCCCACCACCTGCACGCCCTTCACTCGCAACCGGCCGGCGATGTGACTGGACAGTTGGGCGACCGACCAGCCGGCAGGGGACGTGCCCGCCCGGCCGAAGCCGGCCAGAGGATGGATCGTGTCGGGCTCGATGGGCGCCACGTGATCCAGCCCCAGCAGGGCGGCGAGTTGATCGTTGACGCCGCCGGCGGCCGAGTCCCAGGCAGTGTGCGAACTCCAGACAGCGATGCCGGCGTGGATGAGTTCGAGCAGCACGCGGCCGGTGGAGGTTTCGGCGGTGATCCTCGGAACCGGCCGAAAGGGCAGGGGATGGTGCGTGACTACCATGTCGGCCTGTTCACGGACCGCCTCGGCGGCCACGTCGGGCGTGAGCGACAGGCAGGCCATCACGCGGGTGATCTGCGGCCGACGGGAGCCGACCAGTAGGCCGACCGAGTCCCACTCGGCGGCCAGTCGCAACGGGGCGATGTGTTCGAGCGACTCGGTCACCTGTGTGATCGTGGGCATGCCGGGAGGGCTCCTCAAGGGATTGTCGTGGCCGCGTGCAGTTGAATTGTCCATCCAAGCCCGCAGCGCAAGCAAGGGACGTTCTTCCCACACTACAATCACGCAGCTTCCCTCGCGGACCGCGCTCCACACAGGATCCTTCTCAGACGCATGGACACATCCCGTCTCGCCGTTGCCACGGTGGCCCTCTCCCCCGATCTGCGAACTGCCCTCAAGCGAGCTCGGGATCTCGGGGTCCGCGGCGTGGAGATCGACGCGCGGGGCGGCCTCGATCCGGAGCAGGTGTCGCGGACGGGCCTCAGGCAGATTCGCAAGTGGCTCGACGACGAGGGGCTCGTGGCGTCGGCCGTGGCGTTTCGCACACGCGGTGGCTATGCCGATGCCGACCGGCTGGAGGCGAGGATCGCCGCGACGAAGCGGGCGCTCGAACTTGCGCACGACCTCGGTGCCCAGGTCTTGCTCAACCACATCGGCGATGTGCCGCCAGTGGCGACCGACCCGGAGGCTGAGCCCGACCCGCAGTGGCGGCTGCTGGTCGACGTGCTCACGGATCTGGGCGGCTGGGGCCATCGCGTGGGCGCCACGCTCTGCGCGGAAGCGGGTCGCGTCGGGCCCGACGACCTCGTGCGAGTGATCGCCAGCCTGCCGGAGGGATCGCTCAGCTGCGATGTCGTGACCGGTGCGCTGTTGGTGCATCGGCACGATCCGGCTGAGGCGATCGAACAGCTGGCGGGGCACATCGGCTACGTGCATGCCACCGATGCGGTGGCTGGCAGCTTCGCGGGCCGCGGTCGCGCGGCTGTGCTCGGTACCGGCCACGTCGACCTTGCAGCGGTCTTCGGCACGCTCGAGGAGCGGGGCTATCGCGGGTGGATCGGCGTCGAAACGGCCGACGCCCGTGGCGGTGCCGCCGAACTCGAGGAGGCTGTTGCGTCTCTCCAGCGGCTGTGATGGCGTGCCGTGGCCGCAAGTTTTTAACCGCGGCCGCAAGTTTTTAACTTGCGGAATCCGTGCCGGGTTCACGGACAAGTTGAAAACTTGCCGCCACGGGGGAGAGGGTTCACGGACAGGTTGAAAACTTGCCGCCGCGTTATCGATTTTGTTTGCCCTCCTCGTTTCAGAGTGTATCCTCTGGTTATGCACCCTCGCGCATCGCTTCGTCGAATCACGACATGGCTGGCGATTCTTGGCTACACGCTCGTGGCCTCGGGGCTGCCGTTGCCGCTAGGCTCCATTTCTCTTGGGACCGTCGCGCCGGCCGCCTCCGACTCGCCCGCTGCGAAGCGGCTCGCCGGCAAGGATCGCTCGCGGCCGTTTCCCTGCATGGATAAGCCCTGCGGCTGCGCCACGGCTGAGCAGTGCTTCACCAGTTGTTGCTGTAACACGCCGGCCGAGACGCTTGCCTGGGCCACGGCTCATCGCGTTGAGCCGGCGGTGCTCGCGGCACTCGAGCAGCGGGTGGCCGGCGGCAGGCCAGTGGTGGTGAAGGCCACAAAGTCGTCGTGTTGCTCAAGCAAGGCTCCTGTGGCCAAGGAGTCGTGCTGCGGGAGCAGGCAGCCAGCCGCCGTCGTGTTTGAAGACACAAAGATCTGCAGCCACGAGCAGTCGCTGGCGGCCACGCCGTCAATGCCCAAAAAAGCGACGACCGAAGAAGTTCCTCCTGCGGACGAGCCTGGAGAGCCGCAGTCACGGTCGGTCACGCTCCGTGCCATGCTGGCCTGCGGCGGCATCATGGCGGAGTGGTTTGCGGCCGGCGCGGCCTTGCCACCGCCACGGCTCGAGGTGTCTCTTGTGATGCACGTGATCGACACGTGCACGCCCGGCGACGAAATGGGCGAATCGCTGGCTGCCTCTCCGGCAGCGCCGCCGCCCCGCGCGGCCTGATCTCTGTCGTAGCCCTGCGCGGCGTGATCCCGGTTCTGGATTCATGCTGCGGCTCTGGCTGCGTGTCGGCGTCGTGTTCCGTTTCAGCGTCGCATGCTGCGAGCCGGCGGAAAGAGATCCATCGGCAGACACCGTGTCATTTTCATGCACGGCGTCCCTGCCTGACCTGCACACAGACAAGGATCTGCATCATGGCAACGTATCGTTGCGCGGGCCGCGGGCCCGAGCCTGCGAATCGTATCGCGTTCACACTCGTCGAACTGTTGGTGGTGATCGCCATCATCGGCACGCTCGTCGGGCTCCTGCTCCCCGCCGTGCAGTCGGCACGGGAGTCGGCTCGGCGGACGAGCTGCACCAACAACCTCCGGCAGTTCGGGCTGGCTCTCTTGAATTTCGAGTGTGCCCGAGGCTGCTTCCCGCAGACCGACGCGCGGACCAGCAGCACCGCCGGCTGGTCGCTACACGCCCGGCTCCTGCCGTATGCCGAGGAGTCGGCGATCAGTAGTCAGCTCGATTTCAAAGCGACTCCCTTTACCGGCTCGTTCAACAGCCAGGTGCCCGCGGCACAGTTTGCGGCGCTGTTTGCGAAGCCGATCCCGATGCTGTTGTGTCCGAGTGATCCGGCGCCAACGGTGAACACCTGCAACGGAGCGACCTACGGCGGCAACAACTATATGGTGAGTTTTGGGAGTGCCACAGTCTCGGGAGGCAACAACTACTGGGAGTTCAGCAAGCCCACCGACGGTATCGTTTACGAGAATTCGAAGGTGAGGATTTCAAAGATCACCGATGGCACGTCGAAGACCGTGATTGCGAGCGAGGCTGTCCGCAGCATCGCCGACAGTGGATCGAGCGACACCGTGACGCTCGCCTCGGTGCCATCCTTCCCGTATCAGTACACGCTGAACGGATCGACGGGCTGGACCAACACGAACGGCTCGGGCGGTTCGCCGAACACGATCACCCGCGGTGGCATTGCGACCACTGCGGACATCGACGCCATCCTCGCAAGCTGGTCGTCGCTCACGGCATGGCGGGCCGTCAATTCGCCATCGATGCGGGGCCGGGGCCTGGCCTGGGCGGCCACGACCCAGGGCAACAGCCTCACAAACGGCTTCCTGCCACCCAACAGCATGATCCCCGACTACGTCGTCCACTGGTCAGGCTTCTTCGGCCCGAAGAGCCGGCATGCGGCAGGGGCAAACGTGCTCTTTGGAGACGGCCGGGTGGTGCTCCTGTCGGATAAGACCGACAAGGACCTCCACCGTGCCCTCCACAGCATCAACGGCGGCGAGCAGGTGTCTGGCGACTACTGAGACAGGAGTTTCTCTCATGCTTCGATCAAATCATTTCTATGTTCAACGTTGCGTTCCGAATCACGAGGGGTTGCCCCGGTGGGCCGCGATGCTCGCCGCGCTACTCTTCGTCGCGGCCACCGCATCCGCCCAGGCCCACGACACCTGGATACAGGCCTCGCCGCGGCTGGTTCGCCCCGACGACGTCGTGCACGTCGATCTTTTCCTCGGCAACCACGGCAATGAGCACCGCGATTTCAAGATCGCCGGCAAACTCGGCTCGCTCGAGGGCGTGCAGGTGGGCGTGATCGGCCCCGACGGCCGGAAGACCGACCTCGTTCCCGACATGGTCGATCTCGGCTACGCGCCGAAGGAGGGATTCTGGACGGCGCGATTCGTGCCGGCCACCGCGGGCCTCCACTGCGTGGCCCACTACCGCGAGGGCGTCCGCCATGGCGCGATGGGATTCAAGGGAAGCAAGGCCTACTTTCTCGCCTCCGAGTCGCTCGACAGCCCGGCCAAGCTGGAGGCCACGATCCTTGAGCCGCTCGGCCATCCGCTCGAACTGGTGCTCGAGAGCCATCCCGTGCTCGGGTGCGGTCCCGGCAAGCCGATCGTCGTGCGGCTGCTATTGAATGGGCAGCCCCTTACCGATCAGGTCGTGTCGTTCATCCCGCGGGGCGCGACGCTCGCCGAAGGCTTCGACCCGAATCACGAACGCAAGACCGACGTGGATGGCCGGTGCAGCTACACACCGAAGGAGGGCAACCTGGTGCTGGTCGTCGCCCACCACGTCGATCCCGAGCAGAAGGGGGAGGGCTATGAGAAGGCGAGCTACGCCGCCACGCTCGTGCTCGACGTGCCGCAGCGGTGCCCGTGCTGCGCGGAGTGAACGAGAGTGAAAAAAAGGGACGCAGCTCTTTTGCCGAGTGAAAAAAAGGGACGCAGCTCTTTTGCCGGCCCCGTGGCCACGAGTTTTTAACTTGTGGAATCGATACCGGGGACACGGACAAGTTAAAAACTTGCCGCCACGGGAGAGAGGGGACACGGACAAGTTAAAAACTTGCCGCCACGGGAGAGAGGGGACACGGACAAGTTAAAAACTTGCCGCCACGGGAGAGAGGGGACACG
>JAPLNQ010000181.1:14504-26984 GCA_026401075.1 Planctomycetia bacterium
GAGAGGGGACACGGACAAGTTAAAAACTTGCCGCCACGGGAGAGAGGGGACACGGACAAATTAAAAACTTGCCGCCACTGGGTGTCACCCAACGAGCCGGGCTGCCAGCGCGATTGCGGCGGTCTCGACACGGAGGATGTGGGGCCCGAGTGAGATGCGGATGACGCCCGCGCGGTCGGCGGTGCCGAGTTCCTCGTCAGTGAATCCTCCTTCGGGGCCGACCAAAGCGATGATCTCTGTGGCTGTGGTAGGTATGGCGGCGACGTCGAGCGACCTGCCACCGGGATGAGCGATCACAACGCATGCACCGGCGGGTACCTCGGCGAGCAGCCGTTCGAGCGGGCGGCCCGCCGCGATCTCCATGAGCGTGTTGCGGCCACACTGCTTGCAGGCTTCGATCACCACCCGTTCGAGCCGTGCCTGCGCGGAGGCGGTTGCCTCCGCCACGCCGCGGGTCGTCTCGAGCGGCACGAGTCTCGCCGCTCCCAGTTCTGTGAGCTTCTCCACCATCCACTTCTGGCGGTCTCCCTTGGGAAGCGCGACGGCGAGCGTGAGCGGGATTGCAACGGGGACCGGATCGACCGTCGGTTCGGTAGTGTCGAGTTCCACGCGATCCCGTCCGAGCGACGCCACCCGTGCCGGCCACTCGCGGCCCCTGCCGTCGAAGAGCGACACCGTGTCGCCGACCTTTGCGCGGAGCACCCGCGTGAGATGGCGGGCCTCGTCGCCCTCGAGAACGGCGCGGTCTCCGGCCGGCTGCGTCGTGATGAAAAATCGTTCGCTCATGGGGCGTTCGGCCAACAGACTGTTCGTTTCGCGGCGAAAACTTCGTCCTGACGCAGGGCATCTCGGTCGCTACACTCCTGCCATCATGTCACGCGACCACTGGAAATTCACCGGGGCCCCTTTCGACGGCGGACTGGAGCCGGCAACCTTCCATGCCGGCGGTCCCCAGGAGGAGGCCCTCGCGCGGATGGAATGGCTGCTCGAGGAGCGACAGCGGTTTGGGCTGGTCACCGCGGCGGAAGGCTTCGGCAAGAGCCACCTAGCCGCGATGGCGGTCCGCCGCCTGGGCGGGCTCGGTGCCGAGACGGCACTTCTGTCGCTCCGCGGTCTTGCAGCCGGCGACTGGATTGAACTTCTTCTCGAACGACTTCCGCTCGATCCGCTCTCTCGGGCCGAGCCGCTGCGGCCCTGGCAAAAGCTGGAAAACAGGCTTCGCGAAAATACGCTCATGGAACGCCCGACCGTGCTCATCTTCGACGACATCGACGAGGCGCCGGCCGACGCGATCGACGGGATCGCGCGGCTCGTCGGGGCTGCCGAGCCGCGCTTCGCCCGCACGGTCGTGGTGGCCACGGCGACGCCCGAGGGACTGTCGCGGGTGCCGACCTCCATCCGTCAGCGGGCGAGCCTGCGGATCGAACTCTCGGCCTGGAACGAGGACGACGTCGCGGGCTTTCTCGCGCAGGCGATTGCCCGCGTGGGCGGCGATCCTGATATCTTTCCCGCCGAGGCCGCTGCCACGCTCGCGCGGTTCGCCGGTGGCGTGCCCCGCACCGTCAGCCACCTGGCGCAACTCGCGTTGGCCGCTGCGGCGGGCGACGGACTCGACCGGGTCGACGCTGCCGCAGTCGAACGGGCCTGGCGGGAACTCTCGATGGCTGCCGCCGGCGAAAGCCGCGAAGCCGTCATGCAGGACGACGACATGACGCCGTCCGGCGTTGACCGTGAGTCGTCGCAGCCGCGGGTGCGGGTGGTCCGCCGGCTGTGGGGCTGAGGCAGCGCGGATTCCCTCGCCCCGTGGCGGCAAGTTTTCAACTTGCCGAATGCGGCCCCGAGCTCAACAAGATGCAATCTTGTTGCCACGTGTGAACGCGGGCCGCGTTACTTGCGGATCGCCTTGATCGCCTGCTGGGCGGCCTCGCGGACCTTCGCGTCGCCGCCCTTCACCAGGGACTCGAGCGCCGGGAGCGCCTGCTTTGCGTTGGCACCCATGTTGCCGAGTTCCTGCGCCGCAGCGATCTGTTTTGTGGCGGGGCCCTTCTTGAGATCGTCGATGTAGCCGTCGACGAGCAGATTGCCCATCGTCTTTGGACCCTTCGGGCGTGCGCCGTTGCGGGCCTTCTTCTTCTTGGAGCCCGAGCATCCGGCGGCGGTGCCGATGAGCACGGCGCCATTGGCACTGATCGCCGTGAGGAACCCGCGGCGGGAACATGACCTTGCGGACTGGATCATCGGGGAAGCCCTGGCGAAGCCTGCGGAATTGGCACGACTCTGCGGATCGTAGCAGGAATGCTTTGACTCCGGTATCGTTGGCGTGAATGCAGACACGCCAACGCATTTTTTCCTCCCGGATGATCGCGTACACTGACGTCTCGCAATGCCGGCTATCGCCCGCCTTGCGGGCCGTATCAGCTTGCCGGGCCGCATCAGGAAATTGAAGCGTGGGCAGAAACGCCGAGCCACAACCGACGAGAATCGTCGCGATCTCGCCTGACGACGGCTCCGCCATCGATCTCCGCAACCCTGCGCTTGCCGCGGTGCTCTCGTGGGCGGTGCCCGGGCTCGGGCAGCTCTACCAGGGTCGCACAAAGAAGGGCAGCCTGTTCATGGCGGCCATCCTCACGACGTTCGTCCTGGGCCTGTGGCTCGGTGGCGGCAAGGTGGTCTACGCGTCATGGAAGCCCGGCGACACCCGCTGGGCATTCGTCTGTCAGGCTGGCGCCGGATTGGTGGCCATGCCGGCGGTCGTGCAGTCGGCCAAGCTGCTCGGCCCGGCCCGCCAGCCGCTGTTCTTGAATGGCTTCATGGCCCCGCCGCTCGCCCCCGGTCAGTATGTCTCGCGGTCCTACGCCGACCGGCTCGCGCGACACGATCCCGACATCCGGCCCGACGACTTCTTCGACAAGCCACCGCTGAAGCAATTTCGCCGTGATCAACTCGCCCAGTGGCATCGGCAACTGGGCAAGTTCTTCGAGATCGGCACGCTCTACACGATGCTCGCTGGCATGCTCAATCTACTTGTGATCTACGACGCCTGGGCAGGGCCGCTCGGTCCATCCGAGGACGAAAAAAAACGCCGCGGTGCAGAGTCGGCCTCGGCCGCAGTCCCGGCATCGCCTGAAGCCACTTCCTGAACCAGCTTCCCGACACACCCAAACCCTCCGACATCCGCACGGTCCAAACGCCGGACCTACCCCCACGAAAGGCACGCTCGCATGGAAGCGATCACGACACTGACACTCACGACAGTCATGGCAATTTCCCCATGGCTTTTTGAGACGCCGCTGTTGGGATCACTTGCAGGCCGGGTGCCCGGGATTTTCTTCGGGCTGCCGCTGGTGGCGCTGGCCAGCCTGATCTTCGCTGCCACGCATCACGAAGATCCGGCGCAGATCCGGCTGGCGACCGTGCACTGGACGGTGTGGCTGGGCGGCATGCTCGGCATGGTGTTGGCGGCGGTGCTGCTGCTCGGCTGGCTGCAGTAGCGTTCGTCACGGCTGCGCGGCGAGGCGGCGGAGCTGGCCGCAGGCGGCGTCGATGCGGGCGCCCTTGCGGCGGCGGACCTGCACGTTGACGCCCGCTGTTCGGAGCACGTCGAGAAAACGTTCCTGGGAGCCCTGCGTCGGCTCCCGCCACGGCAGCCCGGCCACGGCGTTGTAGGGGATCACGTTGACCAGCGCCGCCCGCCGGCCGAGCAGTCGGACCAGTCGCTTGGCGTCTTCGGGCGAGTCGTTCACGCTGCCCAGGAGCACGTATTCAAACGTCAGTCGCCGGCCCGACGCCTCCCAGTAGCGGTCGGCCGCCGCCATCACATCGGCCAGACCGATCGACTTGTTCACCGGCACGAGCCTGGTCCGTAGTTCGTCCTCGGCGGCATGGAGCGAGACCGCCAGATGGTAGCCCGGGTTTTCCTCGGTCAGGCGATCGATGGCGCCAGGCAGTCCCACCGTCGAGACGGTGATCCTCCGCTGCGAGATGCCGAAGCCCTCGGGATCCTGCGCGGTGGCCAGCGCCGGCAGGAGCCGGTCGAGGTTGGCCAGCGGCTCTCCCATGCCCATCACCACGATGTGGCTGAGCCGTTCATTGGGCGGCAGGAGCAACTGGAGCCTGAGCAGTTGCTCAAGGATTTCGCCGGTGGTGAGGTTGCGGATCACGCCGTCGAGGCCACTCGCGCAGAACACGCAGCCCATCGCGCAGCCCACCTGCGAACTGATGCAGACGGTGCGGCGGTCGCCATCCCGCAGGAGCACGCATTCGATCCGCTGGCGGTCGTGGAGTTCCAGGAGGAGCTTCTCGGTGCCGTCGTCGGCCTTGGAGTGCTTCGCGATCGTCGTCGTCCAGATCCTGAAACCACCCTCCAACTGCGTCCGCAGGTCCTTCGAGAGGTCGGTCATGTCGGCAAACGATGCCGCCCGCCGGCCAAACAGCCAGCGACGGATCGCCTTGGCCCGCCAGGCCGGCTGCTCCCGCGCCTTGATCCATTCGCCCAGCAGGCTGCCCGGACCGCCGTCACCCTCCAGAATGTGGGGCAGGCCCGGAACCGGGCTCGGCGCGGTGTTTTCAACGCGGCTGGCGTCGCCGGAATCGGCGGGGTAGATTTTTGTGGTCATTCGGCCCATCATACGCTCGGCAGCGGCTGATTTGGGCGCAGGCTGATTTGGCCGCAGACTCCGGCTGGCCGACGCAGGAACATCCGCAGGACCACCTGCTGCAACATCATGAGCGAAAAAAACTTTGAAGAGCGGACGCGGTGGGTCTATGACGAACAAGCTTTTCCGATCTGGAACGCCTCGTTCGAAAAAACTGATCGCACCGATATGATTCGCGAAGACCTCTGGGCGGGCCGCAGCATCGCGATCCTGCTGGCCGTGCTTGTCGCGATCGGACTGGTTCTGGCGCTCGGGACCGTCGCGTTCGTCGCCAACTGGCGCTGACCGGCCACTCTGACCGGCTTTGCTGGGACCGACTGGCAGGACTGGCAGCGGTCGCCGTCAGGGAGGAATTTCGTTGACCAACCCCCCATCAGGGCGTTAGTCTCTCGCAGTCGCGTTTATTGGGGCGGGGCCACCAGAGCTGGCCTGCATTCAGCGGCCGTCTTTTGCTTTCTTTCGTTTTCTTTCCCTTTCTTTTGTATGGCGACTCGATCATTTTCCACGTCTGCGGCTGGGCTGCGGTCAGAACCGATATCGGTGCGCGCCCCTGCGAAGCTGAATCTCTCGCTGGCGGTCCTGGCCCGACGTGCCGACGGCTTCCATGAGATCGAGTCGCTGATGGTGCCCGTCACGCTCCACGACACCCTGCGGCTGCAGGTTTCGGACGTGCCCGGCATCAGGCTTCGCGTGCGGTTTGGCGGCAGGCTGGCGACGCCCGTCGGATCGGCGCTGGCCCACGACGTGCCGACCGATGCCAGCAATCTTGTGGTGCGGGCTGCGCAGAGCCTGGCCGTTGAAGCGGGGCTGGCGAAGTCGCCCGACTCGCCCTGCACTCCCGGTCTCGACATCGATCTCGTCAAGCGCATCCCTTCCGGCTCAGGGCTCGGCGGCGGATCGAGCGACGCGGCAGCGGTGCTGATGGCAGCAACGCAGGCCTGGCGCATCGACTGCTCCCATGACCGCTTGGCCGAGATCGGCGCGCGGATTGGCAGCGATGTGCCGGTATTTTTCGCCGCCGGCGCCGCGATCGTGGGGGGCCGCGGCGAGCGAATCGAGAAGGTGGCCGGACTGCCTCCGCTCCATGCCGTGATCGCGCGGCCGTTGGCCGGGCTGTCAACCGCGGCGGTCTACGCCAGGTGCACGCCGGATGCCTCGAGGCGTGGCGCGGCACAGCAGCTGGCTGCCGCGCTGGCCGCCGGACGATTCCGGGGCGCGCTGCCGCTCATGCACAACAGCCTGGAAGAGCCGGCGCGGAGCATGTGTGCTGAGGTAGCACGCCTGCTCGATCATTTTGCGAGGGCCGGCGCGGCGCACCCGCTGCTCACCGGCAGCGGGAGCGGCTGCTTTGCCCTGATGCGTTCGGCAACGGAGGCGCGGCGCGTGGCTGCGAGGCTCGAGATGGCGGGGTGGCCTGGAGTGTTTGCCGTGAGGCTCGCGCCCACGGCCCGTGAGCCGCTGGCCGCTGCGGTGCGCGGATGATGTGCGCATGATGTGCGAGGGAGCGATGTGATCGGTGGAGGATGTCCACTGTCGGCGGCCTGGGGAGGTGCGGCCGGCAGAGGAGAAGGGGGCTTGAAGACATGGATATCACCGAGGTTCGGATCAAGCTTGTTGAAAACGCTGTGGAGCGACTGCTGGCGTTCTGTTCGATCACGATCGGCGCCGCCTTCGTGGTCCGGGATCTGAAGATCATCGGCGGCCCCAACGGGCCGTTCGTGGCCATGCCCAGCCGGAAGCTGTGTGCGCACTGCCATGCGTGCGGATACAAGAACACCTTCAAGGCCAGCTACTGCAACCAGTGCGGGACGAAGCTGGTGGAGGGCCAGCCGCCGCGGGCTGGCGATGGCCGGATCCGGTTCTACGCCGACATCGCCCATCCGATCAACGCGGCCTGTCGGGACATGATTCAGAAGCGGGTCGTAAGCGAATACGAGGCGGAAGTCATCCGCGCGCGGGAGCCCGGGCATGTCTCGCGTTACGAGGGGATCGGCGACGAGGAACATCGGCCGCCGCGGCGGTGACGAGGGTTCGTGGCGACAAGATTTTATCTTGTCTGAACGTGGCGACAAGATTTCATCTTGTCTGAAGCATGTACAAGTTAAAAACTCGTACCCACGGGTTAAAAACTCGTACCCACGGGTTCAAAACTCGTACCCACGGGTTCAAAACTCGTACCCACGGGTTTAAAACTTGTACCCACGGGTTGAGCTACCGCCTACTGCCGCACGAGCGTGTGGAAATCCGCTGTCAGCCGGGCCGTGATTGGGCCGGGTGTGCCTGAGCCCACCTTGCGGCCGTCGATCTCGACGACCGGGATCACCTCCGCCGCCGTGCCGGTCAGGAAACACTCATCGGCGGTATAGAGGTCGTAGCGGGTGAGCGTGGCTTCATGGCAGGCGATGCCGGCCGCATGGGCGAGGTCCATCACCGCACCGCGGGTGATGCCCTCGAGGATCCCGGCATCGGGAGGCGGCGTAAGCAGGCTGCCCGACCGCACGACGAACACGTTGTCTCCCGTGCACTCCGCCACCTCACCCTTGTGGTTGAGCATGAGGGCCTCGACACAGCCGGCCTGCAGCCCCTCGAGCTTGGCCATGATGTTATTGAGGTAGTTGAGCGACTTGATCCGCGGGGAGAGCGCCGCCGAATGCACCCGCTGCGTCGCCGCCGTCACGATCCGCAGTCCCTTCTCGTAGAACTCCCGCGGGTAGAGGCTGATCGTGTCGGCGATCACGATCACTTGTGGGTTTTTCGTGCGGTTGGGGTCGAGCCCCAAGCTGCCGGCACCACGGGTGATGACCAGCCGCACATAGCCATCGACGAGCTTGTTGGCGGCCAGCGTGTCGTTCACCGCCTGTGCCACGACATCCTTTGCCAGTGGTATCTCCAGAGCGATCGCGCGGGCGCTAGCCCAGAGCCGGTCGAGGTGGGCGTCGAGCCGAAAGACGCGGCCGGAGTAGCTCCGCAAGCCCTCGAACACGCCGTCGCCGTAGAGCAGGCCATGGTCGAACACGCTGACCTTGGCTTCTTCCTCCGGCACGAGACGGTCGTTCATGAAGATGATCCGCGGCATGATCGATTCCGTATGCTAGGAGGATTCGTTTAGTATCGAGAAGTGAATACGAAATCGAGAAGTGACAGACGCATACGCAGGAGACCGGTCGCCTGGCCTCACGCGTCGGCGACCCGGCCGGCCGCCAGCCGCACGATTCTGGCCGCGCGGCGGGCGATCGCCGCATCGTGCGTGACGAGAACTATAGAAAGCCCGTCCCGCTGGTTCAACTCGCAGATGGCGTCGAGGATGCCGGCCCCGCTGGCCTCGTCGAGATTCCCGGTCGGTTCGTCGGCAAGGAGCACGCTGGGCTGTGTCACGAGGGCCCGGGCGATCGCCACCCGCTGCATTTCGCCGCCCGACAGCTGCCGCGGCTTGTGGTGCAGGCGTTCCCCCAGGCCAAAGCGTTCAAGCAGGCCCTGGGCCCGTTCCCGGGCCGAGGCTCGCACCCGCATCCATTCCATCAC
The DNA here is from genome assembly GCA_026401075.1 of Planctomycetia bacterium. Lineage (GTDB taxonomy): Bacteria > Planctomycetota > Planctomycetia > Pirellulales > UBA1268 > CAMCQY01. The sequence goes on from JAPLNQ010000181.1 coordinate 22,682, forward strand.
GCCATGCCGCACCAAGAGCGGCGCGAGCACGTTTTCGAGGGCGTTGAATTCGGGCAATAGGTGGTACGACTGAAACACCATCCCGATGGCGGTGTTTCGTAGGCGGTCGCGGCGGGCGGCGGGCAGGTTGTCGATCCGCGTGCCTTGTAGATGTACCTCCCCGGAATCGGGGGCGTCGAGCAGGCCCATGAGGTGCAAGAGCGTGCTCTTGCCCGAACCACTCTGGCCGATCACGGCCGCGAAGCCGCCCGGCTCGAGAGTGAAGTCGACACCACGCAGCACCTCCAGCATGCCGCCGCCCGAGCGGTAGCTCTTCCGCACGTCGCAGACGCGCAGGATCGCGTCCTCAGAGGTCCGCAGGATCGCGCCGTTCTCAGTCATGGCGCAGCGCCTCCACGGGATGGAGGCGGGCCGCCCGCAGGGCCGGCAGCACGCTCGCCGCCACGGCGATCCCCACGGCCCCGGCGATGATCCAGGCCACCGTGAAGGGATTCACGATCGTGGGAATCTTGGAGAAGTAGTAGATCGATGGATCGAACACCCGCTGCCCTGTGCACCATTCCACCCCCGCGCGGATCGTGTTGATGTTCCACGTGATCGCCAGGCCCAGCGCCAGGCCGACGCCTGCCCCGACGAGCCCGAGGAAAAGACCATAGCCCAGAAAAATGCCGGCGATGCCGGCGGAGCCGGCGCCGAGCGACTTGAGGATCCCGATATCGCGAGTCTTCTCCACCACGATCATGAAGAAGATGGCGAGGATGCCGAAGCCGGCGACCGCGATGATCATGAACAGGAGAATATTGAGCACGGCCATCTCCATGTCGACGGCGGAGAGGAGCGGCCCCTGCTTGTCCCGCCAGGTGGAGACCGCATACATCTCGGCCGGGAAGACCTTCCGCAGCCGGTCGCGGACGACGTTCAAATCGGCGCCGGGCTTGAGCCTGATCTGGATCGAGTTGACGCTCGGGATGCCCGTCTGCGGATCGACCATGCCCCGCATCCTCTGCAGGGCCGCGATCGGCACGAAGACGAAGTTCGAGTCGTACTCGCTCATCTTGCTCTCGTAGAAGTCGACGATCGTGAAGGTATCGCTGACGGCCTTGGGCGGCGTGCCGGCGGTGGGAAAGGTGATCTTCACGTCGTCGCCGGGCAGCACGAGAAACCGGTCGACGCCGTCGGAATCGCGAAAGCTCGCCAGCCCGATGCCCGGCACGATACCGGTGAACTGTTCCTTGGCCGGGTCCATCGTGTCGCCCTCCTCGGGCCGCGCGGCACGGAAGGGGTCGCGGCTTGCCGCAGTATCTTTCGCTGGCGTGCTACTGTCGGCCGTGCTGCCGTTGGCCGTGGCTGGCGTGCTGCCGTCGCCAGTGGTCGCTGCGAGCACGGCATCGACCTGCTGATCGATCGGGCGGGCCGGCTGTCCGGCCGCGTCGCCGCGGGCTCCCATCTTCTCCCGCCAGAGCTTCTCACGGGCCACCCGCATCCTCCGGTGCGGCCAGCCGGCTCCCTCCATCGCCGGGCGGGTCGGGCCGTTCTCGCCGGCCTTGCCATCGGCCTGGCTGTCGAACGTGTCGTAGCCGCCGTCGCGGAGGCTGAAGGAGAGCTGGCGGCGGTTCTCGGGATGCTGGAGGTAGGTGCCGAAGTCGCTCACGCCGCTGTGTGTCGTCTCGTCGATGCCGATAAACATCACCTGCCGCGTGAGCCACTGGCCGCGGACCTGAAAGCTGAGCATGGCGGGCACGGCCACCGTCGGCGTCATGCCCTCGATGTCGCCGCCGGCCGCACGTTTGATCTCATCCATGTGCCACTTCGGATCCTGGAAGCCCGAGAGCGAGTGGCTTTCGAACACGAGGTCGGAGAGGATGCCGTGGATCCGCGTCTGCATCTCGTGGGAGAAGCCGGCCATCACCGCGTTGACGACGATCATCGTCGCCACGCCGAGCATCACGCTGGCGACACACACCAGTGCGATCCAGCGGGTGCGGAGATACCGCCAACAGAGGAGGAGTTTGTACATGGTGGCTCTGGCTTGCGGGCGGGGTCGGTGACGCGATCAGCCTTCCGCGTGCGGGCGGTGAATGGGAAACAGGATCACGTCGCGGATCGACGGCGCGGCCGTAAGAAACATCACCAGCCGGTCGATGCCGATGCCCAGGCCACCGGCGGGCGGCATTCCGTGCCGCAGGGAGCGGATGAAGTCGGTGTCCATCCGCGCCATCGACTCCTCCTGAGCGAGTCCGGCCAGCTGCGTGCGGAAGAGCTCCTCCTGCAGGTCGGGGTCGTTGAGCTCGGTATAGGCGTTGGCCAGTTCGATGCCGGCCACGTAGAGCTCGAACCGTTCGGCGATATGGGGCGCATCGGCCTTGCGCTTCGTGAGCGGGCAGATGGCGGCGGGATAGTCGATGACAAACACCGGTCCGGAGAGCGTCTTCTCCACCGTGGCCTCGAAGAGATCGCTCTTGATGACGTCGGCGTGCCGGCCGGCCGTCTCGATGCCGCGGGCCGTCGCCTCCGCGGCCACGCTCGCGGGATCGGCCGGATTGCAGCCGGTCACCTCGGCGATGAGGTCGTCGTATTTCGCACGGCGGAAGGGGGGCGTGAGGTCGACCGAGTGGCCCATCCACTCGAATCGCGTCGGCGTGCTGGCCGCCTTCGCCGCCTCCACGAAGATCGCCTCGGTGAGGTCCATCATCGTGAAGTAGTCACCGTAGGCCTCGTAGGCCTCCATCATCGTGAACTCGGGGTTGTGTCGTGGGCTCACACCTTCGTTGCGATAGACGCGGCCCAGTTCGAACACGCGCTCCATGCCGCCGACGAGCAGACGCTTCAGATGCAATTCCAGCGCGATGCGGAGCACCAGTGGCATGTCGAGCGCGTTGTGGTGGGTCTTGAACGGCCGGGCTGCCGCGCCACCGGCGCTCTCCTGGAGCGTAGGGCCTTCGACTTCGAGATAGCCCCGCGACGTGAGCACGCGGCGGACCGCCTCCACGATCCGGCACCGCGCCACGAAACGGTCGCGGACGCCTTCGCCGTGGATCAGGTCGAGATACCGCATCCGCTGCCGCAGGTCGGCGTCGACCAGGCCGTGATACTTGTCGGGGGGTGTCTCCAATGACTTCGTCAGAAACTCGATGCCCGAGGCGAAGACGGTCATCTCACCGGTCTTCGAATGGCCGAGCCGACCGTCGAAGCCGACCAAGTCACCGAGGTCGAGGCAGTCGATGATCTTCCAGGCATCGGGTCCTACCTGCTTCTTGCCGAGCATGATCTGGATCCGGCCGGTGCGGTCGTGGAGATCGATGAAGACGAGGCTGCCGGCGCTGCGCAGGAGCATGATCCGGCCGGCCACGCGGACGGTGGGGCCGGCGGTGAACTCGGGCGAAGGATCGAGCGTGGCCCCCGTGCCGCGGACCTCCGTGATCGGCGTGGCGCCGTCGTACCGCTTGCCCCAGGGGTCGATCCCCAGGCCGCGGAGCTTTTCGAGCTTGTCGCGGCGCGCCTTTTCCAGGCCCGATGGGGTGGTGGCGGAGACGGCGGGGGCGGGTGACTGTTCCTGGGGCTGTGACACGTGCGTCTCGGGGGCCGGGGGGAAGGGGTGGGCGTCGGAAACCCAAATGGGCAAACCCGGATTGTCGGCTTTTACCGCGATTTCGAGAAGGCGGGATTTCCCGGGGTGGCGGCCGCAGAAAAGCGGCGTGTCTGTGTGGCTTGTGTGTATAAAACCCCGATCTATGAGCCTCCATCAACGCCCCAGCCTGTTCAGCGTGGAACTGCGGACCGCCCGCTGGGAGGAACTCATCGAGTGGTATCGCAACGTGCTGGGCCTGAGGGTGCTCGTCCGCGTGGTGGACGACGGCTACGCTCTCTTCGAGGCGGGCGACACGCGGCTGGCGATCCTGAATCGGCCGTCGCCGGGCGAGCCGAGCCAGCGCTGGAGTCTGGGCTTCGAGGTGGTCGATCTCGACGCGGTGCACGCTCGGCTGGCTGCGACCGACTCCGACGTGACGGCGCCGAAGCTGCACGCCGGGGGCTTCCGGGAGCTGATCACGACCGATCCCGACGGCAACCGCATCCGGCTCTTCTCATGGCCGGTGGGGCATTGACGCTGCGTTGACTTAGTTCACTTCCGAGTTTAGTATGGCCATATGCGGAAGACACGGCTCAACATGCATGATGCAAAGACGCACCTCTCGCGGCATCTCGCGGCGATGAAGGGGGACGACCGAATCATCATCTGCAACCGCAACCAGCCGGTCGCCGAGGTGCGGTTGCTCCCGCGAGTGGGCGAACGCGACCGCACCGC
>JAPLNQ010000230.1:0-4982 GCA_026401075.1 Planctomycetia bacterium
CGTACAGAAATTCGCTGGAATTGAAGAGCACGTGACAGAGATCGACGACCGCCTCGTAGCGGCGGAGATCGCGAACGGGCGGCAGTTTCATGCCGCCGCGGGCGAGCGACCGCGACTGGCCCGAGACGTCCTCGGCAAACCCGGGCGCCTCCTCGAACGTCCAGTAGCCGACGACCTTTCCGCCGGAGCCGCGTTCCCAGAGCAGTTCGCCGCGGGCCAGCGCTCCGACCGACAGCCGCACATCATCGATCAGGCCGTCCCAGACGCTGCGTCCACTGTCCGTCTTCGCCTCGGTCTTCGCGCCGGTTTTCGTATCTGTTTTCGTATCTGTTTTCGTATCCCGCCCACCGATCGCAAACTCGCATGCCGCCGAGTGGGTGCCGTCGAAGGAGTGCTCGACCCGCTTCACGATCAGCGGGGCGTCGTTGTCGGAGAGATCCTTGACGTAGAACGTCACGCTTCGGTCGGATGGATCTGAGACCTTCACGCTGGCAGCGACGTAGTAGGGCCGCTGCAGGTCGAGGTGGATGTCAGAGGGCACGACGGCATAGTCGCCAGACTCACCCGTGCCGCCGCGGGCAAGCTGGATGATCAGGTTGCGCGGCCGGTATTTCGACTTCTCGCTCGTCACACCGAAGGACCAGCCGGGCTGCTTGGGATTACCGGTCCACTGGGAGGCGATGGTGCGGACGGTGGCGTCTGCGAAGAGCGATTGCAGCATCACGTGGGCCTCGATCGTGAAGTCGGCGTTGGGGAACGGATCAGGCGTTGCGGCCGCACCCTTGGCCGGGTTCTCTGCACCGCTGCCGCGGACGGTCATGACGGCAGCCGGCATCGCCGGATCGATCACGGCCGCCCGGCCCTCCCGCTGGGGCATCCGCTGAGTCAAAGACATCGACAGCGTCGAGGATCCTTCGTCGAGACGGCCTCGCTGCTCCGCCAGAAACCGACTGGCTGCCTCGAGCCGTCCGGCTGTCGGCTCACGGCCGGTGATCCGACGGATCGCCTCCGCAGCGAGGAGCCGATCGTCGGCGATGTCGGCCCGGTCGAGGGCGAGTGCCAGCGAACGGGCGCGGGTGAGCATCCAATCGCCATTGATGAGGAACAGCGATTGCATCGGCGTGGTCGTGGTGTTGCGCTGGGCGCAACTGCTGTAGCCGTCGGGTGAGTCGAAGGCATCGCAGAGGGCGTCGCGGGTGTTGCGCAGCACGGTCGTGTAGATGCCGCGACGCGGCTTCGTCGGGGGCACGCTCGGACCGCCTGCCGTCGCATCGAGGTCGCCTGAGACCGCCAAGGCCGCATCGCGAACCTGTTCGGCATCGAGCCGCCGGCAGTCAAACCTCCAGAAGAGAGAGTTTTGTGGATCAGATACCGCCGTTGCCGAACTGGCGGTGCCCGGACGGACTTCGCGGCGATAGGCGGCGGTCGAGACGATCAGCCGCTGGACGTGCTTGATGCTCCAGCCGCTGGCGACAAACTCGGCGGCCAGCCAGTCGAGCAGTTCGGGGTGGCTCGGCAGGCCGCCGAGCTGGCCGAAGTCGCTCGTGTTTGGGGCCAAACCGCGGCCGAAATGCCACTGCCAGAGCCGGTTGACGAGCACCCGGGCCGTGAGCGGGTTTTCGGGAGCGGCGATCCAGCGGGCGAGCGCAGCGCGACGGCCGGTGGAGTTGCCGTTTTGGGAGGGAACGATCGCGGCGAGTTCTCCGCCGAGCACGGTGGGAGTTCGCTGCTCAACCGGCGTGGTGTCGCTCGAGCCGGCCATGGTGATAGGCGGGGCGGTCGCCCCGATGTCTCCCACAGTCAGCGTCGTCGGAGCCGGCTCGGGCTTATCGGCACGGTGCGATTGCTCGAAGTCGGCGAGTTCCTTGGCGATCGCCTCGTAGCGGGTTCGCTCTTCGTCGGGCAGGCCGGCCGGCGTGAATGTCAGCTGCCGCATCGCAAACAGGGCCAACTGCTCCTCCCGAGGTGTCCGCTCCGCCTGCGGCTTGAAGAGCATCGCCTGGATCTCGGGCGGGAAGCGGTTGGCGGGCAGCTTGCCGGCCCAGGCCTTCGCCGTGCGGGCGGCCCGCTCGATCTCCCGAAGCCGGCCCTGCAGTTCGGCGACCTTCGCGGCATACGCACGCTGTGGATCGGTCAGTCGGGCTGCGTCGGCCGCGACGAGCGGCACGTCGTCCCGCCAGCGAAGGGCAGCGAAGAACGACTGCAGCTGGTAGTAGTCCCGCTGCAGGATCGGATCAAACTTGTGGTCGTGGCAGCGGGCACAGCCCACGCCCATCGCCAGAAAGACATCGCCGGTGACGTCGGTCACCTCGTTGAGGACGTCGGTCCACGATCGCTCGATGTCGGAGATGTTGTATTCATAGGGGGTCTGTCGCAGAAACCCGGTGGCGGCGACGGCGTCGGGATCGTTCGGTGAAAGCTCGTCGCCGGCGAGCTGCTCGCGGATAAACTGATCGTACGGCATGTCAGCGTTGAAGGCCCGCACACAATAGTCGCGGTACCGCCAGGCCGTGGGCCGGAAGGCATCCTGCCGGAATCCGTCGCTCTCGGCATACCGGCCGAGATCGAGCCAGTGCCGGGCCATGCGTTCGCCGTAGCGAGGATCGCCGAGCAGCCGGTCCACCAGCCGCTGATAGGCATCGGGGGAGGGATCGTTGACAAACGCCTTGACGTCGGCGGCGGCGGGAGGCATTCCGAGCAGATCAAACGAGAGCCGCCGAATGAGCGCGTGACGGTCGGCCTCGGGAACGGGTTCCAGGCCAGCCTCGCCAAGCTTGGCAAGAATGAAGTGGTCGATGGCGTTGTGGACGATTGGTCGCGGCAGTCCGGCGGGGAGCGTGTCACCGGATGGAAGCGGTGGCAGCGCGGGTCGCACGACCGGACGAAACGCCCAATAGCCGCGGTCCTCGGCGGTGATGCGCCCTTTCATAGATCGCTTCTTCGGGCCGCTGGCTGCGGCCTCCGCGTCGTCCATGTTCGGCAGGCTGGAGGCGAGCAGGTCTGCGGCTGGCTTGGAGCCGGTCCAGGCGGCGCCCCTTTTCACCCAGGAGACGATCGCCTCGATCTGGTCGTCGGGCAGCTTGCCGTCGGGGGGCATTTCCCACGACTCATGGCGGATGGCGGCCACGAGGTTGCTCGCATCGGCATCGTCGAGATCAATTGCCGCACCCGACTCGCCGCCGCGGAGCAGGCCGACCAGACTATCGAGCCGCAGCCCGGCCTTCTGCTTCTCAGGGCCGTGACAGCCGACGCACCGCTCGACGAGCACCGGGCGAACCTTCGACTCGAAGAAGGCGACCCGATCGGCAGCAGACTCAGCCCCCAGTCCTGTGCCAGAAGCCGCTGCGACCAGGAAGGCTGCCAGGAGACGTTGGAGGTTGTGCCGGATCATGCCCAATCCTTCAAACAAAACGTGCCACATGCCCGACAGAATGCCGCGTCGGACATCGAGAACCAGTCATGAATATCGGACCGGAGCCGACCGATTCGACACCCCATACTATAATAGACCCGAGGGACGACATTCACCATGCGGACGATCATGCACACAACCACGCCCAGGTTCATCCGCCCGATCCGAACGGTTTTTCTTTCGTTGATCACATGCTTCGTGCCAGCTTGCACGGTGCTGCTGGCCGTGGCGCGAGCCGACGAAGGGATGTGGCTCTTCAGCCATCCGCCGCTTGAGCGACTGGAGAGGGACCACGCCGCTGGCCTCAAGGGGACGAAACTCTCGCCGGAATGGCTGACGCACCTGCAGCAGGCGTCGGTGCGGTTCAACTCGGGCGGCTCGGGATCGTTTGTCTCGGCCGACGGCCTCGTGCTCACCAACCATCATGTCGGGGCCGACAGCCTGCAGAAGCTGGGCGACGCGGAGCACAACTATTATCGCGACGGCTTCGCGGCGGCCACCCAGGCCGACGAACTCAAGTGTCACGACCTCGAACTCAACGTGCTCGTCTCGATCGAAGACGTCACCGCCCGCGTGCAGGGGGCCGTCACGGCGGGCATGCCTGCGGCCGACGCATTTACCGCCCGCCGCAAGGTGATGGCGGAGATCGAGAAGGAGTCGCTCGCCGCGACCGGACTGCGGAGCGACGTGGTCACGCTCCATCAGGGCGGTCTCTACCATCTTTATCGAGCCAAGAAATACACTGACGTGCGGCTCGTCTTCGCGCCGGAGCAGCAGATCGCATTTTTCGGTGGCGACGCCGACAACTTCGAGTTTCCCCGCTACAACCTCGACGTCTGCTTCTTTCGGGCCTACGAGAACGGCAAGCCAGCACGGGTGCCGCACCACCTCACGTGGAGCCGGCAGCCGGTCGCCGCGGGCGATCTCGTCTTTGTGTCGGGCCACCCCGGCCACACCGATCGCGGCAGCACGCTCCGCGAACTGCTCTCCATGCGGGACCGGCAGATGCCCTTTGCGCTCGCCACGCTCAACCGGATGGAGGTGATGCTCGACGCTTATGCCGACGAGGGGCCAGAGGAGAAGCGGCAGGCGATGGGCGATCTCTTTGGCGTGCAGAACAGCCGCAAGGCGCGGGAGGGGATTCTGGCGGGGCTGCTCGACCCGCGGTTCATCGCGCGGAAGCGGGCGAAAGAGGAAAAACTCCGGGAGCTGGTGGCAAAGCGTGCCGCAGCAGCAGCAGGGCCGTCGCGGCCGTCACCATTTGACCGGATTGAGCAGGCGGAGAAAGAGATCGCCGCCGTCGCCCTGCGGCACAATCTGCTTGAAGGTGCGATCGGTTTCAACAGCCAGTATTTTGGCAATGCCCGCACGATCCTGCGGGCTGCGGCTGAGGCCGCGAAGCCGAGCGGCGAACGGCTCCGCGAATACCGCGACTCCAATCGCGAGTCGCTGGAGCTCGCGCTCTTCTCCGACGAGCCGGTCTACGACGCCTTCGAGATCGTGAAGCTGGCCGACTCGCTTACGTTTTTGGCGACGTCGCTCGGGCCCGATGATCCGCTGGTTCAGAAGG
>JAPLNQ010000230.1:5059-6879 GCA_026401075.1 Planctomycetia bacterium
GTCCGCGGCACGGGGCTGGGCAAGCTGGGCGGGGCAGATGCCACGAGGCCCGACACCGTCCATACCGATACAAGGCGCGGCCTCCATGACGGCGGCCAGGCAGCGGTCGCCGCGTCGGCCGATCCGATGCTCGGTCTGGCACGCATCGTCGACGAGGAGTCGCGGTCGCTGCGAAAAACCGTCGAGGCTGCGGGTGAGAACAAGCGGCAGTCCCATGCGGAGATCACGCAGGCTGTGTTTGCCAGTGAAGGGCAGGGCGTCTATCCCGACGCCACCTTCACGCTGCGGCTCGCCTACGGCACGGTGCAGGGATATGAAGACGCAGGAAAGCAGGTGCCAGCGATCACGACCTACGCCGGCCTCTTCGAGCGGGCCCGTTCGAAGGGAAATTCGCCGCCCTTCGACCTGCCGCCGCGGTGGGAAAAGCTGCGGCCGCAGCTGGAGCGAGACGAAGCCTTCTTGAAGACGCCATTCAACTTCGTCTCCACCGCCGACATCATTGGCGGCAACTCGGGCAGCCCTGTGGTCAACACGGCCGGCGAACTTGTCGGCCTGATCTTCGACGGCAACATCCAGTCGCTCGTGCTCGACATCGCCTACGACGACACGCAGGCGCGTGCAGTGTCGGTGGACGCGGCCGGAATCCTGGCGGCGCTTCGCACCGTGTATGCCGCCGACACGCTCGTCGCTGAACTGCTCGGCGCCGGAGCGGCCGGCTCCGGCGCGTCGGCCGCCGCGAAGGACGAAGCCTGGCGGCCGCTCTTCGATGGCAAGACACTCGGTCAATGGAAGCCGACCGGTTTCGGCGGCGAGGGAGAGGTGGTGGTGGAAGACGGCGCGATCAAGATCGGGATGGGCGCCGACCTGAGCGGCATCACCTGGAGCGGCGACGTGCCACGGCAGGGCTATGAAATTTCCCTCGAGGCCCAGCGGGCTGACGGCAACGATTTTTTCTGTGGCCTGACATTTCCCGTGGGTGAGGATCCCTGCAGCTTCATCGTGGGTGGCTGGGGAGGCGGTGTCGTGGGGCTCTCGAGCATCGATGGCGAGGATGCTGCCCACAATGCCACGACATCTTTTAAGGAGTTCAAGACCGGCCGGTGGTATGCGATCCGCGTGAGGGTGAGCCCGGAGCGGATCGTCTGCTTCATTGACAACGAGCAGGTGGTCGATCAGCCACTGAAGGATCGGAAGCTGTCGATCCGCGACGAGGTGAGTTCTTCGAAGCCGTTGGGCATCGCCACCTACGCCACGACGGCGCTCGTGAAAAACATTCGCTGGCGGCCGCTGCCTGCCGCAGGAACACAACCATGAGCAATGAGCTCCGGGATGCTGGTGCGGATAAGCTCCGGCAGCGGATCGCCGAGGAGGCGGCCCGCATGGTGGCCAAGGGCAGCGACTCGACGCGGTCGCGGTTTCGCGCCGCCCGCCGGGTGGCCCGTGGCTGGGTGCCCGAGGAGCAACTGCCCAGCCACGACGAGATCCGCCGCGAGGTGACGCGTGGCAACGATCCCGCTGGCGGTCTTGCGCACCTCGCCGGTGATCGTTTCGACCGGATCGCGGAGCTCGTGCGGGTGCTCGAGAACGTGAAGCAGGATCCGATCAAGCATCCGGAGGGGGACGTGCTCGAACACACGCTGCAGGTCTTCGATCGGGTGCATGAGGAACGGCCGTTCGACGAGGAGTTGCTGACGGCGGCACTGGTGCACGACGTGGGACGGGCGATCGATCGCATCAATCTAGTTTCCAGCGGCGTGTCTGTGCTCGCCGACCTGATCACGGAGCGAACCCGCTGGCTTATCGAGTCGCTCGCAGACGCT
>JAPLNQ010000230.1:6957-13589 GCA_026401075.1 Planctomycetia bacterium
CGGGGCACGGCAACCACACGCTCGGCGCGCGGGCCCGGCAGCGGCTCGAGTCACACCCCGATTTTCTCGACGTGCTGCTGCTGGCCGAATGCGACCGCAAGGCCTGCATCCGCGGCTACGACAGCCCGTCACTCGACGAAGCGGTGGCAATCCTCCGCGGACTCGCGGCTGACAACGAGGCTGCGGAGTGAGCCGGCCTCACGGCGCCTTGCCGTCGAGCGCCGCACGGACGGCCTCCCGGGCCGCCCGCCACCGATACTTCACAGTCCGTTCGGAGCAGTCCAGCAGCGTGGCGATCGTCTTCTGATCGGCACCGAGATACCAGACGAGATGGAACACCTCGCGGTCGTCCTCCGGTAGGTTGGCGATGGCCTCGTGGAAGAGCGTCCAGCGGTCGAGGCTGGAGTCGCTGGCGGATTGATTGTCGATGTAGTGTTCGGGGCCGTCGTCGGCAGCCGCCTTGGGCATGGCGTTGGTGCCGTGGTTGGCGGCATAAGAAGCCGGCCCCGCATGTCGCCGTGCGAGGTCGATCAGTTCGCGGTGCAGTTGCGTGGCTGCCAGGGCCATGACGGAACGGGGCGTGTCGAGCTGCATATCGCCTAGGGCCCTGTGTAGCCGCATCACGGCATTCTGGAAGACGTCGTCGGTGTCTTCCCAGCGGCGGACGCCGGGAAAGCGGCCCAGCATCCGGTGGGCCAGGGCATGGAGGCGGTTGCTGCAGAGTTCGATGATCCGATCCCGGACGGAGAGGTCACCCCTCTCGAGCCGCTGCAGGCATTCGGCCAAGGCTGCCGAGATCGTGTCGTCGGTATCCATGCTAAGACGGGGCGATTGAGGGTGATGGGGAAAATCCGGTGCAACGTGTCCGGATTCAGCGAAGTTATTCGCTTTTGCCCCTGAAGGGCTCTGCGCTCGCCATAGCTAATAGCGTGGCCGCTCTCACGGCTGACGGTAGTAAAAGGACTTCCGAACCCATTTTCGGCAGGATTTACCGTGATACTAGCAAAAACTTCAGGTTTTTTGGACTCGCCGGGGTGTCGCGGTACGGTTGGTCCTGGTCGCCAGGCCCAAAAGAATGTCCATAAGCCGGAACTGCATCGTTTGCTACGGGTTTCACCGCAGGAAAATGATCCTGTGATGATCATCCTCGCTGCCCAGATTCAGCTGCGGCGTTGGCGGCGGGCTGAACCGGGGCAAAGCCCAAGCAAAATTAGGCAGCGAATCCGCCAGATCACCGCCGCCAGGGACTCGCTCTTGATGGTGCAAACGCGATCTCACGCAGATTAACCCCTCAGCCGGACGGTATAACCGCCGGCCTATGGCACGCTCTGCAGGAACGGATTCCACCACAGACTCACCCGCGACGGGCGGAGTGTCGGATGACCTATCGGGCCAGCTCTCCGGGCAGTCTGATTCGTTCGGCCTCGAAGGGCAGCAGATCGTCGATCTAGTGGCCGGTAGCGACCTTGGCGGGGTCACGATCGTCCGCATGCTGGCTGAAGGGGGCATGGGCCGCGTCTACGAGGGGCTCCAGCAGTCTCCCGCACGGCCGGTTGCGGTCAAAGTCTTGCGGAATGGCCTCGCCAGCCGCGCGATTATGAAACGCTTCGAGCAGGAAGCGCATCTGCTGGCACGGCTTCGGCATCCCCACATCGCGCAGGTCCACACGCTCGGCACCTGTCACCACGGCGGCGTGTCGGTCCCGTTTTTTGTGATGGAGCTCGTGGAGGATGCGCTGCCCATAGATCGCTTCGCGCGGGAGCGTGGGCTGACGATACGGCAGCGTGTGGCGATCATGCGGCGTGTGGCGGCGGCGGTGGCCTATGGCCATCGCATGGGGATCGTGCACCGTGATCTCAAACCAGGCAACATTCTCGTGGGCGGGGATGGCGAGCCGAAAGTGATCGACTTCGGCGTGGCACGGTCCACCGACGCCGACATCGCCCTCACGACCCTGCAGACCGACGCTGGGCAGCTTGTTGGCACGCTCCGTTACATGAGCCCCGAACAGTTTGATGCAGACGCTTCACGGATTTCCGCGCCGACGGATGTGTATGCCCTCGGCCTCGTGTTGTACCAACTCCTCGCCGGCGACCTCCCCTATGACGTGCGCGGCAAGCCGATCGTGGTGGTGGCGCGGATCATCCGCGAGCAGGAGCCGCCATCCGTCGCGGCTATCTGCCGAGGATTGCGTGCTGAAGCCGGCGTGGATGCGACTGACGTTCGGCGGCTCGCCGCGATCACCCTGAAGTGCCTGCAGAAGCAGCCTGCCGATCGCTATGCGACGGCGGAGGAACTGGAGGCCGAGCTCGCGCGATGGTTGGCGGGCGAGCCGGTGCATGCCCGTCCGGCAACGGTGGCCGAGCGGGCGTGGCGATTCGCACGCCGTCACCGGCTGCCAGTGGCGGCTGCGGTGCTGGTCTGCATCGCTGGACTGGCGGCGGCCGTTTTCTCGAGCCGGGCGCGGCAGCAGGAGCGGCTCGCGCAGTGGCACCGTGCCGCCGAACAGCAGGAAGCCTATTACTCGACCGTGCAGCGGTCGGCCGCCGCCGCGGACCGGCGCAACACGCCCATCGCGGCCAGCCTGCTGGGGCGGGCGAGGTCGCTCCCGGCGATCGTTGGACGACCGATTGAAATCGACTGTCTCGCGGCTCGGCTCGATGACTCGGTGGCGGAGCTGCACGGGCATGAGGCGATCGTACGCGCCGTGGCTGCGTCGTCGGCCGGTGATCGTCTGGTGACTGGCGATGATCGTGGCGTTGTCCGGTTGTGGTCCGTCGACGAGGCGGGTGGCTATCGGGAATCGCGGCTCCTCCGCGGTCATCGGGCGGCGACCTGGGCGGCGGCCGTGTCAGGTGACGGTCGCCTGGCCGTGACGGCGGCGGAGGACGGTGAGGCGATCGTCTGGGATGTCACGGATGGAAGGGCGATCGGCAGCCTGCGTGGCCACTCCGCTGCGATCTACGGATGTGGGTTTTCTCCCGATGGGCGAGCCATTGCCACGGCGTCGGCCGATGGCACCGTAGCCCTCTGGAATGCGAATACGTGCGAGCGAACTGCGGTCTTCACGCCACCGTGGCGGCCGGCGGCCCGCGATCGGAACGTGTATGGCGTCGCCTTTGCGGCGGGCGGCGACAGGATCGCCGCCGCCTGTGGCGACGGTGCGATTCGCCTCTGGAATATCGAGACAGCCACGCTGCTGGCTGAACTGCGAGGACATTCCCGCCGCGTCTTCGCGGTCTGTTTCGCCCCGGATTCCGCGCGGCTGGCATCGGCGGCGGAAGACGGAACCGCGCGGGTCTGGGACGTGGCCGAGGGCCGTTGTCTTGCCGTGTTGCGGCATCCGTTGCGAGTCAACGGCGTGGCCTGGACGGCCGACGGTTCAGGGCTGGCAACGGTTTCGGCCGATGCCATTCTGCGGGTGTGGAGGCTCTTGGACGACGGCGGTGCTCGCGAACTGGTGGGCCATCGCGACGCCATTTGGGCCGTGGCGAGTCTCTCGGGCGGCCGGTTTGTCACCGCCTCGGCCGATGCAACGGCACGGGTCTGGGACGCCGGGGACCGCACCGAACCGGTCCTGCGGTGTGGCAGCGAAGACGGTGTCGGCGTGCGAGGGGTGGCCTGGGCCCCTGACGGTCGGCTGGCGGCCACCGCGACGGCGCAGGGCCAGGTGCGGCTCTGGAACATGGCGACATGCAAGGCGGAACGCGATCTGCCAACTGTGCGTGGCCGCGTGAACGCCGTCGACTTCTCTCCGGCAGGCGACGTCGTGGCCGCTGCCTGCGGAGACGGGTCGGCCCGCCTCTACCGCGTCGAAGACGCCGCCGAACTCGACCGGCTTGCTGCGCATGGCGGCCCTTTGTTTGCAGTTGCATTTTCGCCCGATGGCCAAAAGATCGCGACCGCGGGTGCGGAGCCGCAGGCGACGCCGCCTGAACGAGGCGCCGTGCGCATACAACCATTGAAGCCCGACGCCAGGCGTGTGACAGCTGACGCGAGGCTTCTCACGCCTGACGCCGGGCTGGGCGATCGTGGCGTGTTGACGCTGCCACATCCCGCCCGGGCCCACGGTGCTGCCTGGTCTCCGGATGGCCGTCGGCTGGCGACCGCCTGTGCGGATCGTCTGGTGAGGGAGTGGGATGCGGACACGGGCAGATTGCTCGGTGCCTTCGCAGGGCATGCTGACGACGTCAACTGGGTGGCATGGTCGCGCGACGGCAGCCGCGTCGCGTCAGCATCGTCCGACGGCACGGTGCGGCTCTGGAATCCGTCCGATGGCTGGTCGAGCATCGAGCTGACGGGGCCGGTGGGGCAGGTGTGGGAGACGGCCATTTCACCCGATGGCACCCGGATCGCGGGTGTGGGTGCCGATGGCAGCCTGCACCTCTGGCATGCCGCAAGCGGCCGCCACCTCCTGGCCCTCGACGGTCACCAAGGGCCGCTCTGGGGCGTCGCGTTTTCTCCAGATGGCCGCAGCATTCTCACCGGCTCCGACGACGGCACCGCCCGCGTGTGGGGCATGTCGTCCGCGGAACTGCACCGGGCGCGGCTGGGCGACCAGCGGTGAACGTCCACACGGAGCGCTTTGAGGATCGTGGCGATGAGCCGGGCGTGATGCCCGGATTTATGCCTAGATTTATGCCTAGCTCCCTTTTATGCCGATTTCCCGTTTATACCTAGCTCCCGGCAGACGTTTTCGGTGATCGTCCGCACGAGCGTTTCGTAGTCGATGCCCGGCGGCAGGCCGTGGCCGGCGGATGCCGCATGACCGGCTGCATGACCTGAGGCATGGGCTTCCGGATGCGTGGCGAACGCCTTCCGGGCCACGCCCACCTCCTGCCATGTCGACTTGAACACCGCGTTGTCGCAGATGTCGCGGTCATTCATGTTCAGGTCGAGCCGCGCGTCGGTGTAGCCCCACTTCTGCTTGAGATCGAGCAGGGCTCGCGTCTCACTGCCCGTGAGGTAGACGACACCGCCCAGCCCCTTCGCGAGCATCAGGATGCGGCAGTAGGCGTCGACGATCTCGGTCCACCAGTAGGCTTTTTCAACCGTCTCGCCGAAGCTAACCGTGCCGTGGTTGGCCAGCAGGATCACGTTCGAGCGCTTCACCACGGGCTTGATCGTGTCGGCAAACGTCTGGCTGCCGGGCGTTTCATAGCGGGAGATCGGAACGTCGCCCAGAAACACCTCCACCTCCGGGAGCACCGCCTGCGGGATCGGTTCGCGGGCCACGGCGAAGGCCGTCGCATGCGGCGGGTGGCAATGCACGACGCTGTTCACGTCGGGCCGTTCCTTCATGATCGTGAGATGCAGCAGAATCTCGCTCGAACGCTTGCGCTTCCCGGCGACCTGATTGCCGTCCATGTCGACGATGCAGAGGTCGGCGGGAGTCAAGAAGCCCTTCGACATCATCGTCGGGGTGCAGAGCACCTTGTTCGGCCCCAGGCGATAGGAGATGTTGCCATCGTTGCCGGCCGCAAAGCCCTTGTTGTAGATGCGCCGGCCAATGTCGCAGATTTCGTCCTTCAACGCGGCGATTGACTTGGCTTTGGTCGCAGTCTTGTTCTTGTGCTTCTTGTTGGCCATGGTGGCTCCTGGGGCTTTCCGATGAAAAAAGAAACGAGTCTCTGGTGGAACTGGCGTAGGGCACTGACCCGGCATCTTATGCGGGCCTGGTTTTTTCCGGCGAGGCTGTCAGGCGGCCCGCCGTGGGCATCTCGATCGGCTCGGGAACCGTGGCGATCAACAGGGTGGCGCTCTTTGCGGTGACGATATCACGCCAGCGCTGCGGCAGACCGTCGTCGCTGACGAATAGATCGATGGAGTCGAGACCCGAAACCAGCGTGAGGCTCTTGCGGCCAAATTTTGAACTGTCGGCCACGACCATCACACGGCTGGCGGCCTTGAGCATCGCCTGCTCGGTTTCGGCCAGCAGAAGGTGGGCGTTGAAGAGCCCTTCCTCGGAGATGCCGGCGGCGGAGAGCACCGTCGTGGTGACGTGGAGCCGGCCGAGGAGCTCGTTGGCATACGGGCCGAGGCACACGCCCGTGCGGGGCGACACGTAGCCGCCGAGGAGCACCAGATCGGTGCGTGACTCCGAGGCGAAAAGGTTGGCAACCGGGAGGCTGTTGGTAACTACCTGGAGCGGCCGGCCGACGAGCAATCGGGCGACCTCGTAGGTGGTCGTGCCACCATCGAGGAGCACCGTTTCCCCGTCTTCAATCCTGGTGGCAGCAGCCGCTGCAATCGCCCTCTTGGCGGCCCAATTGGCCGGCTGTCGGTCGTCAAACTCCGCCAACCTGGGCATACCGCCCGAATAGAGCACGCCCCCGTGCGTCCGCTTGGCGGAACCCTGGTCCTCCAAGGCGTCGAGATCCCGCCGCACGGTCGATTCCGACACGCTCAATTCCCGCACGAGTTCATCGAGCGCGGCAAACCCGCGAATGCGAATGATGTCGAGAAGACGGCTACGTCGTTCGTGATTTTGCACGGTTTTTGCTTCCTGCGGAATCACATTATGAACAGGAATCGACCGAATTCAAGCAGTGAGGGTGACCGAATCGGCACGGAATGGTAGATTCCATTCAGTTGTAGGGAATGAATCCAGTCAGGATGTCGTGTGCCACCGC
>JAPLNQ010000081.1 GCA_026401075.1 Planctomycetia bacterium
AGCACCAGCCGACGGACGTCGGCCAAGCGAAAATGGCAGGATGCCATGTTTCGCGTGTAGATAGGGCATGGGCAGCCCCGAACCGTTGCGTCTATTGCCCGCCGTGTGATTCCATCACTGGCGCGTGCGCATGCGTGTGGGAGTGCGATGACCGCTCCATCACCGTGATTCCCCAGGCGATCGCCAGACCGAGTGCCAGGCTCATGGTCAGCAGCACGCGGTCGTGGCTGTGAAACTGTACCTCCGGCAGGAGGTCGGCGGCCGCGATGCACAGAAAGGCGCCGGCGGCCAGGGCCATCGCCACGCCGATGATTGTTTCTTGCTGACCGCCAAACACGCGCAGGCTGGCGAGAAACGCCACCGCACCGAGCGGCACGACGAGGGCATAGAGGCCGTTGGCAATGCTGCGGCCGCGGCTGGACACGCCGGAGTTGATCATCAGCGTGCCGATGATGGCGGCGTCGAACGGCTTGTGCAGCAACACAGCCAGGAACGTGGCGAACCCTGCGAGCCAGCCCGCCCCATGATCGGCGTCGGCCCGCACCGAAGCGGCTAGCGCCGCACCATCGGCGAGGCTATGGAGCGCGAGTCCGGCAAAAGCGCCGCACCAGGCCCAGCGACCGCCCCCCGGAGTCGCATGCGCATCGGCATGGCCGTGATGGTGGTCGTGGTCGTGACTGTGGTCGTGATTGCAGTCGTGGCCGTCATCCACTCCATCGGCCGTATGGTGCGAGTGGCCATGGAATGCCCGTTCGAGCAGGAACATCAGGAAAAAACCCGCCAGCACCCAGCTCATGGTGGTGTCGATCTGCCGACCGAGCTGGAGGAAGGCATGTGGCAGAAGATGGAGCAGGCCGACGCCGAGCAAGACACCTCCGGTCAGCGAGAGCAGCACCTGCATCCGCCGATGCCCCATGGAGAGAAACGACAGCGACGACCCGCCGGCGTAGGCCGCACCGGCCACCACGGCCAGTTGCATGGCCAGGGTCAGGAACGGCATGTGGCTGGCGGATGTCGCAGCCAGGAGAGGTTGCATGGGGGCGGCTCGGTGGGAATGGGGAAGCCCACCATGATCATGCGGCGTCGCCCGCAGGGCAAGCGGCCATCGTCATCACGCTACCGGCGGTAATTGTAGGGGGCTGGCATGGTCTGATACGACCGCGACGCCTGCTCCATCTGCTGCCTGGTCAGCGACATTCGCTCCGTCCGGTGGGCGTCGGTGGCGGCGATCAGCCCAAGCGCGATGACGAGCACGTAGGCCACGATGTTCGACCAGAGCACTGGGCCGTGGAATTTCAACGCGGTGCCGAACGCCTTCTTCACCTTGGTGCCGAACAGTCCGAGCCTGACGCTCCAGATCTCGTCGAGCACGAGGTGCGTCAGGAAGCCGAGAACCACCGCGCCGGAGATGAAATAGCGCCGCATCGGGTCGTCGTGGCCGAAGGCGAGGAAGGTGACCTGGCCGGCAATCGCCGCCGCAGGAAGGCTGTGAAACATGCCGCGGTGCACGGAGTAGTGCTCGAGCAGCCAGGTCATGCCGAACCGGATCAACGCGTAGACTGCGGCGCCGGCGAGAATGATCGCCTCCATCGGCATGCCCATCTGTTGGAACCGTTGCAGCAGCAGCATCGGTACGAGGGCTGCGGCAAACGACACGCTTTCCCGCATCGGCACGCCCGGACCGCTGTCGAGGACGGGCAGCATGCCGG
>JAPLNQ010000037.1 GCA_026401075.1 Planctomycetia bacterium
GCGCGAGCATCCGATGGCCAGCACCACGGTCGCGCAGGCGGCCACCCAAACCAGACGGGCCGCAAAAACCTTGCGCCGCCGAACGTGCTGCATCGTGCTCATGGAAACTCCACCCTTTCCCCGCCGACGCGACTGCCGAGTGCACCCCAGACTCCGTAGGGAGACGCGGCCGTGCTGACGGCCGCCGTGCTGCGGTCGGTCACAGGAGAACCGGCTGCCTTGTTGCCGCCGTCGATGTTTTCGCTGACGAACGTCACCGCCCCGTCGGCAAACAGGCTCTGCACGCCGCCTTTGTGCTTGCTGCGGCTGGTAAGGATGCTGAAGCCGAACTGGTTGGATTGCTGGCACACGGGCCCGTTGGGTGGAAGGCAGGTGTTGAAATTTTGATTGTTGTAGACGCCGACGTACCACCACGTGCCCATCGACTGATGCCCGGCCTTCAGCGGCGTTCCTGCCGCATAGCCGTTGCCGTTCCAGAGGCCGTAGCATCCATTGACGCTCCAGGTCTGATCGGCAGCATTGGCCGATTCCGTATTCAACGCCGGACCGCCGCTGGTTTCCGGACGCGTGCACTCCGACATCGCCAGCGTCTTCGACAGACCATCCGGAATATCCTTGACCCGGCAGAAGCTGTTGAGCCCGAACATCCCTCGCTGCCGGTAGATCGACTGGTCGTAGTCGAGATTCAGGTGATGATCGCCGATGCAGAACACGTAGTTATGCTGGCCGGCGGCGGGAGTCCGGGTGCCTCCGTCGGTGTCGGTCATCCGCGGGATGTCGGAGGGGCACAGCAGCAGCGGAATCTGCGTCTGCCAGGGCGCATACCCTTGCCAGAGGTATTTCGGGCTGCTTGCGAGATCGCCCATGATTTTGTTGAAGAGATCCTGGTACTCGATGTAAGGCAGCAGAGCGACGTGGCCACTCAAGCCCCCGGATCCCGCATAGGTTGTTCCGCCGATGACGGTTCCCTTCGCCGGAAACACCGTGATGTCGGCACAGCCGGCCCAGTTCCCGCCAGACGGCGGCCAGAAGCAACTCGACTGCGATGGCCCCCAACTCGACGGCGGGAAGCTGCGTCTCGCCGACTCATACGTATGCATCGCCACGCCCAGTTGCTTGAGGCTGTTGGCGCAGGAACTCCTGCGGGCTGACTCCCGCGCCGCCTGCACGGCCGGCAGGAGGAGCCCGACCAGCGTGCCGATGATCGCGATCACGACCAACAATTCCACGAGCGTGAAGGCCACCCGTTGCGGCTGCCTTACCTGCCTGAAGCCCATGATTGTCCCTCCAGAAAAGACCCGAAACAAAAGACCCGAAACAAAAGACCCGAAACGCCATCGATCACCCAGGAAGGCCGACAACAGGCCCTCCCTCCCGTCTAGGAACCTTAGCCCGCGGCCAGGGGGGTGGCAATTGGCCACCTGGCCAATAGGCTCGCCTGCTGGGCCTGGCCGACGAGCCCGGCGTCGAGAATCTGGCCGCGAATTGCCCGCACACGGGCGGCAAGCTGCGGCGACCGGAGTTGGGGGTGTTGTTCCAACAGGGCCAGGACGTCGGCGAGATCGTGCTCTCGCTCGCTCGCCCGACGTTGTGGCCATCCGGCCAATAGGCCGACCCCTCGATGACATGCCACACTTATGACTGGTACTCATGGCTCGTGAGTAATACGCGTGTCCGCTATCCATTTGGGATCATCCGCCATGGTTCGTCGTCCCCACTCCGGCACCGCCACCCTGCCCATGGCCTCAAAGACCTTCTCACGGCTTTCGCCCGCCAACCGCCCTCTGACTATGCGAACAACGCAGACAACTCGAGGCCCGGCAGGCCCTTCCGGTCTGCTGCTGGTGTTCGCCTTCCTCGCCGGCGCACCAGCCGCCGAGGCGGCTGCTCCAGCACAGCCCACGATCATCTGGGCCTCGTCGCCGGTGCGGCCTGATGAAACGGTCGTTGTCGCTGGCGACGCGCTGACAGCCAGCGACACCACAACCGTCGTTGACCTGATGCCTCTCGACAACGGCCCGGCAGGCTCGCCGCCGGCAGGGCCTGAATCCGAACCGGCCCCGATTCCCGAGTCAGCCACATCCCCCGCATGGCAGCCGCAGCCACTTCTACGAGGCGACGCCGAGAGCATCGCCGCCTTGATCCCGGCTTCGTGGCCCCAGGGGCTCTGGGCCTGCCGGGTGAAACGCGGCGACGCAGCCTCTGCCCCGGTCGTGCTCAACGCCCCGGTCATCTGGTGGATGCAGGGCGACGCAGGCGAGACGGCCACGCCGGGCGGCAGCGTCCGCGTGTTCGGCCACTCGCTCTTGTTTCCCGCGGCAGCGGAACCTGCCACCGCAAAACCCTCCGCCGCCCTGCGCGCCGACGATGGCTCCGTCGTGCCGCTCACGGTCAGCGGGGCCACGCCCTACGCGATCACGCTGCAACTCCCGGCGGACGTGGCGGCGGGGCCAAAGCGGCTCTGGGTGCACAACGGCCTCGGCGGACCGGCCGGCTGGCGGCTCGCTGGCACGCTTACCGTCGCGGCTCCGAAGACCTGGAAGACCGACCGCTTCAACGTCCGCGACTTCGGCCCCAAGCCCGAAGAGGCGATCCTCGCGGCGATCGCCAAGGCCAAGGAAAACGGCGGCGGCGTCGTCTCTCTGCCCCGCGGCCGCTACGGGCTCTCGAAGCCGCTCGAAATTCCCGACGGCGTCGTGCTCTCCGGCGAGTCCAAGGAACTGGTGAACATTTTCTGGCCCGATTTCGAGACGCCGCCGCTCCACCTCATCCGCGGCAACAACTTCGGCCTCGAAAACCTGTCGCTCTATTGTCAAAACCACCGCACAGTGATCTTGATCGAGCCGAAGTCTGATGGCGCCTTCGTCCGCAACGTCCGCATCCGGGCGAACTGCTACTTCATGATCGAACGGCCGGGCGAGCCATTTCGTGACCGCTCGGGGCCGAAGAGCAACCGCGACATCGGCGCCGGCATCGCCGTGCACGGAAAGAACTTCGAGATCCGCGACTGCGACGTGCTGGCCAGCGACATCGCCCTGTTCGTGCGAGACACCCGCCAGGGGCGCGTGGTCGGCAACACGTTCCTCTACGGCGGCCGCGGCTATCGGATCGAGTCGAGCCGTGAACTGGTCTTCGAGAACAACACCGTCGAGGGTTTTGACCTCACGGCCATCGGCAACGACATCGGAACCTTCTGGTCCAACGCCTGCACGAATCTCTATTTTGCAAAGAACACGCTGCGGCGGATGTTCGGCGCCGACCGCGAGATGATGACGCTCGACGCCGGCGGCGGCGCTTACATGGGCACGCTGGCCGCCGTGGATGGCAACCGGATCACGCTCGCCGCCGACCCGACCTTCAAGGACTATGCGCCCAAGCCGCACCAGAACTGGGCCGGCGCCGCCGTGATGATCCTCGAAGGAAAAGGAGTCGGGCAGTACAGGATTGTCACCGGCCATCAGGGCCGCGACTGGGAGATCGACCGGCCCTGGACGGTCGCGCCCGACGCCGCGTCGAAAATCTCGATCGTGCCCTTCCGCGGTCGCAGCCTCTTCATCGGCAATGCGTGCGAAGACGGTGGTCCGTTCCAGATCTACGGCAGCGGGCACGAATGCATCGTGGCGGAAAACACAGCCCGAAGGATGGACAGCTTTCTGGTCTGGGGGCTCGACCCGCACGACTGGGGCCAGCAGCCCAGCTGGTATTGCCAGTTCCTCGACAACACGATCCTGGAGGGCAACGCCTACGGCCACCGCACAGGCGGCTTCGGCACCGCGGCAGCAGGACAGCCCGGTGACGGCAAGGGGCGGAGCATCCGCGACGTGCTCTTCCGCCGAAACGCGTGCCGGAACAATGCCTCGATCTCGATCGCTGGCAACCTCCACGGAGCTCTGGTCGAGCACAATGCGGTTGAACACGCCGATGTGGGCGTGCACATCAGGCGGCCCGCTAGCGGCGTGCTGCTGCGGGCCAATCGCTTCGAGGACGTGCCTACTCCCACCACCGGCGATGGCCTCGCCACGGCGACGATCGTTCCTTGATGCTAGGCTGAACGGCCAAGCATCCAATTCACGCGTGCCATGCCAATCACTATCCGCCTCCTGCTCGTCGACGACCATCCGGTAATGCGGGCGGGCCTGGCCAATCTGCTCAACTCGGAGCCCGGTTTCAGCGTCGTTGGCCAGGCCAGTGATGGCGAACGGGGAGTGACGCTCTGGTCTCAGCTGCGTCCAGACGTCTGCCTGCTCGACATCACAATGCACGGCATCGACGGCATCGAGACCCTGCGGCAGATCCGGCAGCTGTCGGCCGACGCCCGCGTGGTCATGCTGACGTCGTCGGAAGCTGCCGAGGATGTTGCCCAGGCGTTGAAGGCCGGCGCCTGCGGCTACATCACGAAAAATGTCGAACATGAGGAACTCGTGGCCGCGATCCGCGAGGCCCATGCCGGTGGTCGGCCGATCGGCAGCGACATCCGTGCCCTCCAGGCGGCGGATCGTCCCGGCGATGGACTCCTCTCGCCCCGCGAGATCGAGGTGCTCGGCCTCATGCGGGAAGGCTTCACCAACAACGACATCGGCCGGCTGCTCGGCATCTCAACGCGAACGGCCAAGGCCCACGTGGCAGCCGTGATCGAGAAGCTCGCCGTGATCGACCGCACGCAGGCCGTCTCCCGTGCCTTCGACCTCGGGCTCCTCAGGGCCGCCTCGCCCAAACGCTCCAGTTCGCCACTCTGCTGAGATTCGCCGTTGACGGGATTCGGAGGGGAGCCTATTTGTCCTCGGCGCGCAGCTCTCTGTTTCAGCTGTCTTGGCCCCCGAACCGGAGCCGCCTACCCATGCGAACACAGCCCATGCGAACCCGTCGCAGCCCCGCAGTGTTTTTGGTGATGACGCTCGCTCTCTCTGGCCTGCCGGGCACATGGGGCCGCGCGGAGGAGCCCGTCGGCGGTGCCGAAGTGATCTCGCTCGAAGATCAGCTCAAGACTGGTCTCAAGGCCCGCCGGCCCAAGGAGACGGAATTCATCGGCGAGGTGGCCCGGCTCGTCAACGCCGGAAAACTGCCCCGCAAGCTGGTCGATTCCACCTTCATGTGGGCCCTGCGGCGCCGGACCAACTATCCCTTCCCGGCCTTCGAGCGGGCCCTGCGGCTGCAGGCGGATCAACTGGGCGTCGACCTGTAGCTGATATGGCAGCCGGGATCTGACGCGGACCCGGTGTCCCCCGGCTTCCGCCAGGGGCTTCTATTCGCACTGTGCGTCCCACCCTGCCAGCAACGCCTCGATCCGCGGATCGGCAAGCGTCTCGGCCACGAACACGGCCCCGGTGAAATCGTGCCGTCGGCTGTGGCCGCCCGGAACCGCCACAGCGACCGCCCCCGCCGCCACGGCCGCCTTGCATCCTGCCTGCGAATCCTCGAGCACGAGCATCGCTCCGGGATCGACGGCCAGCCGCTGTGCCGCCGTCTGATAAATCTCCGGATGCGGTTTGCCATGCGTCACGTCGGCGCTGGTCAACACGAACGCAAACCGATCCCGAATCCCCATTCGACCCAAAACATCGTGGGCGAAATCAGGGCCGCTGCTCGTGGCCACTCCGCGGGCAATCCCACGCGCGTCGAGCAGATCAAGCAGCTCCAGGGCTCCCGGCATGGTCCGTAATTCCGTGTCGAGCAGCGACACGAAGATCTCGCCGGTCTCAGTGGCCAGCATCTCGATCGTGTCGGTGAGGCCGTGCCACTCGATCATGATCTTCAAGCTCACC
Organism: Planctomycetia bacterium; assembly: GCA_026401075.1. Taxonomy (GTDB): domain Bacteria; phylum Planctomycetota; class Planctomycetia; order Pirellulales; family UBA1268; genus CAMCQY01. The sequence continues at coordinate 5,763 of JAPLNQ010000037.1, forward strand.
TGCTGAGGCCGACCCATCATCGCATCGAGCAGGTCGGGCTCGAACGAGTGGCCCCGCCGCCGCAACAACTCCGTGCCCACGTGCTGGTAAAGCTCTTCCGTGTTGACAAGCAGACCATCGAGGTCGAAGGCAACGGCCTCGATGCGGGATGATGCGGTCATGGCGTGGCTCTCGTTGTCACTTCAACCGATAGACCGCGTAGCCGCGGTTGGCATGGAGACGTTCGAACGGCAGCGTGTCCACGCCCGGCACGTCGGGCGGGATGATCGCATGGGTGGCGTCATACTTCTCCGCTGCGCGTCGCAGCCGGTCTGGCCCGAGCGCCGCCGTCGACCGCTCCATGTTTGCGAAACTACCGTCGCGTGAAAAGCAGTCGACAAACCGCTTTCGCCACTCGACGAGCGACCGGGCATCCTGCGGGCTGCTCTTCCAGCCCACGACCTCGCGGCGGCCGGTCCACCAGGTGAAGCTCGCCGCGCCGCGGGGCGTGAGGAAGCAGGCATCAGCCGGAGTGTTGTGCGCGACCCACTCGCAGATATTCCGCCACGCGGCCGCATCGACCTTCGTGTCGCTGCGGGCCATGAGTCCCGTGCGGCCGGGGAGCGGCCAGTGCCGGCTTTCGTGGGCAAGATCGAGGCAGAGGAGCACCGCCACGGCCGCACGAGTGACGGCTGGCCGGGCTGGCAACAGCACGCCGATCGCGGAATCGTTCATGAGCACGGCCGCCGCGGCCGTGGCCAGCCCGAACGGCACGAGCACGTCGGCCAGCCGAAACCAATAAAACCGCAGCAGGCTGTAGGCCGCATTCGCTGCGAAGGGCTCCAGCAGCGAGATGGCCACACCCGCCAGCGAGATCACGAGCGATGCCAGGATGAACCGATCGACCCGCGTGCGGGCGGCCTGTTCCGGCGGCGACGCTGCCGGCCGCCGCCCACGCACAAGCCACCAGAGCAGGATCGCGAGCAGATGCCGGGCCACCATGCCATCGGCAAACGTCCGGATCAGCAGGTGATGGGAAAGCCGTTCGACGACATGAATCTTCGCGGCCGCGGCCCGCATGGCCGCATCGGCACCGGCCGAGAGGCCAAGCGCCGGCACGACACCGGCGGCGGCGAGCAGCAGACCGGCTGACACGAGCACGACGCTCGCGAGCGGCGCGTTCTTCGACACTGCGGGCGGACTGCCAAAGTCGCCGTTCGATCGGTGCGTCAAAAAGCCACCGCACCAGCTCATGATGAGTGCCACGAGCCCCCAGCCGCCCACGATCGGGTGCAGTGCCGTGGCCGCTCCCAGCGCCAGCCACGCCCAGTCCAATCGGCCTCGCCCAATTTCGCCGACCGCCGCGAGCACAAGCGCCCAGGCAAAGACCTTCGACTCGCAGCCGCCGATCACCCATTCGCCGGCCGCGGTCGTGTGCCGCAGTGCCAGCGAGAAGAGGGCCGCCGCGAGGATCTTCGGCAACGTGCCGGCCAGCAGCGGCAGCGTCGCCCACCTGAATCCACAGGCCAGCGCCAGCCAGCCGAGCCACCGGCCGATCCATGCCGCCTGCTCGAGCGAGACCACTGCCGCGATCGGCCCCATGAGCAGGTAGAACACACCGTGGGCATCGGGGCTCTCGAGGAAAAAATCCCCCTGGCACCAGGCCGGGTCGGTGAAGTGCCGTGCCTTCGTGAGGTAAGCCGTCTCGTTGACATCGGGCACGGGCCAGGCCCCGGCGGCCGCGAAGACCGCGAGGATCGCCAGCACTTCAATCCCGGCGCGTGCCCAGCCGCCCCACGAAGCCTCCGAGGCATGCGTCCCTGCCGCGTTTGTGCTGTCGCTTTCCCGGGCCATCGTCCGTCCCTATAACCTCAATCGCCACTCGCGGCACTTCGACCAGCCCACGACTAGCCCATAGAATACAGACAATCCGATGACGACTCCCTCCTCGCCCCGTCCGATCCCTTCCGGCCGCGGCAGCATCCTGCGGGAGGCGGTCAAGGAATCGACGATCGCGATCGTCGGCGCGCCCTTCGCGCTCGCGGCCAAACTCGTCGAGCGTGAGGGTTTTGGAGCGATCTATCTCTCGGGTGCCGCCTTCTCGGCGGGGTCACTCGGCATCCCCGACATCGGCCTGTTCACGCTCGAGCAACTCGTGGAACAGACCCGCGTGCTCGCTGGCTCGGTCGCGATCCCACTGGTGGTCGATGCCGACACGGGATTTGGCAGTCCCGACGACGTCGCTGACTGCGTGCTGAAGCTTGAAGCGGCCGGGGCGGCGGCGATCCAACTGGAAGACCAGCAGTCGGCCAAGCGGTGCGGCCATCTGGCCGGCAAGCAGCTCGTCACCGAGGCGGAGATGTGCGAGAAGATCGCCGCGGCGGCCGCCGCCCGGCGGGATCCCTCGACTGTGATCATCGGACGGACCGATGCCCGGGGCGTGACCAGCCTCGACGACTGCCTGCGACGGATGCATGCCTACCGCGATGCCGGCGCCGACTGGCTCTTCCCCGAAGCCCTGCGGTCGCGGGACGAGTTCCGGCAGGTCGGCGACGAATTCGCGTCGCTGAACACGCCGCTCTTGGCCAACATGACGGAGTTTGGCGTCAGCCCGCTGGTGGCGCTCGAGGATCTCTCCGCGATGGGCTTTTCCGCCGCGCTCTATCCCGTCACGCTGATGCGGATTGCCATGAAGGCGATGGAGGCTGGGCTCGGCATGATCGCCGACGAAGGGACACAGGAAAATCTGCTCGACCTGATGCAGACTCGCGAGGAACTCTACGACCTGCTCGACTACGATCCGGCCCACCCCGAGGCTTGGCTGGCAAAACACTCCGGAGGCACTCCCTCATGACCGCATCTTCGTCCCCGCCAGCTTCGTCCCAAGCAGCCGCCAATGAATTTGCCCGCGGCCTGGCCGGCATCGTCGCCGGCCGCACGGCGATCTGCTCGCTCGACGGTGATCTCCGTTACCGCGGCTACTCGATCGAGCCGCTGGCTCTGGCAGGCAACTTCGAGGAGGTGGCCTACCTGCTGCTCTACGGCGAACTGCCCACGGCGGCGGAATTGGTGGCGTTTACCAGCCGCGTGAGCGAGGCGGCCCGATCGCTCGATCCCACCGTGAGCGACGCGCTTCATCGGCTCGCCGTCTCCGCTCCCCACGCCTCGCCGATGGATGCCCTGCGGACCGGCGTCAGCATGCTCGGCCAGGTCGAACAGGACAACCTGCCCGGCTCCCGGGAGCAGCTGCTTGCCCAGGCCGAAAAGCTGCTGGGCCAGGTGCCGGCGATCCTGGCCGCCTGGATGGATCTCGCCGCGGGCCGCCGCATCGCCGCCTGGCCGGACGGTTCCATCGCCAAGGCGTTGCTCGAGCGGCTCACCGGCCACACGCCGCCGAAGGAGCATGTCGCCATCTTCGGCACCACGCTCGTGCTCTACGCGGAGCACGAATTCAATGCCTCCACATTCACGGCCCGCACGGTCGTCTCCACCGGTTCCGACATGCATTCAGGCATCACGGCCGCGATCGGGGCGCTCAAGGGCCCACTGCACGGCGGCGCCAACGAGAAGGTGCTGGAGGTGCTCACGCACATCGGCTCGGCCGACCGGGCTGATGCGTGGGTGCACGAGCAGTTCGCCGCAAAAAAAGTGGTGATGGGCTTTGGACACCGCGTCTACAAGGATGGCGACGTCCGCGCGAAGCTGCTCGGCAGGATGTGCCGCGAGATGGTGCGGGGCACGGATGGCGAGGCGATCGAGGATCTGGCCGAGCGGGTCGAACGGCTCATGCTCGATGCGAAGAGCCTGAAGCCCAACCTCGACTGGCCGGCGGCCCGCGTCTACCACGCCCTCGGGCTGCCGGTGCAGGTATTCACGCCGATTTTCGTCGTGGCACGGATGAGCGGGTGGACGGCCCACATCATCGAGCAGATCGGCGACAACCGGCTGATCCGGCCACTGTCGCTCTACAGCGGACCAGCGGCCCGAGACTACCGGCCGATCGGCGACCGTTGACGTTACGCGTACCTTTCAGCGGGGACAGGATCTTATCTTGTCCATTCAGCAAGTTGAAAACTTGCTGCCACGACAGGCACGCCGGTCGGCCACCCTTACTGGATGCTCGCCGACTGGCCGACCACGCCCGCGGGCTGCTCCACCGTGGCCTGCACGGTCACGACGGGCACGGCCCCTTCGCCGAGATCGGTCGCGATCTTCAGCTGCCGTTCCACCTTGCCCGACATGGTGCCGGCGGCGAACGTCACGGGCAGGATGTGCACGGTGGCGGCGGTCGTCTTCGGCTCACAGGTGAGACACCCATCGGAGCAGGTCACGCCGGTCACGCAGAAGGGACGGTTGGCACGCACGACGATGTTCTTCGTCACGCTCGCCCCGGGCTGCACGGTGCCGAGCGCCAGGAGTTGCGGGCTCACCGTGACCTCCGCCACGATCCGGCCTTCGACGTCCATGGGAATCTGGGCGGCGCGAGGATCGTTGGTGACGAGGATCAGCTGACCATTGACATAGCCCGCGGCGGCTTCTGGTTTGAGCCGAACCGTCAGGTCATAGGCGGACTGGCTCGGGCCGTGCGTCGGTTTCGACAGCGAGACCTCGAAATTCGCGTTGGCACTCCGCACGTCCTTGATCTCCCAGGGCGTGCTGCCGACGTGGGTCACGCGGACCGATCGCTCGGCCCCCTTGCCGAGGTCGACATTGCCCAGATCGACAAACGGCGGGTCGAAGGTCACATCGCCGCGGATGTTTCCGGCTACCCGCAGTTGCACCTCGGCGAAGTACGGCTTGTCGAACGTGACGGTGAGCGTGGCCCCGTGCTGGCCGAGGAACGTCCGCGTGTTGAACTTGGCGACGACCTCGCCGGTCTCGTGCGTCTTGAGGTCGCGAACGGTGACCTCGGGCGACGTGCAGCCGCAGCTGGTCCGCACGCCGACGACGTGCAGGGGTTCCTTGTAGATGTTGCGGAACACGAAGCGGTATTCCGTCTTCGATCCCTTGGCCACCGTGCCGAAGTTATGGCTCGTGCTGGAGAACATCTTCGTGGCCCATTCCTGTGCGAAGGCCGCGTCCGACGGCGCCAGCACGACCGCGAGCGCACCGGCGGCAAGCAGTGTTTTGCGGAGAGTCACCGATCCCGTGGAAAACATGCGTGCGACACCAGGGGTGACGAGGGTTGCCATGGCTGCCATGGCTGCCGTGCGGAAACCTGCGGCGGACGGAGAAAAGCGTAC
>JAPLNQ010000176.1 GCA_026401075.1 Planctomycetia bacterium
AGCCCCGAACCGCGGCCCACCGAAGCCTTGCCCATCGTGGGGGTGCCGTGGATACTTGCCCTTGAGTCCTCGTGGACGGCAGGCATTCGGCGAAAGTGCGGCGATTCATGTTTGACTGGCTCGACGGCATAGCCCCGCGACTCGGCATCGGCACCCGCCCCGCCATCAATGCCTCCACCTGGCGGATGGTCTCCCGCATCGAGTCGCTCGCCCCCGAGATGGAGTCGCTCAACGACCTGGCCCTCAAGCGGCTCGGCCGATCGCTCTCCTACCGGGCCCGCGCGGGCGAACCGGCCGATTCGCTCCTGATCGAGAGCTTCGCCGCCACTCGCGAGGCGGGCCGACGGCGACTCGGCATGCGGCATTACGACGTGCAGCTGCTCGCGGGCATCGCGCTGGTGCACGGTGCCATCGTCGAGATGCAGACGGGCGAAGGAAAGACGCTCGTGGCCACGCTGCCACTGGTGCTCTACTCGCTCTCCGGCCGCGGGGCCAATCTTGCCACGGTCAACGACTACCTCGCCAAACGCGACGCCGAGTGGATGACACCGATCTACGAGGCCCTCGGCCTGAGCGTGGGCATCGTGCAGTCGCAGCAGGATTTCGACGCACGGCGCAAGGCCTACGCCTGCGATGTCACCTACGGCACGGCGGGCGAGTTTGGCTTCGACTTCCTCAAAGATCGCCTGATGAACCGCGAGATCTCCGAAGGCCGCGGCGACCTGGGCGGCATGCTCACCGGCAAAACGCCAGGCAGCGCCTCCAAGCTCCTGCAGAGGCCGTATTGGTTTGCGCTGGTCGACGAGGCCGACAACGTGCTCATCGACGACGCGCGCACACCGCTGATCATCGCGTCGCCCCCCGGCGAGGCCCAGGCCGCCGAGCAGGCGCTCTTCCGCTTCGCCGCGCAGGCGGCCCTGGAGCTCCAGCCCGACGAGGATTTCGAGGTCGAGCCCCAGAAGCAGACCTGCGAACTGCTCGGCCGCGGCCGCAGCCGCGTGCGGGCCATGAAGCGTCCCGATGCGATCGAGTCGACGAGCCTGCTGGCGATCTACGATGCCGTCGAACGGGCGGCGCGGGCGCGGCGCTTCTTCATCCGCGACCGGCAGTATGTCGTCCGTGACGGCAAGGTCGTGATCATCGACGAATCGACCGGGCGCGCCGCCGAGGGCCGCAACTGGCGGGATGGCCTCCATCAGGCTGTCGAATCGCAGGAACAGATCGAAATCACCGTGCCGTCCGGGCATGCGGCGAGGGTCACACTCCAGAATCTGTTCGCCCGCTGGCCGCACCTGGCGGGGATGACCGGCACGATCGCGACCAGTGCCGCCGAGCTCGCGCGGACCTACGACGTGGCGGTGGCCGTGGTGCCCACCAACCGGCCGGCGATCCGCCAACGACTCGCGCCGGTGGTCTGCGTGAATCAGGCCGAGAAATTTGCACGGATCGTCACCGAGACGAAGGAGATGCACGCCCTCGGCAGACCCGTGCTGATCGGCACGCGGTCGATCGACAAGTCGGAGGAACTGTCGCAACTGCTGGAGGCGGCAGGGCTACCATACACCGTGCTCAACGCACGGCATATCGAGAAGGAAGCCGAGATCGTAGCGCAGGCGGGCCAGCTGGGCCAGATCACGGTCTCCACGAACATGGCCGGTCGCGGCACCGACATCAAGCTGGGCGAGGGGGTGAGTGACCTCGGCGGCCTGCACGTGATCTGCACCGAACTCCATGACTCGGCGCGGATCGACCGCCAGCTCGTCGGCCGCTGTGGCCGGCAGGGCGATCCCGGCACCTGGCGGCAGTACGTGTCACTCGACGATGACATCCTGATCCAGGGCTACGGGCCGGCCCGCGCCCGCCGCACCGTGGCGCGACTCGCCGACCGTCTGGGCGGCAATCCGGAGCCTGTGCTGGCGGTGTTTCGGCGGGCGCAGCAACGGATCGAAGCCCGGCACGTGCGGCAGCGGCGTCTGCTTGAATATGTGGAACGGCAGCGTGCGGAGGCCCATATCCAGATGAGCCAAGACCCGTATCTTGACGCCGCGTCGTGACGACACGTCGCGGTCCGCGCCGTGCGGTGGCCCGATCTGCCGGTATGATGACGGCATGAACCCGCGACTGCTCTGCTGCATCCTGCCTCTGGCGATCCTCTTCACGCCGGCGATCCTGACCTCCGCCGCGGAACCGGCCGCGCGCGAGCCGGCGGCAGATGGCACGGTCTCCGTCGTGGCGGCACCGCCCGCGGCCGGCCGTGGCGACCCCGCCGACGCCAGTGTCGCCACCGACGTTTTGTCGACTGCGCTCGAGCCGCTCGAAGCGGGCCTCCGCGGCGACCCAGGCGGCGGCACCGCCCCGGCATCGCCCCGATCTGCGAGCACGAGTCTCGCGACCGCGTATGCCCGTCCGTTGCCGTTGGTGGAGGCGCTCGAGCGTTCGGGAGACCGCACGCGGCGGCTTTGGATCTCGCAAGCGTATTGGAAGGTGTCGGCCGGATTCGCGATGCTCCGCTGGAGCACCGAAGCGCTCGAGCGGCTGGAGCTGATTGCCCCCGGTGGCGATCCCCATGACCGGGCCGTGCTCGACGTGGCCCTGGCCGCCGCCCGGGCTGATCTGGCCGACTCCCGCGCAGAACTCGTCGCCGCCCAGCAGGAACTCGTCGATCTCGTCCGACTGCCAGCCGGCGATCCCCTGCCCTGGCCCGTCGACCGGCCGCTGGCAGGCCCCTACCAGACGCATTTCGAGACGATCTTCGCGACTCGCCCGGCCACAGGCCGCATCCGGGCGATCGTGCGCATGCTGCCCTCGAAGCACGAGGCCCTCGAGGCCCGCGCCGCGGCCGTGGTGGCAGCCCAGAAGGCGATGCAGATGGCGGAGACCGACCACGCCAAGGGCCAGCGGCCGATCGAGGCCGTGACCGCCGCCCATGCCGCAGTCACCAGCCAGCAGCGGGAGTTCGTGAAGGTGATGCGGGCCTACAATCTCGACATCGCCGAATACGCGATGAACGTCGCCGATCTGTCGGTCCCCGACGACCGCTTTGTCTCGATGTTGATCGGCGCGCCGATTCAGTGGCGTCCCCAGCCGGCAGCGGCTCCACAGCAGGCGGCCCCCGCGCCGCCTTCCCCCGTGCCCGCGGCCAACTGAAGCCCCGTCTGAAGCCCCGTCTGAAGCCCCGTCTGAAGCCCCGTCTGAAGCCCCGGTTCCCTGCTGCTAAGCCGCTCGAACCGTGGCTTTTCTGCAAATTAAGAACCAAAGTTTTGGTTTTTTGCAGTCCGTGTGTATCGTCGAAAGGGCGGCTGTCCTGCGCCGCCCCCCCCACAAACGCCCACCATTATGATCGTGCCACGGCTTCACAACGAAGCGATTCATACCCTGTCGGCGCTGATCGTCGATGCCGATGCGGCGTCCGTTCGCCATCTCAAGGCGGTGTTCAAGCATCATCCCCAAATCGCGGTCGGATGTACGGCCAGCACGATCGCCACGGCGATTGCCCAGGCGAAGAAGCACTGCCCCGACGTGGTCTTCCTCGACGTGGCGATGGCGAGCCGCGAGGGCTTCACGATGGCCCAGCGACTCGTCGCGGACCGGGCGCTCGTGGTCGTCTCCGACCAGCCCGATTTCGCGATGGCGGCTTTCGAGTTCGGAGCCATCGACTATCTGCTCAAGCCGGTCCGCGAGGAGCGGTTGCAGGAGACATTGCGCCGGCTCGACCGGCTTTTCTCCCGCTCGAGCGAACCGTCGGCTGACGCGGAAAAAGAGTCGTCACCCGCGCTGCGGACGTCTTTCGACCGCGTGTCGATCCCCGCCCAACGATCGGGCGGGCGGAAGTCGAGTGATCTCGTGCCGGTGAACGACGTGATCTGGGTCGAGTCGCTGCAGAACTACTCGGTCGTGCAACTGCCGGGCCGCGAACGCCGCACCCTCAAGCGGACGCTCACCGAATGGACCGCGTTGCTTCCAGAGCAGAAATTCGTGCGGATCGGCCGTGCCCACCTGATTCAAATCGCGAAAATCAAATCGATCACATCGCCGCTACGAAATGAGGTGCTCGTCTCTTTTCACGGCGTCGAGCAGCCGCTCCGTGTCGGCAGGGCCGCGTCGAGTAAGCTGAAGGTCATCCTGCGCGGGTCGTGTCCCGCGTGATCGCCTCCTGATCGACACGCCATGCCCGCCACCACCGCCGCCCCCACAGGCCCTCGTGGCACGGTCGCGCCGCTCACCATCGGCTCGGTGGTTGTCGACCCGCCGGTACTGCAGGCGCCAATGGCGGGCTACACGAACTACGCCTATCGTCAGGTGGTCCGCGAGTACGGCGGAGCAGGCCTGCTGGCCACCGAGATGATCGCCGCCCGCAGCGCCACCTGGATGGAGACGCACCGCGGCGAGCATCCCGACCGGCTCTGGGGCGTGCGGGAGGAGCCGCGGCCGCTGGCGGTGCAGATGTGGGACAACGATCCCGATAATCTTGCACAGGTCGGCCGTCGGCTCGCCAAGGAGTTTCTCGTCAGCGTCGTCGACCTCAATTTTGGCTGCCCTGTTCGCCAGGTGACGGAGAAGGCCCACAGCGGGTCGTGGCTGCTGCGGGATCCCGACCGCGTCGGCACGATCGTGCGGCGCGTGGTCGAGGCGTGTGACGGGGTGCCTGTCACGGCGAAGATCCGCCTCGGCTGCGCCGACACATGCCGCACCGCCATCGAGGTGGCGCAGCGGATCGAGGAAGCCGGGGCTTCCTGCCTGACGGTGCACGGCCGCGTGGCATCGCAGTTCTTTACCGGCAGGGCCGATTGGGAGGCGATCGCGGAGGTGAAGCGGAGCGTGTCGCGAATGCCGGTCGTGGGTAACGGCGATATCGACTCCGCCGAAACCGCCGTTGCCCGGCTCCGCGAGAGCGGTGTCGATGGCGTGATGATCGCCCGGGAGGCGCTCGCGCGACCGTGGATCTTTGCCCAGGTGGCGGCGCTCCTGCGGGGCGAGCCGATGCCGCCCGATCCCACACTCGATGAGCAGCGTGAACTGGTGCTCCACCACTACGACCTGGTCTGCCAGCGGTTCGGCGTCGAGCGGGGCACGCTGCTGATGCGGAAATTCGCCTGCGCGTATGCGCAGGGCCTGCCGGGTGCCCGCGACTTCCGCGGGAAGGTCTCGCGGGTGACCACCCGCGAGGAGTTCCTCGACACCATGAAGACGAGCTTCCCCAAACAGCCGCCCGCCGGTGACTAGCGAACGTTTGACAAGAAGCTCCGGACGGAAGTCCGGGGACACCGGGCCGTTGGGCGTTACCGGGTCTGCATAGCACGTTGGGTGGTGTTCAAACCCGGTGTCCCCCGGCTTCCGCCGGGGGCTTTTACGGGAACGTTCATAAAAGCCCGGAGCGTCAGCGATGGGATCGTGGGAACGTGCATCCACGCCCGGAGCGCGATCGATTATTCGCAAGACAGCTTGTCAAAAATCAGTGAGCCCGTAGAATAGGCGTATGACCAGCCATCCCACCCCCGCCGAGTACCGTGCCACCGATGCAGCCGTGATCGAACTGCTCCGGGTGGATAACAGGCTCGGCGTCGGCGATCTCGCCAAGCGGCTGGGCGTGACGGCGACCGCGGTCCGCCAGCGGCTCGACCGGCTGATGCGGGCCGGTCTGGTCGGCCGCACCACCGTTTCCGGAGGGCTTTCCGCCACTGGGGAGTCCGGCGGCAACCGCCTGCGGGGCCGGCCATCGCATGTCTACAACCTGACTGAAAAAGGCCTGCGGACCGGCGGCGACAATTTCCGCGATCTGGCGCTGGTGCTCTGGCGGGAGATCCGCAGTGTCCGCGAACCGGCCGTCCGCCAGGGCCTAATCTCACGGATCGGCTCCGCGATGGCTGGAATGTATCGCGACCAGGTGTCCGGCACCACGCCGCGGCAGCGGCTGGAAAGCACGGCCAAAATCCTTCAGGAACGCCGCATTTCCTGTGGCGTGGAGCCCTCCTCAGACCCCTCGAACGGTGGCCTCCAGGTGCTCACCAGCTACGCCTGTCCCTACCCCGAACTAGCCGCGCAGGACCGCGGCATCTGCGCGGCCGAACGGGTGATGCTCCAGGATCTTGTCGGCTCGGCCGTGCGACTGTCGGAATGCCGGCTCGACGGTGCCCCTTGCTGCCGATTTACCGCGGGCTCCAACGACGAGACGTCGCCCGCAGATGAAAGAGCTCAGTCGGCGAGTGGTGCCACTTGCATCAAGCCCGACTGAAGCATCGAATGCTGAAGATTTTTGCCACCAACACCATCACACGCACACTTGATAAGCGGAGCCCTCATGACACAGCCACTGGTCAACCAGACACCCTGGATCGAGGGGCGTTTTGAGGAAAATATGGTCCTCACGACGGTCGAGCAGGCCATCAACTGGGCCCGGCAGTCAAGCATCTGGCCGATGACGTTCGGTCTCGCCTGTTGTGCGATCGAAATGATGGCGGCCGGCGCCAGTCGCTATGACCTCGACCGCTTCGGTGCCGGTGCCTTTCGGGCCTCGCCCCGTCAGGCAGACCTGATGATTGTGGCCGGTACCGTCACCTACAAAATGGCCAGCCGCGTGCGGCGTCTTTACAACCTCATGCCCGATCCGAAATACGTGATCGCCATGGGCGCCTGCACCACCGGCGGCGGCCCCTACTTCAAATGGGGCTACCACGTGGTGAAGGGCGTCGACCTGGTCGTGCCGGTGGACGTCTATGTGCCTGGCTGCCCGCCGCGTCCGGAAAGCCTGCTGGAGGGGCTGATGCGGATTCAGGACAAGATTCAAGGACAGCGGATCGCCAAGCGGACAGGCAGCACGGGCAAGGTCGATGACGAACTGCCGGTGCCGCACCACTCGGGCTATGTGGTGTCGCCGGTGGCCGATGGCAGCCTCGTGTACGACCACCAGAAGGTGCAGTCCTGAGCGGCATTCCCCCAGAAGCCAACGGAAAAGGAAAACTGATGACCGCCCACACGCAGGAAAAACTCGTTATCTCCGGACTGCATGCCGCGGTTGACGGCCAGGAGATTCTCAAGGGCGTCGATCTCGAAATCGGCCGTGGAGAGATCCATGCGTTAATGGGCCCGAACGGCTCCGGCAAGAGCACGCTGGGCTACTGCATCATGGGCCACCCGTCCTATGAAGTCACGGCCGGTTCGATCGAACTGGTGGAGGCCGATGGCACCCGGCACGACCTGCTCGCGATGGAGCCCGATCAACGGGCCCGCGCCGGTGTCTTTCTCGCCTTCCAACGGCCGATGTCGATCCCTGGTGTGCGGCTGGCCGACTTTCTGCGGCATGCGGTGACCAACGTCCGCAATCCCGATCGCAAAGAGGGTCAGGAGCTGATGCCGATGCGGGACTTCCGCAACGAACTCAAGGCGAAGATGGCCGATCTTTCGATCGACACGGAATTCGCCCGACGGTACGTCAACGACGGATTCTCCGGCGGCGAGATGAAGCGGGCCGAGATTCTCCAGCTCGCTATGCTCCGCCCCAAGTTTGCGATCCTCGACGAGACTGACAGTGGCCTCGACGCCGACGCCGTCCGGCTCGCCAGCCAGAGCATCGCCCGCATCGGTGGCGCCGAGATGGGCATCCTCATCATCACGCATCACGAACAGCTGCTCGAGCACAACATTCCGCTCCGCACGCACGTGATGCTCGGTGGCAAGATCGTCGAATCTGGCGGACCGGAGCTTGCCGCCGAACTACACAAGAGGGGCTACGAGCGGATCCGTGCGGCCTATCCCGAGGCGGCCGCCGCGGAGCAGTCGATGCAGGATGCCCTCGGCAGCGACTCACCCCACGCCACCCACCCCGTCACCGCCTGACACCACCGTCCGACACCAGCAGGAGCCCACCATGGCCACCGTACTCAACCAGCCCTCTGTCGACTCGAGCACGATCGCGATCGGCACGGGCGCCGCCATCGGCGAGATCAACAAGTACGACTTCCGCACCGACTCGCCGGCCGTCTTCAAGGCGCGCCGCGGCATCGATGCCGACATCGTTTCGCAGATCTCGGAGATGAAGCGCGAACCGGCCTGGATGCGCGACTTCCGGCTCAAGTCGCTCGAGATCTTCAACTCCAAGCCGATGCCCCACTGGGGCGGCGATATCGCCGTCAACTTCCAGGACATCTTCTACTATCTGAAGCCCGCCGAGCAGCAGGGCAAGACCTGGGAAGAAGTTCCCGATGCCATCAAGAAGACCTTCGACCGTCTCGGCATCCCCGAAGCCGAGCGGAAGTTTCTCTCGGGCGTGAAGGCGCAGTTCGAGAGCGAGGTGGTCTACGGCTCGCTGCAGGAAGACCTGTCGAAGCAGGGCGTCATCTTCACCGACACCGACACCGCCGTCCGTGAGCACCCTGACCTGCTCCGCGAGTATTTCGGCCGGATCATCCCGCCCACCGACAACAAGTTCGCCGCTCTCAATTCGGCCGTCTGGTCGGGTGGCTCGTTCATCTACGTACCGAAGGGTGTGAAGATCGAGTTCCCGCTGCAGGCCTACTTCCGGATCAACGCCGAGAGCATGGGGCAATTCGAGCGGACGCTGATCATCGTCGACGAGGGCGCCCAGGTGCACTACGTCGAGGGCTGCACCGCGCCGATGTATTCCACCGAGAGCCTCCACTCCGCAGTGGTCGAGATCGTCGTCAAGAAGCATGGCCGCTGCCGCTACACCACGATCCAGAACTGGGCCAACAACATCTACAACCTCGTCACCAAGCGGGCCATGGCCTACGAGGGGGCGATGATGGAGTGGATCGACGGCAACCTCGGCAGCCACCTGACGATGAAATATCCGGCCGTCTACATGATGGAGCCTGGTGCCCGCGGCGAGATCCTCTCGATCGCCTTCGCATCGGCGGGCCAGCATCAGGACGCCGGTGCGAAACTCGTGCACGCCGCCCCCAACACGTCGGGCCGGATCGTCTCCAAGAGCATCTCCAAGAACGGCGGCCGGGCCAGCTATCGCGGCCTTGTTCGCGTGGAGCCGGGTGCCCGCAAGAGCCGGTCGAGCGTGGTCTGCGACGCCCTGATCCTCGACGACAAAAGCCGCAGCGACACCTACCCCTACATCGAGATCGAGGAGCAGGATGTTTCTATCGGCCACGAGGCGAGCGTGTCGAA